>CAZOYL010000051.1:14386-16946 GCA_964584035.1 uncultured Gemmatimonadota bacterium | reverse complement strand
ATTGACTGTCCTTTTCGCGTCGCCGATCGCGAACTTCAGTATTTGAAAGAACGCACCAACATCATCCTGGTGGACGTGCATGCCGAGGCCACGTCGGAAAAGATCGCCCTGGGCTGGTATCTTGACGGGCGGGTCAGCGCCGTCGTGGGCACTCACACGCACGTGCAGACAGCCGATGAGCGCGTTCTACCGGGCGGCACCGGCTATATCACCGATGTGGGTATGACCGGCCCCCACGATTCCGTTCTCGGAATGAAGAAAAAACCTGTCCTGGAACGATTCCTCACACAATTGCCGACCCATTTCGAGACCGCCACCTCCGATGTGAAGCTCTGTGGAGTCCTCATCAAGATCGACGAGGACTCCGGGCACGCCACCGAGATCCGTAGGATCAGCATGAGCCATCCTTGAGGTCTTCTCTCTGGAGGAAACATGTCCGCACGGCTCATCGACGGCCGGAAGGCCGCCCGGGAAATGCGTCAGGAACTGGTGCCCCGGATCGAGGAGCTGCGGATACGTAACGTGGTACCGGGCCTGGCCATGGTTCTGGTGGGTATGAATCCAGCCTCGCTCACCTACGTGGGGGCAAAAGCAAAAGCCTGTGAAAAGCTTGGAATATACTCCGAAACCGTGCGCCTGCCGGAGACGGCCGGCACCCCCAGTATTCTATCCGCCGTCCAACAGCTTGGCGAACGCCGGGACATACACGGCGTTCTCGTCCAGCTGCCCCTGCCATCAGATGTGGATTCCAAACAGATAGCGGAATGTATTCTTCCCGAGAAGGATGTCGACGGGATTCATCCTTTCAATGTCGGCCGTCTGGCGTCCGGACAGGCGGCCTTTGTCCCCTGCACGCCGGCGGGAATCCTGGAACTGCTCCAGCGCACCGGGAATGATCCCGGCGGCAAAGAGGTCGTCATCCTGGGACGAAGTGCCATTGTGGGCCGCCCCCTGGCACTGCTTCTCATGGCCAAAAGGACGGGCGGCAATGCTACGGTGACCGTGTGCCATACCGCCACATCCGATCTGAGAAGTCACTGCCGCCGGGCGGACATTCTGGTGGCGGCCATGGGACAGCCGGAAGCCGTCAATGGCGACATGATCAAGAACGGGGCGGTCGTCATCGACGTCGGGGTTCACCGCCGCAAGGACCCTGATGCTCCCAGGGGTTATAGACTGGTGGGAGATGTGCATTTTCCCTCGGCACGGGACGTGGCCTCATGGATTACGCCGGTTCCGGGAGGAGTGGGTCCCATGACCATCACCATGCTTCTGAAGAACACCGTTCAGGCCGCTGAACAGCTCCATCAGAGCAGAAGGGCATCTCCGCCGGATACCGGGAAGGCGGGCGCATGAACCAGCCGCTGGTTTTTACCGTCTCAGAGTTGAATCGGCAGATCAAGGGTCTTCTGGAGATGAGCTTTCCCGTGGTCTGCGTAACAGGTGAGATTTCGAATTTTACCTGGCACACCTCGGGACATATGTATTTCAGCCTTAAGGACCGCTACGCCCAGCTTCGCTGTGTCATGTGGAAAGCTCACAACCAGCACCTGTTTTTCAATCCCGAGGAAGGCCTCAGTGTCCAGGTCAGGGGCAAGATCAGTCTTTACGAGAGGAGCGGACAGTATCAGCTCCAGGTTTATCAGATGCAGCAGCAGGGAATCGGAGATCTTCGCCTGGCTTTTGAGCGCCTGGCCGCCAAATTAAGGACAGAGGGGCTTTTCGATCAGCAGTACAAGAAGCCTCTGCCGCGATTTCCCGGCCGCATAGCGGTGATTACCTCCGCGACGGGTGCGGCCATTAAGGACATCGTCGGCGTCATCTCCCGGCGTTTTCCCGCGGTCAGGATCCTTCTGTATCCTGCGGCCGTACAGGGTCCCGGAGCCGCGGAGCAGATCGCCGGGGCCGTCGGGGAGCTCAATCAAGCGAACGCCGCCGACATCATCATCGTGGGACGGGGGGGAGGAGCCCCGGAGGACCTGTGGGCTTTTAATGAGGAGATTATGGCCCGCGCTATTTTCGCCTCCAAAATACCGATCGTATCGGCGGTGGGTCATGAGATCGATGTGACCATCTCGGATCTGGTCGCCGACCTGAGAGCTCCGACGCCCTCCGCCGCGGGGGAGATGGTCGTCCCCGATCAACGCGAGGTGATGACGCTGCTGCGGTCGCTGCAGCTTCGCATGGATCGTGCCGCCCGGCGGCTGAACGACTCGCGGTGGAAGCATCTGGATGGATTAAAAAGCAGTCATGGCATGAAACGCCCCAGAGACATCATCGACCGGCAGCGGCAGGCGCTCCGATCGCGAGAACAGCATCTTCGATCGGCGGCCATGCATCTGCATCGGGATCTCATAAACGGTCTGAGAGCGCAGCAGGAAAAACTTTCGGCGCTGGATCCCGGTGCCGTGCTGTCAAGAGGATACAGCATCTGCCGCCGTCTTTCTGGACGTCTGCCCGGCGAGTCCATTATCACCGATGCCCGGTCGCTTTCTCAGTCAGACGGTATCGCGATCACCTTCGCCCGCGGGAGCATAGAGGGATCGGTGACGCGCGTGCG
>CAZOYL010000051.1:0-14286 GCA_964584035.1 uncultured Gemmatimonadota bacterium | reverse complement strand
GGTCGCTTGGATAATAAGCCCACCTTCGAAGAGGCACTGGAACGTCTGGAAAACATTGTCTCACGTCTGGAGGGGGGACAGCTTCCTCTGGAAGAAGCCATTCAGGCATTCGAACAGGGAATATCTCTGGTCAAGCTGTGCGGCCGCCGGCTGCAGCAAGCGGAAAAAAAGATCCACAGACTTTCACAGCAAACCGTCGAGATATTCGAGTCGGCCGAAGATCGTCAGGAAGAGAACACAGGTGAAGTCGAAGCAGATGAGGATCGTAAAGGCCAGAATGAAGGTGAGTCGGAATGATGGAGTTCTCAGAGTACCTCCGCCGTCAGGCCAGCCTGATCAACGGTCGTCTTGAAGAGCTACTGCCCGGGCAGGATGAGCGTCCCCATTCGGTCCACCGAGCCATGCGTTATAGCATTTTCGCCGGCGGCAAACGGATCAGACCTATCTTGACCCTGATTACGGCACTTTTGGCGGGAGGACGTGAAGAGGACGCTCTCGACCCGGCCTGCGCCCTGGAGATGATCCACACCTACTCATTGATTCACGACGATCTCCCCTGCATGGACGATGATGATGTTCGACGTGGAAAGCCGACCCTGCATAAAGCTTTTCCAGAGGGCATCGCCGTTCTGGCGGGCGATGCCTTGCACGCCCTGGCCTTCGAAATCCTGGCCTCGACCGCACCGGCCTCGCTGACCGAAGAGGTGGCCCGGGCCATTGGCTCCCGGGGCATGATCGGGGGACAGACGGTAGATCTGGAATCTGAAGGCCAGGAGCTTTCCCCGGAGGATATAGAATTCATCCATCGCCACAAAACCGGCGTGCTCATCACCACGGCCATCCGGGCGGGTGCCGTCTGCGGTCGAGCGGACGAGGCAGCGCTGCGGGCACTTTCTCAGTATGGTGAAAGAGTAGGGCTGGCTTTCCAGATCATCGACGACATCCTGGATGTAGAAGGAAGCGAAGAGATGCTGGGAAAACAGGTGGGCATGGATGCCCATCATCAGAAGGCGACCTATCCGCGCGTCTTTGGTCTGGAGAATTCCAAGGACCAGGCCCTTGGATTGATCGCCGAGGCCAAGGAATTCCGGTCGCCGTTTGGTCCCGAAGCGCAGCGGCTCTATAAGATGGCCGATTTCATCGTCCATCGCGTGAAATAGGAAAGCGAAAATGGATTTGCCCGAGAAAAATCCGATCATCGACCGTGTCGACAGTCCCGAGGATATTCGCAAGCTCTCCATTCCGGAGCTGGTCATCCTCTCCGGCGAGATCCGGGACCGGATCATATCCGTCGTTTCTCAACACGGAGGACACCTGGCGCCCAGTCTCGGAGCGGTGGAGTTGACCATCGCGCTGCATTATATTTTCGATACGCCTCGGGATAAAATCATTTGGGATGTCGGTCACCAGGCTTACGCCCATAAGTTGATCACCGGACGGAAAGAAAGGTTCGACACTCTCAGGCAGTACGGCGGCATCAGCGGTTTTTGCAAACAAAGCGAGAGCCAGTATGACGTCTTCAATGCCGGGCATGCCTCTACATCGATCTCCTCGGCTCTGGGCATCGCCTGTGCCCGGGATCTGGCCGGAGAGAAGTTTCGGGTGGTGGCCGTCATCGGTGACGGTTCCATGACGGGCGGTCTGGCCTTCGAGGGATTGAACAATGCCGGTGCTCTGGGAAAAGACCTGGTGGTGGTGCTCAACGACAATACCATGAGCATATCGAAGAACGTGGGCGCCCTGTCCACCTATTTGACCGATTTGATCACCAATCCGCTGTATAACCGTCTAAAGGATGATATCTGGCTGATGACCGGAAAAATGTCCCGGGTGGGCCGGCGCCTGAGAACCCTGGCGCACCGTATGGAAGAAAGCGTCAAGACATTTCTGGTTCCCGGGATGGTCTTCGAAGCGCTCGGCTTCAGATATTTCGGACCCATCGATGGTCATAATTATACTCAGATGATCAGAACACTCAAGCAGATCAAGGGTATCTCCGGTCCGATTCTTCTGCATGTGATCACCAAAAAGGGCCGGGGATATCGCTTCGCCGAGGAGGATGCCTCGAAATTTCACGGTATCGGGGCTTTCGAGAAGATCAACGGAACCGTGAAAAAGCGAAAACAGGTTCCCTCATATACCGAGGTGTTCGGAAATACCATGGTACGGCTGGCGGCCCGGGATAAAAACCTCATCGCCATCACGGCCGCCATGTCCATCGGGACGGGTTTGACCGAGTTCGCCCGTCGATACCCAGGTCGCTTCTTCGATGTGGGGATCGCCGAGGAGCATGCCGTGACCTTCGCCGCCGGTCTGGCCTGTCAGGGCATGAGGCCGGTGGTGGCCATTTATTCCACCTTTCTCCAGCGAGCCTTCGACCAGATCGTTCACGACGTATCCCTGCAGTGCCTGCCGGTGGTATTCGCCATCGACCGCGGGGGATTGGTGGGCGAGGATGGCCCCACGCACCATGGTCTCCTGGATCTGAGCATGCTGCGGCAGATTCCCAACATGGTCATCATGGCGCCCAAGGACGAGGATGAGCTGCGCCATCTCCTGAAAACGGCCATTCGTTATGAAAAGGGTCCCGTGGCCCTGCGCTATCCCCGTGGCAGCGGAGAAGGAGCGGACCTGTCCCCGAGATTGCACCTGATCGATATCGGCACCTGGGAGATGCTTCAAGAGGGCGCCGATGTCGCCATTTTAGCGGTTGGATCGATGGTCTATCCGGCCCTTAAGGCCGCTCAGGCCTTAGCTCAGAATACAATTGAAGCGACTGTTATAAATAGCCGTTTTGTTAAGCCATTAGATGAATCTATGCTGAGAGACCTTGCCGGCCGCCATAAGCATCTGATCACCATAGAGGAGAACGTCCTGGCCGGAGGATTCGGGGCTGCTGTGATGGAGTTCTACGAACGGGAACACATTCGGGAGGTGTCTGTCTCGTGCATCGGCCTGCCGGATCGTTTCATCGAGCACGGCGCCAGAGATCGGCTGTTGACGGCGCTGGACATGGATGTTGCCGGAATCTGCAGAAGAATTCAAGAGGAGCTCAAAACCAAATGAAGGTGGGCATTCTTGCCAATACCAAAAAGAAAGGAAGCCAGGACGTCGTCCGGGAATTGCTCAAGTGGCTACCGGACCAGGGACATCAGGCAATACTCCCGGAGGAGCTCTCGTCCTGGTCGGAGCGTGGACAGAAGGCTTATTCGCTGGTCGAATTCAGAAAATGTGCTCAGCTGGTCGTAGCCATTGGAGGCGATGGCACCATCCTCAATGCCGCTCGCATTTTAGCCTCCCGTGATGTGCCTGTTCTGGGTGTCAATCTGGGGACTCTGGGATTTCTCGCCGAGGTGGTGCCCAGGGATCTCTACAGGGCCATGAGAAAGATTTTCAACGGAAAGCATTCCATCGAGGAGCGTATGTTGCTGAAAGCCCGCATCGGAGAAACCGGCCACTGGCACTACGCGCTCAATGACATGGTTATCGACAAGGGCGGCATCTCCCGGGTGATCGAGCTCCACGTCTGGATCGACGGACATTTCGTCGGCTCCTACAAGGCCGATGGGGTGATCATATCCACCCCGACGGGTTCAACGGCTTATTCTCTCTCTGCCGGCGGTCCCATCATGAATCCTAAAATGAGAGCCATCGTGGCCACTCCCATCTGCCCTCATTCCCTGGCGGTGCGTCCCCTGGTCATCGATCACGATGAGGTTTTGAAGGTCGAGGTGATCTCGGATCATGACAAGATGACGTTTAACGTCGATGGTCAGGAAAGCCATCGCCTTCGTTCCGGCGATGTAATGACGGCCCGTGCGGCGGTGCCAACCTTGAAACTGGTCCGGGTGGGGGACAAATCTTTTTACGAGATCTTACGCACCAAGCTCAAGTGGGGAATTAAGCCCGCCACCGAAGAAGATCACTGATGCTGAAACAGCTGACCGTTCAGAATTTCGCCCTGCTCAAGGAATTGCACCTGGACCTGGAGGAGGGGCTGACCGTTCTCACCGGCTCAACCGGCGCCGGGAAATCGATCCTGGTGGGTGCCATCGGTTTGTTATTGGGAGAGCGGGCCGGCGTTCATATGGTTCGGCAGGGGGCCCGGTCGACCATTGTGGAGGGAGTATTCGATCTTTCCGCTCGCCGCATGCTGATCGAGCATCTCGATGACATGGGTCTGGAAACCGAGAATGGACTGGTTATTCTCAAACGGATGGTCTCACAGAAGGGAGACAGCAAGGCTTTTTTAAACGGCTCCCGTCTGACGGTTTCGCAGTTGAAAGAAGTTGGGGACCTGCTGGTCGATCTGCACGGTCAGCATGATCATCAATCTCTCCTGCGCCCGGGCCATCATCTCTATCTCCTGGATGATTACGGAGAGCTCCGATCCCTCAGAGAACAGGTCCGAGAACACTACCGGATACTGGAAAAACTTCATCAGGAGGAAACCGGGCTGACCGGAGATATCCAGCTCCGGCGCGATCGACGGGAATTTCTCGAATATCAGCTGGCGGAGATCGAACGGTGTCATCCTGAACAGGGCGAAGATGAAAACCTGGAGAAAGAGCGACGTATCCTGGAACATGCCGAGGAATTATTCGAAGGCCTGAAATCGGCTTACAGTATTCTATTTGAAAATGATGATTCAGTCATCAGCGGGCTTTCCGGAGTCCGAAGCCGGCTGGAGAAACTGTCCCGTATCGATGCCGTCCTGGGAGAAAAAAACAGCGCCTGCGCCGACATGATCTATCAGCTGGAGGAGCTGTCCCTTGAATTACGGAATCACCTGAAATCTCTCCAGCCCGACCCCCAGCGGCTGTCCGAGATCGTCGAACGGATCGATGAATTGCAGCGGCTCAAGCGGAAACATGGCGGCTCCATCTCCGCTGTAAAGCAGCGGCAGCATGACATCGAAGGAGAGCTGGAGGCGTTGACCACCGGCGAGAAGCGTCTGGATAAAATCCAAGAAGAGATTCGAGAACAGGAACAGTCCCTGGGGCGCCTCTGCGAAGAATTGTCCGCTTCCCGGGGACGCGTCTCCGGTGACCTGAGCCGGGAAGTGGAAAAGCGGCTCAAGGAACTGGGTATGCCGGGCACGCGGTTTTCAGTATACATTCAGCAACAGGCTGATGAGCTGGGCTGGGCGCAGACCGAGCGCGGCCGATACCGCTGCGATACCGGCGGGATAGATCAGGTCCAGTTTCTCATCTCTCCAAATCCCGGAGAGGGTCTCCGGCCTCTGTCCAAGATCGCCTCGGGAGGGGAGATCTCCCGCATCATGCTGGCCATGAAATCCATCCTGGCCAGCGCCGATCAGGTACCGCTGCTGATCTTCGACGAGATCGATGTCGGCATCGGAGGTCAGGTGGCCGAGGCCGTCGGTCAGGCCCTGCGGTCTTTAGGCAACACGCATCAGGTGCTCTGTATCACGCACCTGCACCAGATTGCCTGTCTGGCCCGCCAGCACTATTATGTCTCCAAAAAACAACGGGGAGGACGCACCGAAACGATCATCCGGCGTCTGGAAACCCGGGAGAGAGAAGGTGAGATTGCCCGCATGATGGGCGGCAAAGAGATCACGGCCATCACGTTGGAGCACGCCCGGGAGATGATGCGCCGGCGGGATCGATCGCAGGCGAATTCCTGATATGATCCTCAACGAGCTTGGACAATTGATCCGCCGGACACCCATCTTGACCCTGGCCAACGGGTTGAGTCTGGCCCGGCTGATGCTTCTAGTGCCGATCTGCTTTCTGCTTGCGGGAAAGGAAGGCCCGGTGCCGGTGGCGGCCATCCTGCTGGTCTGCCTGGGATGGTTGAGCGATGGTCTGGACGGATTTGCCGCCCGCCGCTTGAACCAGGTCTCCGAGCTGGGAAAGATTCTGGATCCGGTCGTCGATAAAATATTCGTCCTGGTGTTGCTCATCGTTCTCACGGTCATGCGCGACTTTCCCGCCTGGATGCTGGCCGTGATCATTCCTCGGGATCTGGCCATCCTGTGGGGAGGTCTCTTCCTGGCACGGCGGCGAAAAACGGTCGAGAAATCGGGTCTCCTGGGAAAGATCACCACCAATCTGCTGATTGCCATGGTGGTAGCCTATCTGGCCGGCTGGGGCATTCTGGTGCCCTGGCTGATGGGCGCGGCGGTGATCGCAGCGGTGATCTCGACCTGGGATTACGCCAGGGTCTTTTTTCAGGCCCTGGGAGAGTCTTCCTGAATGATCTGCTGCCAACCTTCACCGTGCCGCCCATTGGGAGATGGCAGGCCGAAGAGGGGGTGAGCATGCCCATCTTCGATCGGCTGGGCCGGCTGACTATTCTGTTCTTCGCTCATCTCTATCGATTCACAGTTCTGGCACTGAGCACCGTTCGAGCCGTCGTCCGTCTGCCCGGATATACGCATCTTGTTTTTGCCCAGATGATGAGCATCGGCGTGCGCTCGCTGCCTATCGTGGTGTTCACGGCCGCCTTTATGGGTATGGTCGCCTCCGTGCAGGCCGTCTACCAGTTTCAGAGCTATGTGCCCCTCTATCTGGTCGGGTCCGTGGTCACCGAATCGGTGGTGCTGGAGCTGGGACCTGTACTGACGGCGCTGGTCCTTTCCGGGCGGGTGGGGGCGAATATCGCCGCCGAACTGGGGACCATGAAGGTCACCGAGCAGATCGACGCCCTGGAATCTCTGGCCATCGATCCGGTTGCCTATCTGATCATGCCGCGGGTGATCGCCGGCATGATCATGCTGCCTGTACTGACCATTTTCGCCGACGTCATCGGCTTGCTGGGCGGTCTGTTCGCATCCGTGCTCAGCTTACAAATCTCCTACTTCGATTTCGTCAAGGGCATGAAGATCTATTTTGTGCCCTGGGATATTTTCTATGGTCTGATCAAGGCTCTGATCTTTGGAACGTCGATGACCCTGATATCCTGTTATCATGGTCTGCACGCCGGAGGGGGGGCTGAAGGAGTTGGACGAGCGGCGACGAACGCCGTGGTGACCTCGTGCCTGTCCATTTTCTTGCTGAATTACCTACTGGCCGCCTTGCTGCTGTAAAAGGAGGGGATTGTCTCAGTGAGACCTCTGAAGAATGAAACGGTGGTGGGCGTGATCATCTTCTGTTCTCTGGTCCTGCTGGTCGTCAGCCTGATGTGGCTGGAGAATGTCAGTTTGAGCGGAGGGAAGATGATCGTCTCGGCTCATTTCCAGGATGTCAGCGGACTCACGAGAGGGGACCCGGTGACCGTGGCTGGGCTTCCGATCGGTCAGGTTGCGGACATGTCACTGGATGGCGAGCAGGTGAAGGTGTCTTTTCGGATCGACGCGGAGCACCGCCTGCCTCGAGGATCGAGAGCCGTCATCAGAAGCCAGGGGGTCATGGGAGAGAAGATCGTCTCCATCATCCCGGGGAGCGGTCCGGAACTTCTGGAGTCCGGGGAAACAATTCCGGGTCAATATGAGCAGGATTTCACCCGGGTGGTGTCGCAGGTGGGTGAGGTCGGTGATGAGCTGAGGAATGTGCTGGCCGCCATTCGAGCAGTACTGGACGATTCCAGTCGCGGAGGCATTCGGCAGGCGGTGAAACATACCGACGAAGTCTCGGATCAACTTCAGAGTTTGCTGGTCCGAAATGCCATCCGCCTGGATGAGACCATTGAAAATCTGCATCAAGCCTCTTCATCCCTGGCTCGCCTCAAGCCGGGGCAGGAGGCCGAACAGCTGATTCCCAACCTGGAAAAGGCCTCTCGTGATTTAAGCGTGACGGCCGGCCATATAAAAGCCGTTTCCGCTTCGCTGGATTCTCTTCTGGTCCCCAGCCTGCAGGGTCGGGGCACACTTGGAAAGCTGCTCTCCGACGAATCTCTCTATCGAGATTGCCGTCTTCTGGTGGGGCACCTCGACTCGCTGGTTCTGGACATCCGGGAACAACCCCACAGGTACTTCAAGGTTGAGATATTTTGATCTTTCATATGCTGTGATCATCTTTCGTCGAAGCTTCCGGTGGCTCTTAGACTGGCCGCGCAGAGGTTTTTCCTGTTCAGTCAGAAAGGAGGGGAGTACCAATGATGTCGCCGGGGGAGTCCATGCTGGTCCGACCCCTCAGCGTAATGGCGGAGATGGGGATCCGCAACAAAACCATCCGCGGTCTTTTCATGAAGATGGCCAAGAGGCGTCTGTATGAAGAAGTGGTCGTAAAGAACATCACCGGACGTCCTCGCCGCGTTCAGGAAGAGAAATACCTGATAATTCGCAATATGCTGAATTCCATCGAAAAAATGTTTCGGGAACACCGCATCTCACACGAAGCTCTCAACGGGGTCATGAAGATTCTGGTTGAAGAGGTGCTTCTCAACGATATAGGCCGCCGGAAAAAGGCCTTTCGGGAAGAACGAAGAGGCTATCCGGGCTTTCTCACCATCAGTCCCACCAGAGCATGCAATCTGTGCTGCCGCGGATGTTATGCGGCCAGCTCGTCGAAAGAATCCGTACAGCTCGATTACCAGGTCTTCAGCCGTATCATCGATGAGAAAACCCGATTCTGGAATTCACATTTCTGCGTCATCTCCGGCGGCGAGCCGTTCCTCTATCAGGATGGTGTCAAAGGGCTTCTTGATATCGCCGGGGAGCATGCCGATAACTACTTTCTGGTTTATACCAACGGGACCCTGATCGACCGGGAAATGGCCTCCGAGCTGGCCCGCCTGGGAAACATCACCCCTGCGATCTCGGTGGAAGGCTTGGAGAGGGAGACCGACAATCGGCGCGGCAAGGGTGTATATCAAAAGATTCTCTCCGCCATGCGGTATCTTCGGGAATTCGGGATCCCCTTCGGCATCTCCGTGACGGCCACACGGCATAACGCCGATCTGGTGGTCAGCGATCGATTCGTCGATTTCTTCTTTGATAAACAGGGAGTGGCCTACGCTTGGATCTTCCAGTACCTGCCCATCGGACGGCAATTCGATGTGGATCTGATGGTGACGCCGCAACAGCGGCTGAATATGTATCGGCGGGAGCAATATCTCATCCGGGAGAAAGGGCACTTCATCGCCGATTTCTGGAACTCCGGCCCGGTCAGCAACGGCTGTATTTCCGCCGGTCGCGATGGGGGATATCTTTATATCGACTGGAAAGGAGATGTGATGCCCTGCGTTTTCTTTCCTTACACGGTGGACAATATCGTCGCGGCCTACGAGCAGGGTCGTGATCTGAATTCAGTACTCAACTCGACCTTTTTCAGGTCTATCCGTCGGTGGCAGCGCAATTATGGATTCTTAAAACCGTCCCATGAGGTCGGCAACCTGATCACGCCCTGTCCCTATCGGGATCATTACGACTCCGCCCGGCAGATCACCACCGGCTGTCAAGCCAGGCCGGCCGACCACGCTGCCGCGGAGGCCATCGGAGACGATATCTATTGTCAGAAGATGACAGAATATGGCCGAAACGTATCGGACCTGTTCGGAGATATATGGAATCGTCTCTACATCGAACCGGAGAGGCTTCTGTGACCAGATGGACATCATGCCTGTTGATGGTGATCGTCCTTTCGCTTTGGCTGGGCGACTTTCCAACGCCGGCCATAGCCGACGATCTGCCCCTGGACCATTGGGCTTACGATTATCTCGACCGGATGAAGACCAAGGGGCTGCTGCACGAATACCTCAGCGGAACCAGGCCACTGCCCAGAGCTGAACTGGCCGGGGCCGTCTCGCAATTGCTGACGGCCAGCCTGGAAAAGGATCCCCGAATCACCGATGTGGAACGGTACCGGCTGCATTGGCTGGAGCTGGAGTTTGCGGAGGAATTGGAGGCTCTCGGCGTTCAGACCGATGGTGTCGACCGTCATCTGGTCCGCTGGAGCGATAACACAGACGGCCGCCTTCTGCTGGTGGACCTGGGCGGAAGTACCGATGGGCGCCTGGGGGATGAACAGGATCGTTCTCGCCGTCTGTTCGACGTCCGAGGACAGCTGAAAGCCAGAGGGCACATAAACCGGCATCTGACCTTTGCCGCCTCGGTGGCCAAAGGTCAGGTGAGTACCAACTTCAACCGGGTCAGGGCGGACGATGTCGGTCTCAGGGGATACTTCAACAGTCAGGGAGCCATCGGATACTACGATTGGGCGTATGCCCATCTCTCTCTGCAGTATCCTCACGTGGAGGTTCAATTAGGGCGGCAGCCCGTGGACTGGGGGCCTGGTTTCCGCGGCAACCTGACCCTTTCGGACTATCCTCCGGCTTATGATTTCGTGACGCTGAGAGCCCGCATCGGACGTCTGAAATTCATCCATTTGCACGGGTTCCTTCTTTCAGAGGTGACCCGTCAATATGAGACCGATGATGGTTTCATCCGCAAGGAATATGCCGAGAAATATATCGCCGCCCATCGCCTGGAGTTTCGCCCCTTCTGGCGAATGACCGTGGGGCTCACCGAATCCATCGTTTACGGAGAGAGGGATGTGGATCTTTCATACCTCAATCCGCTGCTTCTTTTCTGGTCGGCCCAGCACAGTTCACACGATCGGGACAACGAGACCATGAGTATGGATCTCGAGATCATCCCTCTGAAGGGATTGAGGTGCTATGCGGCCGTTTTCATCGACGAGATTTATCTCAAAGAGATGTTCGCCGCCGATGCCCGTAATAAAGTGGCTATCCAGACCGGATTTCATCTGGTCGATCCTCTCGGGTGGAATGATAGCGATGTGCGCTTGGAATACGCCCGCGTTCAACCCTGTGTCTATACTCATAAATTCGTCGTCAACAGCTATCGTCACGACGGATTCCCTCTGGGGCACTGGCTGGGGGAGAACGGAGACGATGTCTATCTGCAAATTGGACAAAGAGTAACACCGCTAGTGCGATTAGCCCTGGAAGCCTCTCGAACCCGCCGGGGAGAGCCGGGCCAGTTGCCCTGGTGTCATGCCGAGCCGGCTCGCTATTCCTTCCTGCAGGGCGTGATCGATCGCAATACACGGGTGACCTTCATCGTGGACATCGAGCCGTTCAAGGATGTTCGCATCACGGGTGGATATGTCTGGAGCCGCACAGAGAACCGGAACCATGTCCGGGAAGACGATGTCAACCGCCAGGAGGCTTTTATAAAAATCGACTTCGAATATTAACTCAGTTTAGAATAATGGACTTAATTTGTATATTGGACCTTTTTTGGATATTGAGTTTGCTCCGGTTTTCTGAACTGTTTTGAATAATGAGCCGGTGGAGAAAAACTGCTTGATATTTATTCTTGGGTGGACTAAATTGACCTTTGTGGGCCAGTCTCGTTTGTTCCGGTTGTGTCGATAGGGAGGATATGTGAAGGGGCGCGTGATTGATATCATCGTCTATCTCATGGACCAGATAGATGAAAGCGGCAAAGGACTCAGCCAATTTGACCGCCTGGTAGAGGATCTCCATAACAGGGGATATCAGGAGGAAGAGATCAACATCGCTTTTTTCTGGCTTCTGGAAAAGCTACACCTGAGACTCAGCCAGCTATCTCGAAGAAATCCTCACCCGACTAAAAAATCCAGCCGCATCCTTCATTCGACTGAACGGCTCCATTTCTCAAACGCCGGCTATGGATATCTTATACAGCTGTATCAACTCGGATTGATCGATGACGAACAGCGGGAGCAGATCATTCAGAAGGCCATTCTGTCCGGATGGGATGAGATCGGTGAGCCGGAGATCAAATATCTGGCCGCTCGTCTGTTGCTTAATACCGATGAAGAACAGATGGACCCCGGGCACTTGCTGCTGTTGGACGAGAGCACCGACGGAATGGTTCATTGAGTGCATCGATGAATGGGAAAGATACGGTGATGCTCCCCCGGAATGAGGACAAAAAAGACATCCTGAGACTGGCTCGCCGATATCTGAGCCAGCAGATGGAGATGGGATTTGAGTATGGCTATGGGCTGCCTTCTCGAGGTCTTACGGAAACGGCCGGTCAGCGGATGGAGGCTCTCTATGAGCAGATCAAGGACTGTGCCGAATGCCCCCTTCATCGTACCAGGAAACGGTTCGTCTTCGGTGAGGGCCACCCCGAGGCCGATTTGATCTTTGTCGGCGAGGCTCCCGGAAAACAGGAGGATCTCCAGGGTCGTCCTTTCGTGGGACCGGCCGGACAGCTGCTGACGAAAATGCTGGCCGCCATCGATGTGAACAGGGAAGAGGTTTTCATCGGTAATATTCTAAAATGTCGTCCTCCGCAGAACAGAGATCCGCTTCCTGAAGAAGTACGCTGTTGTGAACCCCACCTTCAGGCCCAACTGGCCATTTTACAGCCGGTCATCATTTGCGCTCTGGGCCGGATTGCAGCACAGACGTTGCTCAGAACGAAGAGCCCGCTGGGTCGGCTCCGGGGCAGTATCCATCGATATGGGGACATTCCTCTGTTGGCCACCTATCATCCGGCCGCTCTATTGCGCAATCCGCACTTCAAGAGAAGCGCCTGGGAAGATCTCCTTCTGCTCAGAAAAGAATATGATCGCCTGACTATGATATGATGGGATTTGACCGAATCACCGGATCGCAATCCGGAACCATCGGATCGGAATCATGAATAAAATCGCCACCAAGAAAACTTCGGCATCTTCGAATCGGCTTCCGCCTCAATCCATAGAGGCCGAGATCTCGGTCCTGGGTGCCATGATGCTGGACAAATCGGCCGTCGGGATTGCTCTAGAGGCGCTGGACGAAGACTGCTTCTACCGCCGGAGCCATCAGAGAATCTTCCGGGCCATCGTGAGCCTTTTTGAGCGTAATGAACCGGCCGACCTGGTGACGGTTTCTGAGGAACTTAATCGTCATGGTCATCTAGAAGAGGCTGGAGGGCGGGCTTATATCGCTTCTCTGCTGGATAATGTGGCGACCGCCGCCAACGTCAGTTATCATGCCGGAATCGTTCAGGAAAAAGCTGTTATCCGGCGCCTCATAGAGGTCACCACGCTGATCGCCTCGCAGAGCTATGGTGAGGTGGATGATGTCGATACGCTGCTGGATCAGGCCGAGCATCAGATCTTTGCTATCGCGGAACGCCGGCTTCGACGTGGCTTTCTGCCCCTGGAGCGGGTTCTCCATGACGCTTTCGAAAAGGTTGAAAAACTTCATGACCAAAAGGGAAGCGTTATCGGTGCACCCTCCGGCTTCAAAAAACTCGATGAACTGACCGCGGGTTTTCAGCCCGGCGATCTGGTCATCATCGCCGGCCGGCCGTCAATGGGGAAAACGGCTTTCGCCCTGAATGTCGCTCGAAATGCCGCCGTGGATCACAAGATTCCTACAGCCATTTTTAGCCTCGAGATGGCCAGCTATCAGCTGGCTCAGCGGCTGCTGTGCAGCGAGGCCAGGGTGGATGCCCATCGTGTCCGAGCCGGAACCTTGCCCGATCAGGATTGGCAAAAACTGAGCATCGGTGTGGGAAATCTTGCCGAGGCCCCCATTTTTATCGACGATTCTCCGATGATGAATGTGCTGGAGATCAGGGCCAAGGCACGACGGCTTCAGGCCGAGAGGGACATCGGGCTGGTGATCATAGACTATCTCCAGCTGATGCAGGGTCCCAGAGGGGCGGAAAGCCGGCAGCAGGAGATCTCGCTGATCTCCCGGTCGCTGAAAAGCCTGGCCAAAGAATTGCAGGTTCCTATCCTGGCCCTCTCCCAGTTGTCCAGAGCTGTGGAAGTACGCGGCGGGGATCGCCGTCCGCAACTTTCCGATCTTAGAGAATCGGGGGCCCTGGAACAGGATGCCGATGTGGTCCTGTTTATCTACCGGGGGGAACGTTATCACCCGGACGATCTGGAGCTGAAGAACAAGGCTGAGGTCATCATCGGCAAACAGCGAAACGGCCCCACCGGAACGGTGCACCTGACCTTCATGAGCCAGTACACCAGCTTTTTCGAGCCGGCCATCGAGGGGGAACAGTCTATCGCCGGAGAGTTCTGATGGCCAACATACTGGCCTTCATCGGGCGGAAAACCATCTCCTTCGTGAGAGAAGTCGGCGGCGTTATCCTGCTTTTGGGTCGCATTTTCAAGGGATTGCCCAGGATTTTCGGCGATCTTCACCTGGTCGTCGAGCAGATGTCACTGATGGGCGTAAATTCCCTGCCGCTGGTTCTGTTGACCTCGATCTTCACCGGTGCCGTTTCATCCGTACAGGCTGCCTATCAGTTCAAAAATCTGGTTCCCATGCGATATTTGGGAACCGCCGTGGGCAAGGCGGTGGTCATCGAGCTGGGGCCCGTACTGACGGCTTTGGTCGTGGCGGGAAGGGTGGGTG
>CAZOYL010000050.1:0-17083 GCA_964584035.1 uncultured Gemmatimonadota bacterium | reverse complement strand
GTCCTGCTGCTGGACGTCACTCCCCTGTCGCTGGGCATCGAGACCCTGGGGGGGGTGATGACCCGTCTGATCGAGCGAAACACCACCATTCCCACCAAGAAGATGGAGGTTTTCTCGACCGCCCAGGACCATCAGACCCAGGTGGAGATTCACGTGCTCCAGGGCGAGCGGGAGATGGCCATCGACAACAAGACCATCGGTCGCTTTCAGCTGACCGGCATACCCCCGGCGCCCCGGGGCATGCCTCAGATCGAGGTGGCCTTCGACATCGACGCCAATGGCATCATGAACGTCTCCGCCAAGGATAAGGCCACCGGGAAAGAGCAGAGCATCCGCATCGAGGCCTCCAGCGGCCTCACCGAGCAGGAGATCAAGAAGATGGTCTCGGATGCCCAGACGCACGCCGGCGAGGACAAAGTCAAACGGGAGCAGATCGACACTCGAAATCGTGCCGATCAAATGGTCTATGAGATAGACAAAAACCTCAAGGAATACGGCGACAAGATCGATCCCGACACCAGGGCCAAGGTCGAGGCGGCTCTTGGCCGCGTCAAAGAGGCCCTCAAGACCGATCGGATCGATGAGATCAAATCGGCCAGCGAGGCGCTGACCCAGATCTGGCAGCAGGCCGCTGCCGCCATGTATCA
This sequence comes from uncultured Gemmatimonadota bacterium, assembly GCA_964584035.1. GTDB lineage: Bacteria > SM23-81 > SM23-81 > SM23-81 > SM23-81 > CAZOYL01. The sequence goes on along the minus strand of CAZOYL010000050.1, from coordinate 16,436 downwards.
GCAGGCATCGGCCCAGAGCGGTCCGCAGGGCGGTTCCGATCAGGCCGGTCCTCAGCCGGGGGCGGCTGCCGACGAACAGCAAGACAAAGAAAAGACCGTCGATGCCGACTTTGAGGTGGTCGAATAACCATACCGGACGAAGAGGAGGAGGTGGGGACGATGCTGACGCACCACCACAGGGAAGCTGACCGCCGGTCAGCAGACGCCGTCACCCCGCGCACCGACCTGGTGGAGACCCCCGAGCGTTTTCTGCTTTACATGGATCTGCCGGGAGTTCCCAGGGACCGGATCAGCGTCAGGATGACGGACGGCACGCTCACCGTGACCGGCATTCCGGAACAGGTTCCGCCCCGGGGGCGAAAGATCCTCCGGAGCGAGGTCGGGCATGCCGCCTTCCAGCGCCACATCAGGCTGTCGGAAGAGGTCATGGACACCAGCAGCATCTCAGCGCGCCTGGACAACGGCGTCCTCTCGGTGACTATTCCGAAACGACGAACGGACAGTAACCGGAGGAGACGGATACCGGTCCGACGCCTGCAATAAACCATCCCGGGAGGGGGGCGGATCGGCCGACGATGCGCCCCGCCCGGGAGATCTCTCAGGAGGATTTGCTTGGAAAGGGAAATCGACATCACCGTGGAGGAGGAACGCGAGGAGCCATCGCCGTCTCAGGACGAGGAATTCCCCCGGACCTGCGAAAGCGACACATACCTCGATCAGCTGCAGCGGCTGCAGGCGGAATTCGAAAACTATCGCAAGCGTATCCAGCGCCGGGAGGAACAGCTGACCGATGAGGTCCGGGGAGAGATGTGTAAACAGCTTCTTCCGGTCATGGACGATATGGAGCGGGCCCTGGCTCATTCCCGGGAGGACCCAAGCACGATTCGTTCGGGCCTGGAGCTGGTCTATGGCAACCTCATCTCCCTTCTGACCGGCATCGGGCTGAAGGCCATCGAGACCTCCGGCCGGCCCTTCGATCCGCAGGTTCACGAGGCGGTCATGGTCGTTGTCGATCCCGCAGGCCGGGACGAGATCGTCACCGAGGAATTCCAGAAGGGCTACTTTTTCAAGGATCGACTGCTGCGCCCGGCCAGGGTGAAAGTATCTCAGGGAAGCGAATAATGATGTGCTCATGGAAACCCGGTAATTACCATGCCTGATAAAGACCTCTATAAAATCCTCGGCGTCAGCGAGACGGCCGCCCCGGACGAGATCAAGAAGGCCTACCGCCGATTGGCCAAGAAATATCATCCCGACGCCAATCCGGGGAACCGGTCCGCCGAGGAGCATTTCAAGGATATTTCCAGCGCCTACGAGGTGCTCGGCGACGCGAACAAACGGAAACAGTACGATCAGCTTCGAAAATACGGAGCCGGCGGGTTTGAGGGTTTCCGGCCCGGCCAGGGGACCGGAGGATGGAATTCCGGCCGGGGAACCGGCCAGGGATTTTCCTTTCAGGATCTCGGAGGCTTCGGGAATCTCGGCGATATCTTCAAGGATCTGTTCGATCTGGGCGGGATGGGACCCCGCTCCGGGCCGTCTGCACAACGCGGCGAGGATCTCCATTCGGAGATCGAGATCCCCTTCGAAACGGCCATATCCGGAGGGAAAACGCTTCTTCACGTTCCCCTGGAGGAACCCTGCCCGGCCTGTCAGGGCTCGGGAGCTGAACCGGGCTCTCAGACCTCGGTCTGCCCGGAATGCCACGGACAGGGACATCTCTCCTTCGCCCAGGGCGCCTTTTCAGTGAACCGGCCTTGCCCCCGCTGTTACGGCCGCGGCCATATCGTCACCCAGCCGTGCCGGACCTGCGCCGGCCGGGGGCGGGTGCAAAGAATGCGAAAGATTTCGGTGAAGATCCCGGCCGGCATCGACGATGGCGATCACATCCGTCTGCGCGGCCAGGGGCGCCAGGGATCAGGCGGCGCATCTCCCGGAGATCTGATCATCACCCTTCGACTGGGGGAACATCGTTTCTTCCGCCGCAGGGGGCGCGATCTGCTCTGTGAGGTGCCCATCAATCTAACCCAGGCCGTTCTCGGAAGCCGACTGCGCGTGAGAACCCTGGACGGCCGGATCGAACTCACCATACCACCCGGAACGCAGCCCGGAACGGTGTTTCGAGTTCCAGGCAAAGGGTTATCTGTCAATGGGAAACGAGGCGACCAGCTGATCAAGGTGAGGCTCAAAGTGCCGCAGAGCCTGAGCGAACGGCAGCGCCAATTGATGCGGGATTTCGCCCGGGAAGGCGATCTGCCGCACGAAAAATAGTCCTTGACATGAAGGCCCGCCATGCGTATTATGGACGCCTCTCGGAGATATCGCCGGTATGAGAAAAATACGTAGTTTTATCCCACAATTTACGTATTTCAGGCTATTGACCTTTTTTCAGTCATAATTTATATACTATCGGAGATGACGATGCCGACCTATGAGTATGAGTGCAACAGCTGCGGACATCGTTTCGAGAAATTTCAAGCGATCACCGCACCGCCGGTGAAACGTTGCCCCAAATGCAAAAAGACGGTTCGGCGACTGCTGGGAACCGGCGTCGGATTGATATTCAAGGGCTCCGGGTTCTATGTAACAGATTACCGTAGTGAAAGCTATAAAAAGGCCGCAAAAGCCGAAAAGGAGACAACATCGGATCAGACGGGTGGCAAGAAAGCCGGGAAGAAAGCCGGGGAGGAGTAATTCCGATGGAAAAGAGAAAGGTCAACTACTTCAGCAGGCAGGTTCTCAAGAACCGCGACGAGATCCTCAATAAACTCGCCGGGTTGGAGAAGGACCTCGATGAGCTGCAGCACAACCAACCCAAGGACTGGGGGGAAGTGAACAACGACACCCTGGAACGCGAGACCATCATGCAGAACATCAACAGCGAGAGCGAGAACCTTCGCCGCACCAACGATGCCCTGCGGAAGATCATGGAAGGCAAGTACGGGGTCTGTTCGGTCTGCGGAGTGCGGATCTCGGAGGCCAGATTACGGGCCCTGCCGCTGGCCAAGCTGTGTATCAGATGCCAGGTCGATCAGGAAAGCTGGGTCCGTCAGGCCGGATAGACGCACGTCCGATGAGGAAAACCATGGGGGCAGGATGATTCACCATCATCCTGCCTTTTTATTATGAAATACGCTTTTGTCCTCTTTTGAGCTGCTCTCCACTGGATGCCGGTAAAACACTGCAACGAAAACTCACGTTCCAGCGTCTTACACCCGAAACTGGCTGACTCACTTTCCACAAACCCCGGCCGGCCGCCAGATTTTCTGTTGACAACCGTACGGGGGCGGTTTATATTCGGACTGATCCCGCCATCGCCCGGCTCCGCATTGACCGGAGACCGGAACGACGATGGCTTCTCCATATTACGGCATACATCGGGCGGAAATGAAATGTTGACCGGCACGCGGCATCGAACTCTATGGCTGACCGGCCTGTTGTTGATCATCATGACAGGCGGTTGCTCCGAGAAAGCCAAGAATCCGGTGGGATTCGGACTCTGGGATGAGGAAGGCCATTGGCAGGTGCATCAGCTTGTCAGCCAAAGCGTTCTGGCCGACAGCAGCTTTCATGTCAGCCGCTGGACCGGGATCGGCCCCTACCTGTTGGCGGGCTCCTATGAGGGGCAGGAGGCCAGAAGCCTGCTGTCCTTCGAGGAGGACCTGCCGGACACCCTGGATCGGCCGCTCACGGCGGCCTCGCTGAACCTCGTGGCCTACTCCGAGGTCAGCGACGATTCCATCCTGATTTCCGCCTATCCCCTCGAAGCACCCTGGAGCGACTCCACGGCCACCTGGGAGGCACCCTGGACGACGGCCGGCGGAGATTACGGTCAGGAGCCCATCGCCGAGGGCTATTTCGCCACCGGCGATGGCCTGGAGTTCCAGATGGAGCTCAACGCGGCCGGCGTAGAGCTGGTCCAGGGGTGGCTGGACGGACAGCCCAACTATGGTCTCCTGCTGAAGTCGGACGAACTGGAGGAAGATCACCTGAAGTATTTCTATTCTGAGGATACCCCTTACTACCCTTATCTTCTAATGGTCTTCGCCACAGAGGATGTCGCCGACACCTTCATCGTCGACAGCGAGAAAGACACCTTCATCGCCGAGCCGGTGCCCCTCCCGGGGGAGGATCTCCTGCTGGTCAGCGACGGGTACCTGACCCGCACCTGGCTGCAGTTCGACATCTCCGCCATACCGGAGAGCAGCTTCATCAACCTGGCCGTGCTGTCTCTCTCGGTAAGCGAGTTCAGGGATCCGCTGGACAACATGTCCATCCGGGCGTATCCGGTATCCGACCGCCTCACCCTGAGCTATGAAACCTCCCCGTACGCCACGGCAAACCTCTTTAACGGCAAAGAACTGGTCGAATTCAACATCACCACACTGGCCCAGGACTGGGTCACCGGGACCGAAAATCTTGGGATTCTCCTGCGGCCGTATTTAGAATACGGCAGCCTGTCCCAGGCGCTTTTTTATTCCTCGTTGGCCGACAGCGCTCACCGGCCCTCTCTCAAGATCGTCTATACGATCCGGCCCGAGGATGTCCTCGCATCGAACCGGGGAAAGCAGGGCGCCGATGACGATTGACCGCCACATTGTACCGGAAAAAACGATGCCTTCCACCACCACGGTTGGCCGTCCCACAACGGTTCTGTTCCTGCTGCTGCTGTTCACGCTCACGGCCCCGCTGATGACGGCCGGTCCCCTGGCCGGCTCTATCTTCTCGGCCTACGGCCTGGGTGAGATGATCACGGAGGGCGATGCCCGGCTGCACGGCATGGGCGGAGCCGGTCTGGCCCTGACAGGGAGCTCCAGCGGCAGCCTGATCAACCCGGCCCTTCTGGGGGGATTGAAATTTACGGGAATCACCCTCACCTCTCGCCCCGAAGCTCTTTACATCCGTGATGAGGAAAATAACAACGTGTTGACCTCGGCTCGCATCTTGAACTTCGCTCTGTGTCTGCCTCTGGGCCGGGGACTGGGCGTTTCCCTGGATCTTCGCCAGCTCAGCGACATGAAATTCAAAGCCTATCAGGAGACCACCCTCTTCGATGAAGCCTATACAAAGATCATTGCCCGCACCGGGGGGCTCAGCATGGTTTCCGTCGGCCTGGCCAAGTCATTCGACAGCCGTCTATTTATCGGGATCCGTGGGGGGTATGTTTTCGGACGGACCACCGAGAGTCGCAGCGGCGATTTCGAGGACGATGATTTCCTGGATAGCAGAACCGCTTCCAATCGCCAGCATTCCGGAACCCAATTGACTGCCGGCCTGGCCGTGAAAATCAGCCCGAACTTCTCCGCCGGAGCCTTCATCACCCCGGCCTACGATGTGCAGCAGGACGAGACCCGCTCATCGTCCTTCACCAAGACGGTCATCGAAGAGAGGACCCTGTCCTTTCCCATCAAGTACGGTTTTGGAATGGCCTATCGCTCAGGGTCCCGATTTTCGGGCCAGATCGACGTCATCACCACCCGGTGGGCCGATTTTACGACCGATGATCAGACGACGCCCGGCTACCGGGATGTCTTTCGGGTGGCCGTCGGCGGCCAATATCAGTCCCGGCAGGAGAACGCCACATCGTATCTGCGCCGGATACCCCTCCGGCTGGGTTACGCTTACGAGCCATGGTACCAAAAAACGTCCGACGGCGCCTCTATCACCGGTCATTTTCTCACCCTGGGCCTGGGACTGCCGTTCAGCCGGGGAGGGGCCGTGATGGACGCGGCACTGGAGCTGGGATGGCGAGGAAACGTGTCGTCGGCCGGAGCAAAAGAGACGATCGTGCGAGGATATATTTCCCTGTGGGGTTTTGAGCCCTGGTTCCAACGAAAGAAATGATCGCTTCGCCGCCGCCCAGCGATCGTTTCCGCGATGCCCGCCATGAAAGTTCTTCTCTCAGCCCTGATCTGTTCCAGCATCCTGACGGCACCGGCCTCCCCGCCGGCCGCGACCCAGAATCACTACCGGACCATCAGCACCACCAGTCCCCGTCCCCTGGCCATGGGCGGAGCCTTTATCTCCGTCCGCGATGATCTCAGCGCTTTGAGCTGGAATCCAGCAGCCTTCATTATATCCGACAAAGAGCTCACGCACCAGTTCCGGATCACCTTCAATCCGATCATCGCCACGGCCCTGCTGTATGACGATCACCGCGATGTGGGCGACATCATCGCCGCCCTGGGAGCCGCGATCAAAGCCATCACTTACTCCCACCGATGGGCGGAAGTCGGCCTGCTGCTCTGGGAAGAGCCGCTTTTCGATCCGAGATCTTCGCCCAACGGCCGTTTCCTTCAATCGAAGCGCATCCTCGAGCATAACCGTCATTCGCTGGGGCTGCGGATCCGTCTGGCGCCGACGGTCTCTCTGGGCTGCACGGCCAATCTCTACAAGATCCAGGACCGGGAGGGCCATTCCACCCTGGCCGGGGGCGGCAATTATGGGGTGCTGCTCAGGCCGGCCAGGCACCTTGAGGTCGGATTGGCCTACTTCGATTTTCCCTCCGGCCTCGAAGATCTGCGTTTGGACTTCGAGGGCCTTCAGGACGAAAGCGTCAACGCCGGCGTTTCCCTCCATCCCGACGACCACACCATCGTGGCCGTGGGACTGCGAGACGCCGCCGAGGGAGACAAGATCGGCTGGGACAAATTTCGTTTCGGCGTTGAACGAACCTTTATGAACCTGGCGGCGCTTCGATTCGGATACTTCCAGAGTCGTCGGGGTCAGAATGACGTCTACTCTTTCGGACTCGCCCTGAAGCATCGCGGAAAGCGAGCGGCGAGCTTTCCGCCGCTGGGATTCAAGGCCATCGAGGCCCAGTATGCCCTCTTGCTCGAAGAAGGGCAGGAGGGCAAGAGCCGCTGGCATCTGCTCTCGCTGCTGTTCACTATCTGAATGAAAGGGAATTTACCCTTGACATCCTCGGGTGATTCAGTATATATTCTGGAGGCCATCATCCGGATCTTCATTCCGGCCTCAACTTCAAAGGAGGATCTATGTGGCGTACTTTCATTCTCATGTTGACCGTTCTCTGCCTTATCGGCCTATCCGGCTGTGCCACCACTAAAAAGAAAACATCTCTTGTGGATGAGCCCTGGTATCCAATGACCCAGGAGTTAAAAGAGGATATCAATCGCCTGGAGGGCATGCTGGAAGAGCTCAGTGACGAAACATCCGATCTCAATAAACGGGCCAACAGCCTCGAAAACCGCATGTCTCTGCTCAGTCAGCCGGCACAGCGGCAGGAAGAATATGCGCCGCCGGCAACTCCCGCTCCGGGCGGACCGATGACGGGCACGGTTCAGACCACATATAACACCGCCCTGGATAACTACTACAACAGAGACTTTGATAAAGCCATCGGAAAGTTCATGCAGATCATCTCCCAGTATCCGCGCAGCACTCTGGCCGATAACGCCCAATACTGGCTGGCCGAATGCTACTACGGGCTGGAGGATTATCCCCGGGCCATCGAAGAGTTCCGCAAGGTCTTCTCCTATGCCGACACCGAGAAGGACGACGACGCTCAGCTCAAATTAGGATTCTGTTATGCCAATACGGGCGATGCCACACAGGCCGTGGCGGAGCTCAGAAAACTCTTGAATCTCTATCCTGACAGTGAATTCGCGGATGTGGCCAGAACCAGAATCGAGGCACTATCTCCATGACCTCATCGGGCCATCTTTTTTAGGGGAGAAACGGCCATACGGCGAATATCGACAGCGACCAAAGTCCTTCTGCTGATCTGCTCTCTCATCCTGAGTGCCGGGATCCTCGGTGGCGCGGCGGTGGAATCATCATCACACGAGAGCGATCAGGGGGAGAACCCCACCAACTTTGGACTGCTGAAAACAACTTTAGAGGAGGCGATCGAAGAGGTCTGCGATCGCCTCTCTTCACATGAGCCTGCCGTCATCTGTCTGGAGTCGCCGCCGGACTTCGAAGGCCGGTGGCTGGTGGACCAGGTCCTGGCCGAGCAGCTGCTCGGCAGAGGCTACCGGATTGTTCTTCCAGACAGTCTGCCGGGCCGGGCCGCGGAGATCTGCTCCCGGGCCGGAATTCTGAAGTATCGCGTCGTGAAGATGGATCTGGATTATTCTTCCGCGCGACGCCAGCATCTGTTCGGACCTCGTCTGGTAAAACGGGAGGTCCAGCTCTATCTTTTCTTCCAGTTGAGCCGGACAACCGGAGAGGTCATCTGGGCCGGAGAGGTGAGAAAGACCGGTGGAGATTGGATTCCCCGGAAGGACCTGCCGATGGCAGAGCAGGAGGCCCCCTCTTTTCTCTCGCCGCGCCTGGAAACCGACGGTTGGGGCCGCCTGGCCGAGCCGGCCATTCTGACCGTGGCCATCGGAGGTCTCATTTTCCTGTTCTATTCCACACAATAGACACAAACCGGAGAGACATGAAAAACGGCATCGGACTCACCCTGTATATGGTGCTCGTGGTTCTGGCGTGCGGTTCGCCTCCGCCAGCGGGCAGGCTCGACGCGGAGGATCAGTTTCTCGTGGCGCGGGAACGGTACGATCACCGGGATTTCGAAGAGGCCCAGGTAGAATTCCAGAAGCTCATCTGGAATTATCCGGGCAGCGATTACGTCGACGACGCCCAGTACTATCTGGCCGAATGCTACCGGAATCAGGAAGATTACCCCTCGGCCATCGTCGAGTATAGCCGCCTGCTCCGCAATTACTCTCGAAGCTCTCTCGCTCCGGCGGCGCAATATCACCTGGCATTGTGCTATTTCGAACAGTCGCTCCCATCGCATCTGGATCAGGATTTCACCCAAAAAGCCCTTCAGGAATTGCAGATTTTTCTGGAAGAGTACCCCCAAAGCGAGTTCGATACCCAGGCCAGGGATCTGATGTTGAGAGCCCGCAGCAAACTGGCCAAGAAGGACTACGACAACGCCCGTCTCTATCTCAAGATAAACAGCTATGAGGCGGCCGTCATCTATATAGAGGAAATCCTGGAGACTTACGGCGACACCAAATGGGCCGCCGATGCCCAATACCTCCTGGGCGAATGCTACCGTCTCCAGAAGAAATGGCAGCCGGCTCTCACCGCTTACCGCCAAACGCTGGAAATGTCTCCTCCGAAGAAACTCCGCCGCCAGGCAGAATCTCGGATTCACCAGATCGAAGAGCTGCCGGAGTAAACCAGGAGCTATGGCTCTTCGACTCTTTGCGTTACAAGCGGATGCCTTTTAAACGAAAGCCTTTCAAACGAAAGGCTTTTCGATGCCTATGACCTCAGGCCACAGAAAACAGGCGCTTCCCGGCCTCGGTATTCTGGGCGGCACCTTCGACCCCATTCATAACGGTCATCTCGTCGCCGCTCAGGCTCTTCTGGACAAGCTGCACCTCTCTCGGGTCCTCTTTCTGATCTCCGCTCACCCGCCTCATAAAAACACCGTTGAATTATCATCCTGGGATGACCGCCGTCAGATGGTCACTCTGGCGATCCAGGGCAACGAACGCTTCGAAGTGTCGGAGCTGGAGAGAACACGTACCGGCCCATCGTATACTTTCGAAACGATGACCACCCTGCAGTCCCAATATGGCCGTCAATACCGTCTTCTGTTCATCGTGGGAGCCGACAGTATTCTGGAGATCTTCACCTGGCGACAACCGGAGCGCCTGTTGGACAGCGGGATGCTGGTGGTCATTCCCCGTCCCGGGTTCGACCTGGGCAAACTGGATCCGAAGGTGAAAGAAAAGGTCACCCTGGTGGAGACACCGCTGGTGGACATCTCATCATCGGATATCCGGCGCCGGGTGCGGCGGCGGAGATCGATCCGCGATCTGGTCCCGCCGGCAGTGGAAAATTATATCCGGCGAAACAAGCTGTATCAACAACCCGCCGGCAGGGCCTGATCTGATGACCGCCAGGCCCCTCCTCTTCCGACTCGCGGATTTCTGTTGACAAAAGTTCCGAAATGTGATACCATGTTCATGGCATTCCGGTTCCGGTGCCCGCAGAAATCTCCCGGCGCTGTCCGGCCGCGAACATGACCGAATCAAACCCAAACACCCTGACCCCCCCATGACCATATCTAATCAATCTCAAAGCGGTCAACCTCTCAGATGGAGGTCAGAGAGCATGGATCTGCAGAAGCTTTTTTCTCAGAGTGCTCATAGCATGAAGCGAAGCGCCATCCGCGAACTGCTGAAATTAACCAACAAACCCGGATTGATCTCATTCGCCGGCGGCCTGCCGGACCCGCATGTTTTCCCCGTGGAGAAGATCCGCGAGATCACAAACGAGATCCTCACCAAAGAGCCGCAGCGAGCGCTGCAATACGGGCTCACCGCCGGGGACCCCCGGCTGCGGAAGCTCCTGGCCCAGCGGGCGGCGGCAGAGGGCATGCCGCTGACGGAGGAAAACGTCCTGATCACCACCGCTTCCCAACAGGGCCTGGAGCTAATCAGCAAGATCTTCATCAATCCGGGAGACACCGTGATCGTCGAGATGCCCAGTTATCTTGGCGGACTGAACGCCTTTGCCTCCTATCGAGCCAACCTGATCACCATTCCCCTGGACGATCAGGGCATGCGGATCGATATTTTACGTCAGAAGCTTAAAGAACTCAGCGATGCCGATCAGCTCCCCAAATTTATATACACCGTCCCGGATTTTCAGAATCCGGCCGGTGTGACGCTTTCCACCGGCAGAAGGCAAGAACTGCTGGAGATCTGTTATCAGTATGATCTTCCCCTGTTGGAGGACACCCCCTATCGCGAGCTGCGCTTCGAGGGAGAGGCTCCGCCGGATTTGCTGTCGCTGGATGACCGCGGACATGTCATCTCTCTGCACACCTTCTCCAAGATCCTCTTCCCGGGCATGCGGCTGGGCTGGGCCCTGGCCAGCAAAGAGATCATCGATAAAATGGAGCTGGCCAAGCAATCCATGGACCTGTGCACACCGGCCTTTACCCAATCGATCATCCTGCGCTATATCGAACGCGGCCTGCTCGATCCCCAGATCAAGAACATTATCGACGTCTACCGCAGGAAAAGAGACATCATGCTCCAGGCGCTGGAGACACATATGCCCAAGGCCGAGGGCCTCCACTGGACCCGGCCGGAAGGCGGCCTATTTCTCTGGGTGACGCTCCCGGATGAGATCTACACCGAGGAAATGTTCACCGAGGCGGTGAATAATGATGTGGCCTATGTTCTGGGAAAGGCGTTCTGTGCCGATTCCGGGGGCGAGCATTCCATGCGGCTGAACTTCTCCTATCCAGACGAGGCTGAGATCACCGAGGGCATTCGCCGGCTGGCCAAAGCGGTCAAGGCCAGGCTCAAATAAATCCTGAGAGACCGGATAACCCCGGAAGTTAGATCCTCCTCATCGCCGCCGCAGCCATTGCCTTTCAGGACCCACACCCCGGCCCCTCCGACCGGGGTCTTTCTTTACATCTACTTCCTCCCCCGACAGTGAAAACCAAAATTAAATCACCGAATATTTTCCTTGACTTAAAGTCCTGTTTTGTGTAGGGTATTATCTCATCTCACCGGATGTTACCCATTTCATAAGAAGGAGGAATACCATGAGCCGCAGGCTGACGATGACACTGGCCGTGATCCTGTTGGTCGTCTCTGTATCCGGCGGCCGAATCGCTGCTGTCGAGAACAACCTGGGCTGGAGCACGTATTTAGGGGGTACGGGGGATGATTATGGGTATGGGTTGGCGGTGGATGGGGCGGGGTATGTCTATCTGGCCGGGGAGGCCAATTCGATCGATTTTCCCACCACCAGCGGGGCCTGGGACACGCTTCGCAACAACTACGATGCCTTTGTGACCAAGCTGGATCCGACCGGCAGCAGCCTGATCTATTCCACCTATTTAGGCGGCACCTCGACCGACTATGGCGAGGACCTGGCCCTGGCCGAGGATCTCGGCGTGGTGGTGGCCGGCTATACCTTCTCCGATGATTTCCCGGTCACCGCCGGGGCGGCCGACACCTCGCACAACGACAACCGGGACGTCTTCGTGGCCAGGCTGAATACCGCCGGCGATGCCCTGGACTGGGCCACCTACCTGGGCGGCAGCGAGCACGACATCGGCTACGCCGTGGCCCTGGACTCCTCCGAGCAGGTCTACGTTACCGGGGTGACCGAGTCGGATGACTTTCCCACCACCAGCGGGGCCCTCGACCGCAGCTATGGCGGCGGCTATCACGGCGACGCCTTTGTGGCCAGGTTCAACGCCACGGCCACGCATCTGGACTGGGCCACTTACCTGGGCGGCGACGATGACGACTTCGGCATGGATATCGCCGTGGACGGCTCCGGCCACGCCTATGTCACCGGATACACCGAGTCGGACGATTTCCCGGCCACCAGCGGGGCCTTCGACCAGACCCGCGGCCAGTATTATGCCGACGCCTATGTGGCCAAGCTCAGCGCCTCGGGCACAGCCCTGACCTACTGTACCTTCCTGGGCGGCTACGGCATCGACCGCGGCTTTGCCATCACCGTCGACGGGGCCGGACAGGCCTATGTCACCGGATGGACCGAGGCCGAGGACTTCCCCACCACCCCGGCCGCCTGGGATACCATTCAGGACGGCAGCCGGGACGCCTTCGTCACTGCGCTCAACGCCGCCGGCAGCGCGCTGGTGCTGTCCACCTTCCTGGGCGGACAAAACGAGGAGCAGGGCTACGACATCACCCTGGATCCGGCCGGCAAGATCTACGTCACCGGGTTCACCGAATCCGACGGCTTCCCCACCACCGCCGATGCCGTGGATAACACCTACAACGGCGTCGCCGACGTGTTCGCGGCCCGGCTCAGCGCCGCCGGAAGCGACCTAGAATACGGCACCTTCCTGGGCGGCAGCCACCGCGACGAGGCCAACTGCATCGCCCTGGACGCCTCCGGACAGATCTACCTGGCCGGAAACACCTTCTCCGAGGACTTCCCCACCACCAGCGGCGCCTTCTGCGACTCCAACTCCGGCCGATGGGATGTCTTCGCAGCCAAATTGGGAACCGGCGGAGAGATCACCTTCGGCAGCATCGAGGGCACGGTGAGCGCGGCCAAAGGCCCCATCGCCGGGGCCACGGTCACCGCCGCCGGGGCGACAACGGCCGCCAGCACCACTAATTCCAGCGGGTACTACCTCATCGAGGACCTTCCCGTCGGACAATACAATATCACCGCCGCCGCATCGGGTTACGCCTCGCACACGGAGGAGGCCATGGTCACGGAGGATGACACCGTCACGGTGGATTTCTTCCTGACCGCCTACTCCGGCGGCAGTTTGGTCTGGAGCACGTATTTGGGGGGGACGGGGGATGATTATGGGTATGGTCTGGCGGTGGATGGGGCGGGGTATGTCTATCTGGCCGGGGAGGCCAATTCGATCGATTTTCCCACCACCAGCGGGGCCTGGGACACGCTTCGCAACAACTACGATGCCTTTGTGACCAAGCTGGATCCGACCGGCAGCAGCCTGATCTATTCCACCTATTTAGGCGGCACCTCGACCGACTATGGCGAGGACCTGGCCCTGGCCGAGGATCTCGGCGTGGTGGTGGCCGGCTATACCTTCTCCGATGATTTCCCGGTCACCGCCGGGGCGGCCGACACCTCGCACAACGACAACCGGGACGTCTTCGTGGCCAGGCTGAATACCGCCGGCGATGCCCTGGACTGGGCCACCTACCTGGGCGGCAGCGAGCACGACATCGGCTACGCCGTGGCCCTGGACTCCTCCGAGCAGGTCTACGTTACCGGGGTGACCGAGTCGGATGACTTTCCCACCACCAGCGGGGCCCTCGACCGCAGCTATGGCGGCGGCTATCACGGCGACGCCTTTGTGGCCAGGTTCAACGCCACGGCCACGCATCTGGACTGGGCCACTTACCTGGGCGGCGACGATGACGACTTCGGCATGGATATCGCCGTGGACGGCTCCGGCCACGCCTATGTCACCGGATACACCGAGTCGGACGATTTCCCGGCCACCAGCGGGGCCTTCGACCAGACCCGCGGCCAGTATTATGCCGACGCCTATGTGGCCAAGCTCAGCGCCTCGGGCACAGCCCTGACCTACTGTACCTTCCTGGGCGGCTACGGCATCGACCGCGGCTTTGCCATCACCGTCGACGGGGCCGGACAGGCCTATGTCACCGGATGGACCGAGGCCGAGGACTTCCCCACCACCCCGGCCGCCTGGGATACCATTCAGGACGGCAGCCGGGACGCCTTCGTCACTGCGCTCAACGCCGCCGGCAGCGCGCTGGTGCTGTCCACCTTCCTGGGCGGACAAAACGAGGAGCAGGGCTACGACATCACCCTGGATCCGGCCGGCAAGATCTACGTCACCGGGTTCACCGAATCCGACGGCTTCCCCACCACCGCCGATGCCGTGGATAACACCTACAACGGCGTCGCCGACGTGTTCGCGGCCCGGCTCAGCGCCGCCGGAAGCGACCTAGAATACGGCACCTTCCTGGGCGGCAGCCACCGCGACGAGGCCAACTGCATCGCCCTGGACGCCTCCGGACAGATCTACCTGGCCGGAAACACCTTCTCCGAGGACTTCCCCACCACCAGCGGCGCCTTCTGCGACTCCAACTCCGGCCGATGGGACGTATTCGCGGCTCAGATCAATCCTTTTGCCACTTCGGTGGAGCCCGTTTCCTCGCCAAGCTCCCTGCCGGCGTTCTTTACCCTGGAACAGAATTATCCTAATCCATTCAATCCGGAGACCACCATTCGATTCTCCATCACCCGGGATACCCATGTGAGCGTGGCGATCTATAACGTCACCGGGCAGCTGGTCCGCTCGCTGACAGATGAATATCACCGGGCCGGCTCATATGAACTGCGTTGGGATGGCCGTGATCGCCGGGGGCTTCCGCTGGCCAGCGGGATCTATTTCTGTCAGTTGCGCAGCGGACAGTCGGCAGCTTTGAAAAAAATGGTCCTCATCAGGTAGACGGGTTTATCAATCGTGTCACAGGAAGACGGGCCTTCCCCAATCTTCGGGAAGGCCTTCTTCGTCACCACGAAATTCTAACGGAATTGAAGAAGAATTTCCTTGACCCCGGACATTTTACGAGCTAATTTTTAAGCACTTGCTGGCAGTTCACACTTTTTTGGTGACAGCCCCCAGAGTTATCTCTTTCCCCATGCAGGTCTGAAACGAGGAGGTGATGGCAGAGAACTTTCCGTTGATCTTTCAACAAAGACCCCGAGACGCTCAAACGGCGAGTTCCCGAGGTCATTTTTCAACAGGGAGGCCTAGAGATGTCGAAATTAACGATCCTGTTTGTAGCCATTTCATTGACCGTCGCTTTATCAATCGTCAGCCTTTGCGGAACCGCTCTGGCGACGGTGACCATCGTCCAGAATCCGGAGATGTGGCTGGCCGCCCCGCTGTTCGGACCCGACAGCGAACTGCCCCGGATACCCGGCGGAGTGCCTTATACCGAGCCGGCTGCGCCCAAGGGCGCGCCCCTGGGCGCGACTTACACCCTGGGCACGACCTGGTACGATTATCAGCAAAACGGCACCATCGACAAGATGATCCATTTAAGTGCCGACGGCGGGGTACATTTCTGCTGGATGAACGGTCTCCAGGCCCAGGCGCTCGACCGTCACATCTATTATAACTACTACAATCCCACCACCGGCACCCTGGGATGGCCGGATGTGGGGTATCAGGTGGATCAGGGCGACCGCGCCGGATACACCACCATCGCCGGCTTCAGTACCGGTGAGGCGGTCGTCGCCTATCACGCCACCGACGTCCCGTCCGGGGACTTCAACAGCGAGATCGCCTATGACTTCCTGCCCGGGTTCGGAGCCTTTCAGCTCAACCACATCGACAATCTGGCCGGTTGGAACGAAACCATCTGGCCGCATGTGGCCGTCTGCAGCCAGGATTTCATCCATATCATGAGCTGCGAGAACCGCGAGACCAGCTGGCAGCGGATCGCCTATTCCCGGTCCGAGGACGGCGGGATGACCTACACGGCCTTTGCCAACGTGGACACGGTCATGTGCATCGCCCAGACCGTGGCCGCCTCGCCGGTCTCCAACAAGGTCGGCCTGGCCTATCCCAGGAGCCAATTCGATCCGGTCAACCTGGGACCCTATGACGGTTTACTGGTTTCACAGCTCAACAACGGCATCGCCCTGATCGAGTCCGATGACGGCGTCACCTGGGACTTCAACGACGAGCAGGACCTGACCAACTATGTCGAGCCGGACTCCAGCTACTATCCCGATTCCGCCTACGCCAACGGCGACACGCTCAGAGCCTATTGCGATGTCAGCCTGCTGTATGATTACGACGACTATGCCCACGCCGCCTTCACCACCCGCTACTTAGGCTTCGACGCCCGCCTGGCGGCCAATCCGGACAGCTTCGCCATCAGCGGCATGTCCCTGGACGCCTCCATCATCTGGCACTGGAG
>CAZOYL010000049.1:0-17417 GCA_964584035.1 uncultured Gemmatimonadota bacterium | reverse complement strand
AGGCCGGCATACTTGAAATGGGAGTCGTCCAGGATGACGTATTTCACTCCGGCCCGGGACAGGGCCAGGGGCAGATGCGGCTCCCAGACGCGCTCGGCCATCCACATGCCCTCGGCCCGATACCCGGTGCGGCGGTGCACCAGGCGGGTCAGCCCGCGGATCTGATCGTGCTTGTCACGGTCGGGAATGATCGAGAAGATGGGCTCGTACAGCCCGCCGGTGAGCATCTCCACCTGCCCCCGGGCCACCATTCCCCGGATCTGGCGGACGATCTCGGGATGGTGCCGGTGCAGCCACTGCAGCAGCGGGCCGGTGTAGTGCAGGGCCAGCCGGACCCCGGGGTGCCGCTCCAGAACCTCTAAGAAAGGCCGGTAGGATTTCTGATAAGCGTCCTCAAAGACGAAATCGAAATTCCCCACCGGCTGGTGATTATGGATCCCCATGGCCAGGGTGATCGTTTTGGTCATCTCAGAAGATCTCCAGTCGCAGATATTTTTGGGGGTTCTTCTTGATCTCCTCGATCAGCTCATCCAGATTCCGGACCGTTTTCTTGATGTCCCGGTAGAGGGTCTCGTCGGCGACGAATTCTCCCAGCGCGCCCTCGCCCCGTTCGACCTTGTCGGCCAGCCTCTTGAAGGTGGATGATACTTCGGTGAGCTGCCCGGTCAACTGCTCCAGATCCATCGAGGCCCGGTAGAACTGATCAAGGGTGGAATCCACCTGGGTGCGGTTGTCCTGCACCAGCTCGCGGAAGCCTTCCGAGGCGGTGCGCAGATCCCTGAGGGCCAGCGACAGCTCGCCGCCCTGCTCGTCCATCAGGTCGGCCAGTACCTGGCTGAACCGGCGGACGTTCTCCAGGCTCTCCTGGATCGAGGCCCTGGCCTGGGGATTGCCGATCGTCTCATGAAAGGTGGCGGCCAGTCCCTGAACCAACCCGAGCAACTCCTCCACCTCCCCCAGCACCTCGGACATGCCCCCCCGATATTGGCCGGCCAAGGCCTGGCCGGGCTGGATGATATCGGACGGTGCCGTTTCAGGCGGTTCCGCCCCGGCCGAATCTCCTCCGGTCGGCGGGGGGCGCGAACCGAGGTCGGGCTCGATGGCCACGAACTTCTCGCCCATCAGTCCCATGTTCTGGATCGA
Source organism: uncultured Gemmatimonadota bacterium (assembly GCA_964584035.1). GTDB lineage: Bacteria > SM23-81 > SM23-81 > SM23-81 > SM23-81 > CAZOYL01. The sequence goes on along the minus strand of CAZOYL010000049.1, from coordinate 16,274 downwards.
AAACCCGGAGCCGGCCGGCAGCCGGACGTCTCCTTCCAGCGAGATGGTCACCTCGACACCCTGCGGCAGCAGGCGGATCGAGGTCACTCGGCCCTTCTGCACGCCGGCCACCTGGACCGGATCGCCCTCGGTCAGCCCGCCCACGGTGGGAAACACAATGCGCAGCTCGTAGCGGTCCTGGTTCAGGCGAAAATCCTTGACCCATAACAGGCTGACCACAAAAACCGCCAAAGCCGCCAGCACCACCAGACCGACTCTGGTCTCCATGCTCCTCAACGCCATGAATGCGCCCTCATTCGAAGTCTCCCTCGATGTGAAACAGATGGTTCTTGAGAGGCTGCCCGCCCTTTTTCTGACGGATGGCTTCGGTCAGACGCTGCTGGAACTCCAGGGCCGGATTGGTGCCGAACACCTTGAGCATGTGATTCATGGCGATAACCTCGGAGATGACGGTGATATTCTTCCCCGGAGAGATGGGAATGGTCACCAGAGGAATCTCCACCCCGAGAATTTGGGTGAAATGGTCCTCCAGGCCCAGCCGTTCGTAGGAATCCTGATCTTCCCAGTAGACCAGGCGAACCTCCACCTCGATACGCTTCTGCAGCCTGATGGCCCTGATGCCGAACAGCTTCTCGATATCGATGATGCCCACCCCGCGGATCTCCATATGATAACCCAGCAGATCGTCCCCTGAGGCGGTGACGATCTGGGGAGATCGCCGGATGATCTTGACCATGTCATCGGCCACCAGACGATGGCCGCGCTCCACTAGGTCCAGGGCGCACTCACTCTTGCCGATGCCGCTCTTGCCGGTATAGAGCAGACCAACGCCGTAGACGTCCACCATCGTGCCGTGAACGGTGGTGCTGGGCGCGAAGTGCCCGTCGAGATAGATGTCCAGCCGCTTGATGAACTCGGTGGTGCTCAATTTGCTGACTATCACCGCCGTCTTCTTGCTGTCGGCCACCTCCAGCAGCTCCCGGGGGACGGCCTGCCCCTTGGTGACGAAGATGCAGGGAATGTCGAAGCTCAACATCCCTTCCACCGAGGCGTTCCGCCCTTCCGGAGACAGCGAGTTGAGGTATACCAGCTCGGTCTCTCCCAGAACCTGAACCCGCCGGTATGAGAACCGGTCGGTGAATCCGGCCAGGGCCAGCCCCGGCCGGTCGATCCCGTTCTCGTCGACCGTTTTCTTCAATCCGGCCCGCTGGCCGGCGACGAACAGCTCCAGAGAATCCTTTTTTTCCTTGTACAGCTCGGCAACGGTCAGCCCTGCCATGAACCCTCTTCCTCCTCGGCTTCGACAAACTCCGGGAAATCGTCCGCCTCCTCCACCGCAACGATCTCCGGTTCGGGCTTTCTCACCTTGTGGTTGGTCAATTTGGCCTTGTACCGCTTCACCTGACGCTCCAGTTTGCTCACCGCGCGATCGATGGACATGTGCATATTCTCGGACTCCTCCTTACTGGCCATGGTGAGTCCGGAGACGGTCAGGGTGATCTCGGCACTATGGCGATATTTCTCCACCGAGAGGATGACGTGGGCGTCGATGACCTTATCGAAATATTTCTTCAGTGTCATGAGACGCTCGTGAACATGTTCTTCCAGCGCCCGATCGATCTCGAAATGCCTGGCAGTGATGTTCATCCTCATCTCTTGTCCTCCTCTGGAAGTGATCATTCAACGTGCTCCGGCGGAACAGATCGGCAGCCTGATAGGAACTCCTGGTCAGCGGGGATGCAGAGACATATCGAAAGCCCTCCTCCCTGGCTAAGCGATCATATCGCTGAAAGGTTTCCGGGGTAACGAATGCTTTGACGGGTTCGTGATCCGGCGACGGAGACAGATACTGCCCGATGGTCAGGATGTCACAGCCGGCCCGGTGCAGATCTCTGATGACGGCACGCACCTCATCCGGCCTTTCGCCCAGACCGACCATGATTCCGGACTTGGTCACGATCGCCCGATGGTGCTCTTTGGCCCGGCGCAGGAGGTCGAGAGACCGGCGGTATTGCGCCCCGGGCCGCAAGCGGCGATAGAGACGAGGCACCGTCTCGATGTTGTGGTTGAAGACGTCGGGGGCCTCATTTAAGACGATGGCCAGGGCCTTTTGGTTCCCTGCAAAATCCGGAACGAGCACCTCCACCCGGGGTGCCGGCGAAAGGCGGCGCAGAGCCCGAATGACGGCGGCAAATTGTTCCGCTCCCCCGGCGGGCAGATCATCCCGGGTCACGGAGGTGACCACCACGTAACGAAGCGCCATGGCCCCGGCCGCCCGAGCCAGGCGTTCCGGCTCATCGCCGTCCACCGGAGCAAGCGTCCCTGCGCTTACGGCGCAGAAACGGCAATGGCGGGTACAGACCGTCCCCAGGATCATAAAAGTGGCCGTGCCTTTGGAAAAACATTCCCCTTTGTTGGGGCAACGGGCTTGTTCGCAAACGGTATTCAGCCTGAGGCGGCGGAGAAGGGTGGTGATCTGGCGGGTATTCCTGTTGGCAAGGATCGGCCGGGTAAACCAGTCCGGCAGCCGTAGCGGTGCTTCCGGGATCTGTCTGCGCTTCGCCTGTCCGTGCGTCACGGGGCGATGAGCCATATTCATACTCTTTTTCGAAAACGGGCCGGCATGATCTTCAGCTGCTCACGGTACTTGGCCACCGTACGCCGGGCCACCTGCAGCCCATCGGCCTTGAGCAGATTGGTGATCTTCTGATCGCTGAGAGGCTTACAGGGGTCCTCTTTCGCCACGAGGTTGTTGATCTTGTCCCTGACGCTCTTAGAGGAGATCTCCTCGCCATCGGTCGATTCCACTTTTGAGCCGAAGAAATACTTCAGCTCGAAAATACCTCTGGGGGTTTGAACATATTTATTGTTCACCACCCGGCTGATGGTGGAGATATGCAGACCCGTGGCCTCGGCCACCTCCTGAAGCGTCATCGGCTTCATCTCGGATATGCCCTTGTCGAAGAACTGCCGCTGCGCATAAATCAGATAATTCATCACCTTCAGCATGGTGGAACGCCGCTGATCGATGGACTTGATCAGCCACCGGGCGGCATTGAGCTTGTCTTTGATGTAATCCTTCGTCTCGGTATTGGTATGATCGGACTGAGTCAGGAGGGATCGATATAGCGGGCTGATCCGGAGTCGGGGGATGCTGCGATCGTTGAGGACGGCCACATACTGATCGTCGACTTTATCGACCAGCAGATCGGGAACCACCACCTCGGGATCTGAGGACACGTATCCGAAACCCGGATTCGGCGACAGGCTGCTGATCCGCTCCATTGCTTCCTGTACCTGCGCCGGACTGACCTTCAGGGCTTTGGCCAGCTGGGAGATGCTTTTCTTATCGATCTCCTCCAGATGATGTTCGACCAGAGCCTGGGCCACCGGATCATCGATGTTCCACTCCCGAAGTTGTATCAGGAGCGACTCGCGCAGATCCCTGGCCCCCACGCCGACCGGCTCGAAGGTCTGAATGATGTTCAGCACGTGCAGGCACTTCTCCTCCGGCTGATCTACAACACGGGCGATCTCTTCCAGCGGCAGGGTGAGATATCCGCGCTCATTGATGTTGCCGACGATGAATTCACCGATCTGGACCTCTTCATCGTCGAGGTTGGTGAGGTGCAGCTGAGAGAGGAGGTGATCCGAGAAGGTCATCCGCGACACCGGGACTCGTTCGGGAAGATCTTCATTGTCCGTCTCGGCCTTGACGTTATATCCGCCGTCATAGCCATCCTGGAGATAATCATCCCAATCGATCTTATCCTCGATCGAATCGGTATCCTTCGGTTCCTCTTCCTCCTTCTCTTCCTTCTCTTCCTCCTTTTTCTCCTCTTCTTCCTCTTCCTTTTCCTCTTCCTCCAGCTCTTCAACCTCCTCCAGGAGAGGATTCACCTGCAGCTCATGTTTCAGGATCTGCTCCAGCTCCAGAACCGGTACCTGCAGCAGCTGCAGGGACTGGATCAGCTGCGGCGCTAAAATTTGCTGAAGCTTTGCTTGAAGAGTGAGTTTCATGATCGCTCAATCCATATGGAATTCATCATATTAAAAATCATTCGGGTTAAATCGAACGAGTCAACATCGATCTTTGCGAAATCAGCCGGGACGAAATCCACCGAGTCGAAATCAGTCCAGACGAAATCTCTCGCCGAGATAGATCTTCCGAGCCTCGGCGTCATTGGCCAGAAACTGAGCGGTGCCGGCTTTGAGTATTTTCCCGTCGCAGATGATGTAGGCATGGTCGGTGATCTGCAGGGTTTCCCGGACGTTGTGATCGGTGATCAGCACTCCCAGGCCCTTTTCCCTCAACTGGGCGACGATCCGCTGAATCTCCTCCACGGCGATGGGGTCGATGCCCACGAAGGGCTCGTCCAGCAGCACGAACTTGGGATTGGTCACCAGAGCCCGGGTCAGCTCCACCCGCCGGCGTTCGCCTCCGGACAGGGTGTAGGCTTTGTGGCGCGCCAGGGGCGTCAGATCCAGCTCGTCCAGAAGGGCGGCCAGCCGTTTGTCCCGTTCGCCGGCGGAGAGATCAAGCGTCTCCAGGATGGCCATGATGTTGTCACTGACCGACAGCTTTCGAAAGACCGATGGTTCCTGTGAAAGGTATCCGATACCCCTGCGAGCCCGCTGATACATGGGCTGATCGGTGATCTCCTCGTCGTCGATGAAGACCTGGCCATCGTTGGGATGGATCATGCCCACGATCATATAGAAGGTGGTCGTCTTGCCGGCTCCGTTGGGTCCCAGGAGTCCGACGATCTCTCCCTGCCGGACCTCCAGATTGACGCCGTCGACCACTCTCCGTTTATGGTAGATCTTCACCAGTTCACTGGCACGCAAACAGGTCATGAACCGACTCCCCGGACTTCTGTCGCCCGGTATGATGAGACTTAATCGGTGATCTGACGGACGTCCTCGATCCGGCCCTTGACATCCCTGAGGATGCGAAAATCCTCCAGCTGGGGATCGGTGCTCAATCCGTAACCGGAAACCTGATCCCGGCCTCTGGTGATGGTCACAAAGGCCTCGGTGGATATCCGGTTGGTCTCCTTTTTCCAGGCCAGCTCTTCCGTTTCCAGGCGGGCTCCGTCGTCCGAGATGACCACCACATCTCCTCTGGCAAGCACCTCTTCGGCCTCGGAATTGTAGATCCCCTCCCGGGCCGTTAAAATGGAGATGTGTTCTCCCTGACGATCATAGAAGTCGACCTGGACCCGGCGGCCCTCCTTGACCCGTCCGGCCTCATAGATGGCCACGGAATCGGCCCGGAGAACGCCGGTCCGGCGTCCGTCCTCGGTAAAGGTGACCTCCATATTCTCAATGACCTGTTCGGGCATGTCATCGAAAGAATCTTCGGAGATGCGAGCCGGCTCTTTCTGTTGACATCCCGACAGGGAAAAAAGCAAAAATGAGGCCAAGATAACCGGGACTCTTTTAGGAGACATCGAATTTTTCCCTCCAAACCCGGCGATCCGCTTCCGCCGGCTGTTTTCTCCAGCGATCATGCATCCACACCCACTGAGCCGGCTCCTGCCGTATGAAACGTTCCAGTGCCCGGGTGCACCGCCAGGTATTGAGCCGCACATCCGCCTCCCTGTCTTCCGTGTATCTCAATTTAACAGGGGGCATTACCGTGATCAAATGGGTGTCATCCGGCTGCCGGTGAATGGCCATGGGGACGACGGGCGCCCGAGTCTTCATGGCCAGCAGGACCGGTCCGACCGGCGTATGAGCCAGACGTCCGAAGAAGGGAACGAAGGCGCCGCGGACTTTCGTGTCCTGGTCCATGAGCACGCCGAGCAGTTCGCCCCGGTGCAGCACCCGGATCATCTCGCGAAGGCCGCTGTCTCGCGAAATACCCCGTACTCTGGCATTTTTTCGAAGATCGTTGATCATCCTGTCCAACCGCGGATCATACACCTGCCGGGCTACGGCCGACGACGGATACCCCCGCAGAGCCCATCCGGCCGCCAGCAGTTCCCAATTGCCGATATGGCCGGTGATGACGATCACGCCCCGGCCCAGGGCCATGGCCTCGTCCAGCAGATGCCGGCCCCTGATCCGCACCAGGTCTCTGATATTCGACTCGTTCAGATGCGGCAGGTGAATGAGATCGGCCAGATTCTTGCCGGCATTGACGAAGGCGTTCCGGGCGGTTCGGCGCAGGCGGGGGTTCTGCGGCATCCAGCCGAAGGCCCGGGACAGATTATCCACGGTCCGGCGGCGGGCCGTCCCCAAAAGGCCATAGGCCAGCAACCCCAACCGGCCGAACAGGCGCAGGGCGGTCCGCCGGGGCAACCGTCCGGCCAGCATATTCAATGACCAGATGAACCGGTAAATAGCCCAATTTTTAATGCGTTTGACCGACATCGCTGGCAGAGCAATCCTCCCCGGCTGGGCCGGTCAGACAATGCCGGCTTTGAGCAGATCGTGGAGATGCACGATGCCCCTGGGCTTGCGGTCCCCGTCGGTGATGATCAGCGAGGTGATACTGTATCTCTCCATGACATTGACCGCTTCGGCGGCCAGGGCATCTTCTTCGATGGTCTTGGGTTCCGGCGTCATGGCATCCCCTGCGGTGAGAGCAAAGAGCTTATCAGTTTTCTCCACCAGCCGGCGGAGGTCACCATCGGTGAGGATGCCGCTCAGCCGGCCGGCATCATCGACGACGGCCGTGACACCCAGGCGTTTGGACGTCATCTCCAGGATGGCATTCTTCAGGTTGGCGGACTCCAGGACCACGGGAACTTCCTCACCGGTATGCATCACATCGGCCACCGTCAGGATCAGCTTTCTGCCTAAATTGCCCCCGGGATGAAGAAATGCGAAATCGTTCTGGCTGAACCCTCTTTTCAGCAGCAGGGCCACGGCCAGTGCGTCGCCCATGACCAGGGTGGCGGTGGTGCTGGAGGTGGGGGCCAGATTATTGGGGCAGGCCTCCTGTGCCACGCTGACATCCAGAACCACATCGCTCTTCTGGGCCAGGGGAGACTGGATGTTTCCGGTCAGGGCGATGATCGGCGCGCCGAGGCGCTTAAAGATGGGCAACAGCAGCGAAAACTCATTGGTCTCACCGCTCTTGGAAATAGCGACGATGCAATCGTTGCGCTGCACGATGCCCAGATCGCCGTGCATCCCCTCGGCCGGGTGCAGAAAGAAGGCGGCCGTTCCCGTGCTGGTCAGGGTGGCGGCGATCTTTCTCCCGATCAGGCCGGACTTGCCGATGCCGGTGACGATGACCCGTCCCCGGCAGCGCAGGATGATCTCCACGGCCTTCTCGAACTCGGGCCCGATCCTGCTCTCCAGCTGACGGACGGCCCGGGCCTCCTCGCGGACCACGCGCCGGGCTCCCTGGATGATGTCATCATCCCGATAACGGCTTGTCTTCCCTTTCGCCGGGCTATCCTCATTGCGATGACGGCGTTTCGGCTCTTTCGCCAATCTGCGAATCCTCCCCTGATCTCCAGCCCAGCAGCAGCTCCACAACCTCCCGGACGGCGCCCCGGCCGCCGCTGGCAATGGTGACGTAGTCGGCCATGAGCTTCAATTGAGCCCGGGCATTGGCCACAGCGACCTTCAATCCGGCTCTCCGCAAGACCGGGAGATCGATCAGATCGTCGCCCACGTAAGCCACCTGTTCGTCCCGGAGACCGTATTTTTCCAGCAGACCGTCATAGGCCTGCTGTTTATCCAAACACCCCTGAACGACATCCTCGATGCCCAGGTCGGCGGCCCGTATGGCCACCGCCTCCGAGCTCCGGGCGGTGATGATGGCCACCTTGAGACCGGCCCCTCGCGCCGTGGCCATCCCCAGACCGTCCAGGGTGTGAAAATGCTTCAATTCCATCCCCCCCGAGCCCATGACGATCTCCCCGCCGGTGAGGACACCATCGACGTCGAGAATGAGAAGCCGGACCCGGGAGGCCTTCTGGCCGAGATTCAGAGCGATAAGAAAGCTCCTTTATTAAGAGAATTTCAGGCGCGGACCTCAATGCCAGCGCGCGGCCTTCGATGGAAGACACGACCTCGATGGAAAGCACAGCCCTGAATATTATCGTTCCGCCTACCCCGCCGCCTCATGAATCCTCTGCGCCGCCCGCAGCACCGCCTCGAGGTCGTCCACGGGCAGCATGCAGGCGGCGTCGCAGCGGGCCTGCTGCACCCGCGGATGCGTCTCCAGGAACAGAGCGTCGCATCCGGTGGCCACCGCCGCCCGGACCAGGGGCAGGATAAAACGCGGCTGCCCGCCGGAAACATCCCCCCCGGCACCGGGCTGCTGGATGCTGTGGGTGGCATCGAAGACCACCGGGTAGCCCAGTTGGCGCATGATCACCAGGGAACGCATGTCCACCACCAGGTCGCGGTATCCGAAGGTGGTGCCCCGCTCGGTGAGCATGACCTGCCGGTTGCCCGTGGCCGTCACCTTGGCGGCCAGATGCTCCATATCCCCGGGGGCCAGAAACTGTCCCTTCTTCAGATTGACGGCCCGGCCGGTCAGGCCGACGGCCCGGGCCAGTTCGGTCTGGCGGCAGAGAAAGGCCGGGATCTGCAGAATATCGGCCACCTCGGCGGCGGGCCCGACCTCCTGGAGACCGTGCACATCGGTCAGGATGGGCAGCTTCTCGCGCTCCCTGACCAGCGACAGGATGCGCAATCCCTCCTCCAGCCCGGGGCCGGCGTAGGAATCGCCCCGCAGGCGGTTGGCCTTGGCGTAGGAGGCCTTGAAGATGACGGGCATCTCCAGCCGCCCGGCGATCTCCCGGATCCTGGCCGCCGTCTCCAGGACGGTCGCCTCGTCCTCCACCACGCAGGGGCCGGCGATGAGCACCAGGGGGTGGCCCCGGCCGATGCGGATATCTCCGATCGAGACAGTCCGGCTCATGAGCCCTTCTCCCCGGCGGCATCCTCGTTCTCCAGCCGGATCTTTCGATACCGGCGGGCGGCTTTGATGAAATCGCGGAACAGAGGATGCGCCATGGTGGGGCGCGATTTGAACTCGGGATGGAACTGACAGCCCACGAACCAGGGATGATCCTTCAGCTCGATGATCTCCACCAGGCGGTTGTCGGGAGACAAGCCGCTGAAGACCATCCCGGCCCCGGCGAACTGCTCCCGGTAGCGGTTGAAGAACTCGTACCGATGGCGGTGCCGCTCGCTGATCTTATCCTTTTCATAGGCCTTGTGAGCCAGGGTTTTTTCCTTCAGGTGGCAGGGATAGGCGCCCAGCCGCATGGTCCCGCCCATCTCGGTGACGTTCTCCTGATCCGGCATCAGGTGGATCACCGGATGCTCGGTGGTCTGATCGAACTCGTAACTGTTCGCTCCCTTCAGACCGCATACATGGCGGGCGAACTCGACCACGGCGCACTGCATGCCCAGGCAGATGCCGAAGAAGGGGATCTTTCTCTCCCGGGCGTGACGGACGGCCTCGATCTTGCCCTCGATGCCGCGCTCGCCGAACCCCGGGGCCACCAGCAGACCGTCGATGCCCCTGAGAGGATCCTGATCCCGGCCCTGCTCGATGCTCTCGGAATCGAGCAGATGCACATTGACCCGGGCGTTGTTGGCCACCCCGGCGTGGACGAAGGCCTCGTTGATGCTTTTATAGGCATCGCGCAGATGAACGTATTTGCCGCACAGGGCCACATCCACCTCGTGGGCCGGACGCCTGATTTTATCGACCATCCGCTGCCAGTCGCTGAGATCGATGGTCTCGGCCCGAATGTGCAGCAGCCGGAGGACCTGCTCGTCCACCTCCTGGCGGCGGAACAGCAGGGGTACCTCGTAGATCGAGCCGACGTCCAGGGCCTCGATGACGGCGTGAGGAGGCACGTTGCAGAACAGGCCGATCTTGGCCTTGATCTCCTTGTTCAACCTCCGCTGCGTGCGGCAGAACAGCAGGTCCGGCTGAATACCGGTCTCCCGCAGGGCCCGGACGCTGTGCTGGGTGGGCTTGGTCTTGACCTCGCCGGCGGCCTCGATGTAGGGCACCAGGGTGAGATGGATGAAGATGGCGTTCTCGTGCCCCAGCTCCAGGCGCAGCTGGCGGATGGCCTCCAGGAACGGCTGGCTTTCGATGTCTCCCACCGTGCCGCCGATCTCGGTGATGACCACGTCGGCGCCGCCATTGATGGTCTCCACGCGGCGAATGCGTTCTTTGATCTCGTTGGTGATGTGCGGGATGACCTGGACCGTGCCGCCCAGGAAATCGCCCCGCCGCTCCTTTTTGATCACCGTGTAATAAATTTGTCCGGTGGTGCAGTTGTTCCCTTTTCCGGTGCTGATATCCACGAACCGCTCGTAGTGGCCTAAATCGAGGTCGGTCTCGGCCCCGTCGTCGGTGACGAACACCTCGCCGTGCTGAAAGGGATTCATCGTGCCGGGGTCCACGTTGATGTATGGATCCAGCTTCTGCAGGGTGACCTTCAGTCCCCGGGCCTGAAGGAGCCGGCCCAGAGAGGCGGAGGCGATTCCCTTTCCCAGGGAGGAAACCACTCCGCCGGTGACAAAGATGTGTTTGGTGATCTTTGGCTTGGTGCTCAGGACAGGGCCTCCTTTTCGGTGCGCAACAGCCGTTCCGCTTTGGCGATGTCCTCGGGACGATCCACGCCCACGATGCGGTAATCTGTGGTCACCACCCGGATGCGGCAACCATTCTCCAACGGCCGGAGCTGCTCCAGGCTCAGGGTCCGCTCCCGCCGGGCGGGCTCCATGGCGGTCAGCTCCAGCAGATAGTCGCGCCGGAAACCATACAGGCCGATGTGTCTTAAAACCTCTCCGGCCGGGGGTTGCGATCCCGGGCCTGCCGCCGGCAGGCGGAAGAAATCGACGGCGAATCCTTCTGCATCGAGGATCACCTTGACCACATCGGGATCCTCCAGCTCGGAGGTATCGTCCAGATGATGCGCCAGTGTGGTCATCCGCAGCGAGGCGTCCCGGAGCAGAGGCTCGACGGCGGCATCCACGGCCCGCGGTGAGATCAGGGGCTCGTCTCCCTGGACGTCGACGATGACATCCTCGTCCAGGCCGACGGCCACCTCCGCCACCCGGTCCATGCCGGTGGGGTGCTCTCCGGCGGTGAGGACGGCCTGGCCGCCGAAGTCCTTTACGACATTAAGTATGCGCTCGTCATCGGTGGCCACGATCACGCGAGTGATCAGCGCGGCGCGCCCGACTCGATCACAGACGTGCTGGATCATGGGTCGGCCGGCCAGCAGGGCCAGCGGCTTGCCCGGAAACCGGGTGGAGCCGTACCGGGCCGGGATCACGGCCGCGGCGGACGGTTTTTCGGCCATCGAAGAATATCTCTAAGTTCTTGCTAAAAATAAAAATACGGTGATAGCGAGCCATCACCGCGTTCATCCATCGCCATCCCTGGAGATCGTTTTCATCGCTCGTATCGTTCTGCCGGCGGGGTCAATGTGCCTGGATGCTCAGGAAAGCGAAGCGTCATCATCCTGTCTCGGACACCTCCGGTCTCCCGCATCTCCCAGGTCAACCGGGGCGGCCCATGGAAGAAATTTAACACATCCGGGGGGAGAGCGCAACTGATTTTTTCCTGATTTTGGCACGGAAATGCGGCATCCGGAATCCCGTATCCAGAATCGGCCTTTCTTTCATCTCAATATCTCCAGCTGCGCATACTTGGCCAATATCTTCTTGGGCGTCTGGCCCTCGAAGGAGATGGTCAGCTTGAGATCGTCGGCGTAGCCGGACAGCTCCATGACCCGTCCGATGCCGAAGGCGGGATGCCGGACCACCGAGCCGACGCACACCCGGGGGGCGAACTCGTCGTCCTCATCGTATTCCCGGCGGGCCGTTCGGCCTTTCCCGGTTGTGCGGTCCCGGCTGGCTGCGGTCAGATCCCCAAGCCCGTATCCCTCCACCTCGATCAGCTCCGGGGGAATCTCCTCCAGGAATCGCGACGGCAGCGTGCCCATTCCGCTGCCCCAGAGGCGGCGCCAATGGGCCCGGGAGAGATACAGTTTGTCCTTCGCCCGGGTCATGCCGACATACATCAGCCGCCGTTCCTCCTCCAGCTCCTGCTGACTCTCCATGGCCCGCGACAGGGGAAACAGGCCCTCCTCCAGCCCGACAATAAAGACCACCGGGAACTCCAGGCCCTTGGCGCTGTGCAGCGTCATCAGGGCCACGGCGTTGGCCGAGCTGTCCCAGGTGTCCACGCTGGTCAGCAGGGTGACCTCCTCCAGAAAGTCAAGCAGCTCCGCCCCCTCGCTGCGCATGGCGTACTCCTCGGCGGCGGCCGCCAGCTCGCGGACGTTCTCCGCCCGGGTCTGAGCCTCGCCCGTGCCCTCGGCGATCAGCTCCCGCAGGTAGCCGGTCCGATCGATGATTTCCTGGACCACCTGGGCGATCTCCAGCTTCTCCAGACGATCGGCCAGGGAGGCGAACAGCCCGTGAAGATCGGCCAGCTTTTCCCGGAGGCCGGCGGGCAGCTCCTCGGATTCGGCCGCCATTTGGACGGCTTCCAGAAGGCTCACCTGGCTCTCGGCGGCCAGGTTCTCTAACCGTCCCAGGGTGGTCGGCCCGATGCCCCGGCGAGGCACATTGATGATCCGCCGCAGGCTGATCGAGTCGGCCGGGTTGACCAGGACGCGCAGGTAGGCCAGGATGTCCTTGACCTCCTTGCGCTCGTAGAAGCGAACCCCGCCGATGATGACGTAGGGCAGTCCGGCCCGCCGCAATTGATCCTCGAAGTTGCGGGACTGGGCGTTGATCCGGTAGAGTATGGCCATATCGGCCAGCTCCCGGCTCCCCCGGGACCGCTCCGCCTGGATCTTGTCCAGCACGGTCAGGGCCTCGGTCCGCTCGTCCAGGGCCTCCAGCAGGGTCAGGGGCTGACCGCTGCCCTGCCGGGTCCACAGGGTCTTGTCCTTGCGCCCGCGGTTGTGGGCTACGACATGGCCGGCGGCGGTGAGGATGTTCTGGGTGGAGCGGTAGTTCTGCTCCAGCTTGATCACCTGCGTGTCGGGATAGTCCTTCTCGAAGCTGAGGATGTTGCCGATGTCGGCGCCCCGCCAGCCATAGATGCTCTGGTCATCGTCGCCCACCACGCACAGGTTGCGGTGCCGGGAGGCCAGCAGGTTAACCAGCATGTATTGGGCGTGGTTGGTGTCCTGGTATTCGTCCACCAGAACGTACTGAAAGCGCTCCTGATAGCGGCTCAGAATGCGGGGATGGAGCTGGAACAGGAACACGACCTTGTCGATCAGATCGCCGAAGTCCATGGCATTCTGTGATTCCAGAGCGGCCTGGTAGCGCTGGTAGACCAGGGCCGCCTTCTTCTCATAGTCGTCCAGGGCCTGTTCTTCGAACGTCCCGGGGGTCAGGAGGTTGTGCTTGGCCCACTCGATCCGGGCGCGGAAACCCTTGGGCGAGAAACGGCCGGCCGGAATGCCCAGCTCCTCCTGGACCCGCTTGATCAGCGACAACTGGTCGGCCTCGTCGCAGATGGTGAAGCTGCGCTCGTAGCCCAGGTGGTGACCCTCCCGGCGCAGGATCCGGGCGCAGATGGAGTGAAAAGTACCCATCTGGATGCCGACGCCCTCCCGGTCCAGGAGCTCCAGCACGCGGCTCTTCATCTCCCCGGCGGCCTTGTTGGTGAAGGTCACCGCCAGGACATGCTCCGGGCTGACGCCCATCCGGCCGACCAGATAGGCGATGCGATGGGTCAACACCCGGGTCTTGCCGCTGCCCGCGCCGGCCAGGACCAGCACGGGACCCTCCACCTGAGTGACCGCCTCACGTTGGGCGGGATTGAGATCGGAGAGAAAATCCACGTCACGCCTCTGGTTATTCGCCTCGGGTTATAAACCTCTTCCTTTAGAAAATCGGCCGGTCACCCCTGGCGCCGGCCGAATACAAAGATCTCGCCTGGGGGCGTGTGGCTAAAGGTAGCTGGCCACGGCCTCCTCGACCGTGTCGTACGACTCGAAGATGGTGATCAGTTTGGTGACCATCAGCAGGTTCTGCACCTTATCGGTGGTCCCGGCCAGCTTCAGGTCGCCGCCGGCGTTACGCATGGTGGTCAGGCCGCCGATGAGGATGCCCAGGCCGGAGCTGTTCATCCAGCTGACTCCGGACAGGTCGACAACCACCTTCTTCTTGCCCTCATCGATGAGCTGATGGAGCCGCTCCTTGACCGCACCGGCGTCCGGGCCGCCCATGATCTTGCCCTTGGGCATCAGCACGATCACGCCAGCCTGTTCCTTTTCTGACATTCTCATCGGCAGGACCTCCCGTTGATGGAACAATTAAATGATTCATAAACAGTTATACTCTTCATCGGGATGCCTAAAAAACTGCTAACAGAATACAAATTTTCGGCATGGAAGTCAACTGTTTTTTGAGGATTCGGAGTTCGGTTTTTGAAAAAGAGCGCGGAAACCGAAGCTGCCGGGCAGGGCGGCTCAAGGATCGAGATCTCGAGTGCCTTTGGATTTATCATAGCTGTTCATATATTATCATGTCATCTAATATTATAGCAATCATAATCTATGATCATATTATGCTATTCTTAATTATCTTTCTTCGTCATCACGCCGGAAACGATCGCTTTTGAAGAGTGCATTCGCTTAACAACATGTGAGTTATCTTCAATAGGAGGATCTCAAGGGAATGGCATGGATTGATCAAATATTTTGTTTCTTCATCTAATATTATCATTACTTATCATTTCTTTCTTTAGTGACTCATATCTTGTGTTATCTTGTCTTCTCCGTCCACCTTCATGGCCCCGGGAGATGTCGACGATGGTCCTCGCAGAACAGAAATGTCATTATGCCCTTGACAAACCCCCCGCCAACCCGTAGAATGGTAGAAAGCTGTCCCGATCCATCTGGCCACCGGAGCCGCTCGTGGACAAACGTTCTTCTCTGCTCATATTCGTGGTCCTGTTGACCATCCTGCCGACCACCATCCAGGCTCACCCCTTTCAGGATGACATCTTCTACCAGATCTTCCCCATCGCCTTCCGCGACTCCGACGGCGACGGCTTCGGTGACTTTGCCGGCATCGTCGAGGCCATCCCCTATCTTCAGGATCTGAACATCACCGCCGTGTGGTTGAATCCGGTTTTCTACTCCCGGGCCTACCACGGCTACCAGTACGTCCGCCACGACAGCCTCAATCCCCGGTTCGGCACCGAGGCCGGGTTCATCGACCTGGTCGAGGCGCTGCACGACGCCGGGATCGAGATCTACATCGACCTGGTGGCCTACGGGATCAGCGAGGAACATCCTTACTTCCAGGACGCCCGGGGCAACCCTGACTCACCCTATGATCAGTGGTTCGCCTTCACCGACGGGGGCAACTGGAACTATTTCGGCTTCGGCGGCGGCTACCACGACTGGCAGGGCAACTGGATCACCCATGTGTTCTGGAACCACAACCACCTCCCGGTGCGGGAATATCTGGTCGACCAATTGTCCCACTGGCTGGATCCGGACGACGACGGCGACTTCCATGACGGCATCGACGGTTTCCGCATCGACCACCTCTCGGTCGGCTGGTATTCCGAGGCGCAGTGGGGCTACGATCTGGACCTGTGGGACGACCTCACCGCCGGGCTGCGGCTGGTCAATCCGGAGGTCAAATTCATCGCCGAGGATTCCGACTGGGGATCCCTCCACCCGCAGATGTTCGATCACGGCATCGACGCCGCTTTCGCCATCCCGGTGATGTTCGGCCTGCAATATGCCATCCCCAACCAAATCGGCTGGGATATGGGGATGTGGTTATCCCTGGTGCTGGGCGATCTTCCGGAGGAGAGCCAGTGGCTCGGCATCCTCAACAATCACGACGTCGACCGAATCCGGTACTCGCTCAGCGAGGACGAGGATCTCTGCCGCCTGGCCGCCGTGATCCTGATGACCGGCCCGCTGCCGCCCTGCCTGTACTACGGCGAGGAGATCGGCATGCGCGGCCACAAGGTGGACTGGTACGGCAACGACGCCAACGACCTGCCCGTCCGCGAGCCCTTCGAGTGGAACGCTGCCCTGACCGTCCCGCCGCATGCCCAGTGGTACCGGGGATATTCTCAATATGTCAATAACCAGTTCGTCCAGGACCACGACGGCGTCTCAGTCCGGGAGCAGGACTCCGTCAGCACCTCGCTGCTCAACCACTACCGCTCCCTGACCGCCCTGCGCAGCGAGCATGCCGCCCTGCGCAGCGGGGCCTTCGATCCGGTCTGGGTCGGCGATGAGCGGGTCTATGTCTGCCTGCGCCACGACGACACCAGCTCG
>CAZOYL010000048.1:4094-17809 GCA_964584035.1 uncultured Gemmatimonadota bacterium | reverse complement strand
TTCCCCCGATCCGCCAGCCGCCCCCCGTCTGCCAGGGAGAGAGCTGTTCGGGCGATCCTGCGGAACCGCCCGCCGAGGGTCGAGATCTGTTTTGCGAATCGACGGCGGCGGCCGTCAGAACGGCATCCAGCATGTGCGCGTCGAGCGATTCTTTCCAGGGAAGCATGTAGCTCTCGATAAAGTCGGTGCGCGTATTCCCGGCGGCGAACTCCTTGTGGGCGATGATGTCCTGCAAAAACGGCACCGTCGTCTGAATGCCCAGGATGATGGTCTCCGAGAGGGCCGACAGCATACGGTGCCGGGCCGCCTGACGGTCCTCGGCCCAGACGATCACCTTGGAAAGAATGGGATCGTAATGCACCGGCACCTCGCAGCCGCTGTAGATCCCGCAATCGTGCCGCACACCCGGACCGCCGGGCTCTTTGAGGAAAGCCACCCGCCCGGAGGAGGGCATGAAGCCGTTGGCCGGATCCTCGGCGTAAATGCGGCACTCGATGGCGTGCCCCCGGCGGACGATGTCCTTTTGTCCGAAGGGCAGCTTTGCGCCCATGGCCACCAGCAACTGCTGGCGGACCAGATCCACGCCGGTGGTCAGCTCGGTGATGGGGTGCTCCACCTGCAGCCGGGCGTTGACCTCTAAAAAATAGAACTTTCCTCCCCGGTCGAGAAGAAACTCGACCGTTCCGGCATTACTGTACCCGGAGGCTTTCACGGCGGCCACGGCCGCCTCACCCATGCGGGCGCGAAGCTTCTCGTCCAGTGCGACCGAGGGGGCTTCCTCGACGATCTTCTGATGGCGCCGCTGGATGGAACATTCCCGCTCATAGAGGTGGACCACGTTGCCATGAGTATCGGCCAGCACCTGGAATTCCACATGCCGGGGGGCCGGCAGGTATTTCTCCAGATAGACGGAGGCATCCCCGAAGGCTCCCCCGGCCACCCTCATGGAGGCCTCCACGGCCGGCCCCAGCTCTTCGACGGAATGGACCACCATCATGCCTTTACCCCCGCCCCCTGCCGAGGCCTTGATGAGCACCGGATAGCCGATCTTCTCGGCCTCGGCGGCGAAACGGCCCGGGGCTTTCCCCTTGCTCCTCATGCCGGGAATGATGGGAATGCCGGCCTTGCTCATGGTCCGGCGGGAGGCGACCTTGTCGCCGACCAGAGAGAGGGCCGCGGCGCTCGGGCCGATGAAGATCAGGCCCTCCCGCTCACACCTGGCGGCAAATTGGGCGTTTTCAGACAAAAAGCCGTATCCGGGATGGATCGCTGCGGCCCCGGTCTTGCGAGCGGCCGACACGATGGAATCGACATTCAGATAACTCTCCACCGGCGGCGGGGGTCCGATACACACGGCCTGGTCGGCCATCTGCACATGGAGCGACCGGCTGTCGGCCGACGAATAGACGGCCACCGTGGGGATACCGGCTTCCCGGCAGGCGCGTATTACCCGCACGGCGATCTCCCCCCGGTTGGCCACCAGCACCTTCTTCAGCTTTCTTTTCGTTGCCTTCATGAACATCGACCTCGATAGCCTCTAACGGAGACTTCGGCCATTCATCACGATCGGCTCCAGTCCGGTTTTCGTTTGTCCAGGAAAGCCGCCATGCCCTCCTGACCCTCCCGGCTGATCCGTAAGCGGGCGATGACCTCCGCGGTGTATGCCTTGGCCTGTTCGAAGTCCATCAGAGGAACCCGGCGAAGCAACTCTTTACAGGTCTTCAACGCCTCCGGTCCGCTGGTCAGCAGCTGGGCGACTCGCTCCTGAACGGCATCGTCCAGATCCTCGATGGGAACCACCGTATTAACCAGGCCATAGCGTTTGGCCCGGTCGGCCTTGAACCGCTCACCGGTCAGCATCAGCTGGCGGCAGCGGCTCTCGCCCACCCGGCGAATGACATAGGGAGAGATCACCGCCGGCACCAGACCCAGCTTGACCTCGCTGAGGCTGAACTTGGCGGTCTCGGCGGCGATGATCACATCACAGGCGGCCAGCAGACCGGTCCCGCCTCCGATGGCGGCGCCGTTGACCCGGGCAATGGTGGGCATGGGCAGGGTATAGATGGTATGCATCAGGTCGGCCAGCCGCCGGGACTCCTCGAGGTTCTCCTCATAGGAGTAATCTTTCACCCGGCGCATCCAGTTCAGATCGGCCCCGGCGCAGAACGATCGTCCCTTGCCGGTGAGAACGACCACCCGCACTTGAGGCTCATGAACGGCTCCGCCGACGACATCCAGCAGCTCCACGATCATTGCCTCGTTGAATGCGTTGTGGACCTCCGGACGATTCAGTGTGATATGCCACACCGGACCATCACGGGAGGCGAGAATGGTCTGATATTCTTTGACATCTGACATGGGTGATCGCTCCGCTTCTCATCGGCGTATAATACCAAACTGCTATGACCATTCTGTTCACTGCTGATTGTCTACTGTTGACTGCTTACTGTCGACTGCTTAAAGCCGATTGCTGACCGGTTTTTCAGGGCCATTGTTTCTCCAGCAGCGGCTCCACCATCTCCGGCGGCAGGCGTTCCATCCGGTAGACGGTCTCCCGGCGGTCTCTCCAGGTGGCCGGATTGAGCCACATCCAGACCACATCCCCTTCCCGGTTGACCTCGAACGCCCGCCCGTTGTTCGTCTCGCAGATCAGGGTGTTCCCGTTAGGCAGCCGCTGGGCAGAGCCCCCGCCGCTGGTATAGAAATCCTCGGGCGTCTCAGCTATATACCCCCAGACGATCTCCCCCGTGGGGGGACGCATCTCGATCACCCTGGAAAATTCCCTTTCCACACCGTTGTCAAAAATGAGGATGCGGCCGGAGGGCAGTAATGAGGGCTGATGGGGCCACTCCAGCTCCTCCGCCCCCCAGGACCACAGGATGCGGTAGGTGCCCCGCTCCAGCACGGCGATCTGATTGACGTTCCGAAAGCAGACCAGCAGGTTTCCCTCGGCAAACCGGGGGTCTCGCTCTCCCAGAGAGGTGGCCGGCATCACCTGGATGGTGTTGAGATGAAAATAATCGATCTTCTTGTTTCCCTTCCGCCCCAGAGCCTTTTTCACGTCACCCGAGATGCCGCCCCGGGGACTGCCGCCGGCCTTGATGCTGTCCAGGATGGTATCCAGAAACAGCCTCGTGTCCAAAGTCCTTTTGAGCTCATCCAGATGTTCGTAGGTTCTCCACCGGTTGATCTCCTCGCCGTCCTCGTCGAGATGAAGGATGATATCGAAATCCACCTTCAGATCGGCGTAATCCCGCAACTCCCGGTGAGGAACATAGAGGGACCCATCGTCAAGAAAGGTGATGTCATGATGGGCCCGGAGCTTCTTCTCCCAGATCAGATTGGAATTCCAGTCGATCCGGTACAGTCTGACGCTTTCGCGGAGGACGTACAGGTCTCCATTTTCCACAAGATGGACATGATGATAACCGCCTTTTGAGGCGAAGCGATGGCAATCCCACTGATGAACATCACGGCCGTTCATATCCATCAGATGGACCAGGCCGGAGCGACGGCTGATGTACAGATTGTATCCCTGCCAGGCCAACTCCGGATTGTGGAATACGACGTCCGTATCGGCAGCGGCGGTGGTAGACTCGGAGACTGCCAGGTAGGGTACCGACTGCAGCATTTCCAGACGCCTGTTCCAATCCTCCGGCTTCGGCTGGGCGCTCTGATCGGTTCCGGCAGCTGATCCGAGCGCCCCAAAAACATATCCACAGAGTATGACACAAACCGTTCGGGTCATGATCTATGAAATGTACCTCGCGATCTTCGGGTCTTGACGGCCGGCTTCACTCGCTGGCGAAACATTACCGGGCCGGTGAAGGCACCGAACCCTCCACCGGTCTGTTATTAATGGAGTCGATCCTTATAGTCCTGAATGATCTCGTCGATGGGCTCTACCTCCAGGCGCATCATGCGGTAGAAGGTCTCGCAGTGGGTTCCCACCATGACCGGATTCTGCCATTTCCAGACCACCTCACCCTCCCGGGTGACCTCGAAGGCGCGAGCCTTATCGCTGGCGCAGATCAGGGTGTTCCCATTGGGCAGCCGCTGGGCGGAACCCCGGCTGAAGGTATAGAAGCTCTTAGGCGGATCGGCCTGATATTCCCAGACGATCTCCCTGGTCACCGGATTCAGCTCCACGACCGATGAATAGATCCGTTTGACACCGTTGTTGAAGACCAGAACAGTACCGGTCTCCAGCATGGTGGGATGATGCGGTCCCTCCAGTTCTCCGGCGCCCCATGACCATACAATCCGGCCGGTGCCCTGGTCCAGGATGGCGAGCTGATCGATGTTGCGGAAACAGACCAACAGGTTGCCCTCCCGGAATCTGCGGTCTTGCCTGCCCAGAGGGGTTGAAGGAAGCACCGTTACGGTATTGGTGTGAAAATAGTCGTAGCGATACTGTTTGGCGATCTCGTGCTTGAGGTGTTCCCGTCTTTGCTCGTTTTGCGGCGGCCGGACCAGGGAGCTGTCCAGAACGGTGTCCAGAAAAGGAGCCGGGTCCAGGGCTTTTTTGATCTCCTCCAGATGGTCGTACGTCGACCAGCGACCGATCTCCTTTCCATCGGCATCCAGATGGACGATGACATCGAACCAGACATTCAGACCGCGGTGTTCATGAAGCTCCTGGATCAGCACATAGAAGGACCCGTCGGGAGCCTGGGACATATCGTGATGGGCTTGAAGCTCCACTTCCCAGAGTGGCGTCGAGTCCCAGCTCACGCGGATGAGTCCCTCTTTCTTCTTGAGGATCAGGGCATCGCCGTTTTTGAGCACGATGACATGATCGTTCATCACGGCATGCCGGGAACCGCTCATCGGCCTTTCACGATAGATCCAGCGGTGAATCTCCCGCCCCTCATTATCCATCAAGTAAGCGGCGCCGGCGGAACGGATGCAATACAGGTTGTATCCGTCATACGCCTTCCGGGGGTCGTAGAGCTTGACGCCGGTGTCCTCCTGTTCGGCCTCCTCATCGGAGAGGCCCACGTATGGCACCGAACGGAGCTGTTCCAGGCGCTGCTGCCAGTCGACGCTGTCCACCGGGGCCTTCTCAGGGGCCAGATCCGCTTCACCGGCCGGGGACAGGGAGACGAACAGGAAAAGGGGCAGCAGAATGGCCAATGGCAAATGGCACATGGTAATTTTTAAATTTCGAATCGTTCCACCACCCCCCTCTATTCAGCAAATCAAAGTTGAAAGATGAAGGAAAAACTCGATCCTCGATCGATCACATCCGGAACACGCCGAAGCGATGCTCCGGGATCGGCGCGTTCAGGGACATGGAGATACCCAGGGCCAGGGCCATCCGGGTATCCACGGGGTCCAGGATGCCATCATCCCACAGCCTGGCCGTGCTGTAATAGGCGTTGCTCTCCTGCTCATATTTCTTCAGGATGGGCGTCTTGATGGCCTGCTGCGCCTTTTTGGAGAGCTTCTTACCCTTCTTCTCCATCTGCCGCATCTTGATCGTCGCCAGAACGTTGGCCGCCTGCTCCCCACCCATGACGGCGATCCGTGAATTGGGCCACATCCACAGCAGGCGGGGACCATAAGCCCGGCCGCACATGCCGTAATTTCCGGCTCCGTATGAGCCGCCGACGATGACGGTGAACTTGGGCACGTCGGCGTTGGCCACGGCGTGAACCAGCTTGGCCCCGTCCTTGGCGATACCGCCATGCTCGTATTGTTTGCCGACGATGAAACCGGTGATATTCTGGAGAAAGATCAGCGGGATCCGGCGGACGGCGCACAGTTCGACGAAATGGGCACCCTTGACCGAGCTCTCCGAAAAGAGCACCCCGTTGTTGGCCAGAATGCCCACCGGATATCCCATGATGCGGGCGAATCCGGTCACGATGGTGGGACCATACAGCTCCTTGAACTCGTGGAATTCACTCCCATCCACCATCCGGGCGATGATCTCCCGGATGTCGAATGCTTTCCGCAGATCAGCCGGAATGATGCCGTAGATTTCCTCGGGATCGTAGTACGGCTCCCTTGGCTCAGTCACGTCCAGCTCCGTTTTGGCCGGCCGGTTCAGGTTCTGGACGATGTTACGGCATATCTGAATGGCGTGATCATCGTCGAAGGCATAATGATCGGAGACGCCGGAGATACGGCAATGCACATCGGCGCCGCCCAGTTCCTCCGCCGTGACCACCTCTTTGGTGGCCGCCTTGACCAGAGGCGGCCCGCCGATGAAGATGGTGCCCTGCTGCCGGACGATGACCGTTTCATCGCTCATGGCGGGCACATAGGCCCCCCCGGCGGTACAGGAGCCCATGACCACCGAGATCTGCGGTATGTTCAGCGCGGACAGCCGGGCCTGATTATAAAAGATCCGGCCGAAGTGCTCCTTATCGGGAAAAGTGCCCACCTGCAGGGGCAGGAAGATGCCGCCGGAATCTACCAGGTAGATGCAGGGCAGCCGGTTTTCCAGGGCCACCTCCTGGGCGCGAACGTGCTTCTTGATCGTCATGGGAACATAGGTGCCGCCCTTCACGGTGGCGTCGTTGGCCACCACCAGGGCTTCCCGGCCGTGAACCACTCCGATGCCGGCGATCATTCCGGCGCCGGGAAAATCATCCCGATACATCCCCAGCGCGGCCAGGGAGCTCAACTCCAGAAAAGGGGTGTCCGGATCGAACAGCCGATCCAAGCGCTCCCGGGCAGTCAACTTGCCCCGCTCCTTGTGCCGTTTGACGGCCTGCGCCGGCCCTCCCGACCGGATCTTCCCGAGCCGCTTCCTGAACTGTTCCAGAAGCTTCAGATTGTGCTGGCGATTTTTTTGAAACGGTTCGCCTCTGACATCGATCTTGCTCTCAATACGAAACATCCCTGCGCTCCCCCCTGGGACCGATGTCCGTTACGGCATCGGGACACATTTATACCCATAACACAGGATGCCGGCCTGCCCCTCCTCCCGGATGCGCCGGAACTCCACCTTGACCTTCTGTCCGATGGCGATCTTGTCCAGAGGGACATCGGTGATCTGGGTCGTGATCCGCGTTCCTCCTTCAAGCTCCACGACACCCACGGCGTAAGGAGCCTCATCGACAAACTGGCTGGGCGCCACCCGGATGACCGTATAGGTTAAAATGGTCCCGGTATCGGGCAGCCTGGTCTCCTCGAAATCGGTCGATCCGCAACCCGGACAGATAAGCCGCGGCGGGAACGCGGTCAGGCCGCATTCAGTGCATCGGGCCGCTTCCAGCCGGTAACGCTGGGGGATCTCCCGCCAATATCTGGCTGATGTGGACAAGGTATCCTCCTCAGGATAGAATATCTCTTATATCGCCTGCTGAGATGATCACGAAATTCGTTTCAGAATGTGCACTGCGGTGCTGCCCCCGGTGCCGCCCATGTTCTGCGCCAGAGCGATCCGGGCATCCTTCACCTGGCGATCCCCGGCCTGGCCCCGAAGTTGCTCGGTCAGCTCCACGATCTGAGCCACGCCGGTGGCACCCACGGGATGGCCCTTGGACTTCAGGCCGCCGCTGGCGTTCACGGGAATCTTGCCGTCCAGCGCGGTCAGGCCGCTCTCGACCGCCGGGCCACCTTGACCTTTTGACACCAATCCCAGCGCCTCGGTGACGCAGATCTCGGCGATGGTGAAACAATCGTGGACCTCCACCAGATCCAGGTCCTCGGGACCCACGCCGGCCATGCCGTAAGCTATCTCGGCCGCTTTAGCCGTAGCCCCCAGCCAGGTCATGTCTTCCCGCGAATGCAGCGCGATGGTATCGGTGGCCTGGCCCGAACCGATGACCTGGACCAGTGTTTTCTTGCTCACTTTCCTGGCCATATCCACCGGGCAGAGGATGGCGGCCGCCGCCCCGTCGGTGATCGGCGAGCAATCCAAAATTCTCAGGGGATCGGCCACCTTCACCGAGTTGAGCACCTGCTCGACGGTGACCTTGAAGGGATATTGAGCCCGGGGATTCATCGAACCGTTATAATGGTTCTTGACCGCCACCTGAGCCAGCTGTTCCCGGGTGGTGCCATACTCGTGCATATGGCGGTGGGCCATCATGGCATAGAGTCCCGGAAAGGTCACGCCCTGATAGCACTCGTATTCCTGATCGGCGGCCGTGGACAGGGCGAAGGTGGCATCGCCGCCACCCACGTCGGTCATCTTTTCCACACCGCCCACCAGAACGATATCGCTCATCCCCGCGGCCACCTCCATGAATCCCAGGCGAAAAGCGGCTCCTCCCGAGGCACAGGCCGATTCCACCCGAGTGGCCGGGACGGGCGTCTGGCCGAGATAATCGGCCATCAGGGAGCCGAGGTGCTCCTGTCCCACGAACAAACCGCTGGTCATACAGCCGACATACATGGAGTCGATGTGATCGACGCCAGCGTCCTCGATGGCCATCAGGGCGGCCTCCACGAACACATGGCGGATCGATTTCTCCCATAGCTCGCCCCACTTGTTCATTCCAACGCCGATGACGGCGACCTCTCTCATGGGTCCCTCCTGTAGGTGATTGGAAACAAATTCTTTTACGGTATCAATTCGGTTAAAATCTCCCGGATGAACCGGGCATGCACCACCTCGGCCACTTTCAGGGGCTGCGTTTCCTCCTGGTCGGCGAACCACTGGCGGGAGAGCAGCCCGGCAATGAACTGAAGCTGCTCACCGGGATGATCGACTCCATCATAGATCCGTCCCACCTGATCGAAATAGACCGGCCCGCCGCTGTAACCTCGAAAGATCTCCACATCATACTTGAAGCTTTCATAACGCTCCACCGGATAGAGCGGATAGGAAGCGATCTTCCCGCCCCGCAGGATGGGAAAACCTCCAAGGCCGTGGATGCCATCCTGGGATGAATACCCCAGGCAGAGCAGCTCGTCTCCGGGATGGATCTGGTATCGCTGGAAGGTCTCAGTATCGGCCAGCAGCTCCATGGAACTCAGCGGGATCTCAGCATAACCCGGCAGGTCGATGCACAGGGCAGCCACGTCGGCCTTTTGATGACGCCGCCACAGGGGCTTCCCTCCGCTGCGGATCTGAACCCACCAGGGACGCTCCTCCCAGGTTCCGTCCCAGCGCCGGTCTCTCAAGCCCAGCAGAGCTTGATCCGTGTCCAGGGTGTCGAGCAGATGGGCGGAGGTGACCAGTATGGCCTGCCGGCTGTTTTCCCCGCAGGGCAAGTTGAAGATGAACGCGCTGCCGAAAAGCAGGGAGTCCTCCCGGGAGGTGCCCTGCAGCTTGAAGGTGGACTCCATCAGGACGCTGCCGAGATCGAGGTGTTCCGCCGTAATGGGCTCCCTTTGAGCCAGCGGAAACCGCGAAGGCATGGGGCCGGGCGCACCGGGATCTCGCGCGCAGGAGAAACCGATCAGGATGTGAAAGAGCAGAACCGCGGTGATGGCAGCGAATGTATTTCGCAACTGTTCCATAACTCCGAGATCGCCGATACGCGACCATCAATAAAGAGCTGTGAGTAAAAACTTATTAAATAAGAAGCTGTTAACAAGAAGCTGTTAATAAAAAGCCGTGAATAAAAAACCGCCAATAAGGAACTGTGAATAAGAAACCGCTGACACCAAGTTGTTACGAAGCCGTTGATACGAAGCCCATTAAAAAATAACTCCCGGAGTCGAGAAAAGAGGGTCGTTCGACTCAATGGGAGCTAAGAGATGGGAGGCCAGAGGCTGAACGGATATGAAAGCAGCATGGCGAAACAGATATATTCCCGTGACGACACACAACAGATAGAGCAATAGGTGGAGATGCCCTCTCAGAGTGAGATATGGAAACAGGTCAGAACCCGACACGAAGACCTCCGCGGGGTGTCAAAAGCAGCTTTTTTGAGGAGTTCCAATCATACCACCAGTAGTGGTGAAAGTCTCTTATTATAACAAATTTTGGGGCAATTGTCAATTGAGAAAGGGGGGGTATTTCAGCCCTTTCTGCCCCCCCGCCACCACCGCAGAAAAAGCACCGCCGGCAGGACGAACAGAAATACAAAAACGAGCACGATGATGATAAATTCCTGACATCCCAGGGCGACAAACACGATCTGTTCTCCTTTCACCCCGCCAAACCCCAGCCGATTCGCAGGGCGATGAGGATCAGCACCACGCCCACGACCACATTGAAGCGGCGCTCGGTGATGTTGACATGAGCCCGGTAGCCCAGCAGCAGCCCCACGATCACGGCCGGGCCGGCCACGGCGGCGATGCGCACGACCTCCCCGCTCCACATCCCCACCAGACGGTAGATGATCAGCCGGAGGACGCCCTCGCACAGGAAAAAGGCCACCAGCACCCGGCGGAAGCGGGACCTGTCCATCATCGGCCGCAGCACGGGAATAATCAGCGGCCCGCTGATGCCCACCAATCCGCCGGTGAGTCCACCCAGCAGGCACACCGACCACAATTTCAGAACCCGGCTGCGCAGCCACCCGGGAGGAAGCGGCCGGTCGAATACCACGAAGCTGACGCCGGAGACGGCCACGAACAGGCCGATCAATCCCAGAACGGCCGGGGCGGGCACGAAGCCGGCCAAAGAGGAACCGACCACCGAACCCATGGCCATGAAAGCGACCATTTTGCCGATCAGGGGCCAGTCCTCCCGGGTATACCTCAGGGACAGCAGCATGCCCAGCCCGACGAAGCTGTCGACAAAGGCCGAGGACACCAGGGCGATGCGGGGACCGAACAGCAGACCCACAGTGGGCACAAACAGAAGTCCCGGCCCGAAGCCGGACAGCCCTTTCAGGAAATAGGCCGGCAGGCAGATGGCCAGGATCAGGAGAACGATCTCGGGCGGATAGCGAAAAATGTGCAGCGAGGCCTCCCGGGGAACGCTATCGACCTCAGAAAAAGAAGGACTGAGAACACGGCGGACGAGCCGCCGCCGGCTGAACGGTCATGGAGAGAGGACCTCTCACGTGGCGAACAGGTTCCCGGACGGCGGACCTTCTTTTTCGGGCGGTTTCTCCGGCCGTTTCGGGGCGGCTCGTTTGCTTTTCAATGAGCCCTCACCGCCCGTGGCCGGAGGGAGCTGCCCCTTGAACAGCTCGCCGATACCGGCGATGCTGCCCAGGATCCCCGATGTCTCCAGGGGCAGGAAAATTTTCGTCGATTGGCCGTCGGCGATCTTCTGCAGTGCCTCTAAGTATTTAATGGCGAGGAGATCGTTGGAGGGATTTCCCTGATGGATGGCCCCGAAAACGGTCTGGATGGCCTCGCCCTCACCCTTGGCCACGGTCAGCTTCTGGTACCTGTCGGCATCGGCCACCTTCTTGATGGCCTCGGCATCGCCCTCGGCCTTGAGGATGGCCGACTGTTTGTGTCCCTCGGCCTCCAGAATCATGGCCCGCCGGAGACGCTCGGCCTTCATCTGCCGGTGCATGGCGTCGGTCACATCCGAGGGCGGCTCGATGCGCTGCAGCTCCACCCTGGTCACCTTGGTGCCCCACTTGTCGGTGGCGTCGTCGAGGATCTCGCGCAGCTTGGTGTTGATCAGCTCCCGGGAAGTCAGCGACTCGTCCAGGGCCAGGTCACCGACCAGATTCCTCAGGTTGGTCTGGGCCAGCTTGGTGGCCGCCAGATAGAAACTGGCGACATTATAGGTCACCTTCACCGGGTCGGTGACCTCGTAATAGACCACGGCGTCCACCTCGACCACCACGTTATCCTTGGTGATGACGCCCTGGGGAGGTACATCCACCACCTGCTCGCGCATGTCCACCTTGATCATCCGTTCCAGGAAGGGGATGATCAGCGACAGGCCGCTGTCGGCGGTGCGCTGGTATTTGCCCAGCCGCTCGATGAGCCCCTTCTCCCAGGGACGAACGATCTTGATGCCCTTAGCGGCGACGATCAGCAGCACAAAGGCCACGATGATGAAAGGTATCACGGCTCCGGCGATCATCGCTTTTCCTCCTCTATGGGTTTGACGACCATATGGGTTCCATCCACCCTGGTGACTTCCACCCGCTTGCCCTCCGGGATGATCTCCTCGACATCACTGTCCGCCCGCCATTCCTCTTTATCTATGCGGACCCTGCCGGTGTTTTCCCGGTTATTGATTTTCTCCAGAACAACGCCGCGCTTGCCGATAAAACGGTCGGCGCCGATGCCTGGAGGCTGCTGTTTGGTAAAACGCTCGGCGAACCGGCGGGAGACGGCGAATAAAATCCCCGAGACCACCACGAAAGCCGCCCATTGCCATCCGGCGCTCAGACCGAACAAAGACAACAGTCCGGCCGCCAGTGCGCCGATGCCGAACCAGAAAATAAAAAATCCGGCCGTGAAGATTTCGGCCACGATGCAGATGGCGGCCAGGATCATCCAGATCCACCATAACTGTGAGGGCATAGGAGCCTCCCTGTGAGAAGAGAAGATTTGAAAATTCTAAATCGTACCCATCAACTTTCAGACGTTAACCACTCTACAAAAGAATGTGCCGGATGAAATAATACATCCTCAATCTTTGATCGAATATCCTCTATCTTCAATTCAGGTATTCGGCCCAGGCCCAATTATCTCTTCACGCTGATGATCAATCCATCGCCGATCGGCAGAATCGTGCTGATCAACTGCGGATGGCCGAAGACCAGCCGGTTGTATTCATCGATCACCCGGCTGAGCTCTTCCCTGACGCCCATGGGGCGGAACAGGGCGTCGTCGGCGGCAATGACGCCGCCCGAACGGGTCCGGTCGATGCATGCGCCCAGCATGACGGGATAGAGGGCCTTGGCCGCATCCTGCAGGATCAGATCGTAAGGACCCGGGAGATCCTCGATGACGGCGGCGGCGTCTCCGCGGATAACATCGACCACCTCGCCGAGGCCGGCCCGGTTCACATTCCGGACGGTCTTCTCGAACAGCTCTTCGTCCTGCTCGACGGCCGTCAGATGACCGCCCGTGTGCTGCAGAGCCTGGGCCAGGTAGATGGTGGAATAGCCCATGGCCGTGCCGAACTCCAGGACCGCTGTGGCATCCATGAGGTGGATGATCCAATACAGGAATGCGCCCACATGCCTGCCGATGTGCGGGGGGCCGGCATCCTGATCGGTCCGGTATGACTTCTCCAGCTCCGCCAGGACCGGGTTGGGATCGACCAGGTGCTTCTCGATATATTTGAGGAGCTTATCCATCATCACCCCGTTCAAGCTTTTTGCCCATGCTGATGCGGTCCTCCACCTCATACCCGAGACATCGATAGAAGGAGACGGCCGGACGGTTGGTCCCCCGCACCTGTAGATTGTGGGCCGGAGCATCGGGAAACACACGGCGCCACAGGGCGATTACGGCCGACCGGTCTTCATCTCTATATGAACGGATGATCAGGCCCACTGTTTCGCCTCATCGTGTCACTCAGACAGCGATTCGATCTTAAAGATCTCCCGCCGGCGCTCATTCGGCGGCCGGAGGGGTCCGCCAGGGCCGCAGGTCGATCTGCGACAGCAGCATGCCCGTCAGCATCAGCAGGCAGCCGAACAGCTCCCGCCGGCTGAGGACCTCGCCCAGCATGAGCCAGCCGCCCAGGGCGGCGAAGGCGGCCTCCAGGCTGAGGATGATGGCCGCATGAGACGGATGCGCCCGCCGCTGGGCTATGACCTGAAGGGTATAGGCCACTCCCGTGGACAGCAGCCCGGCGTACAGAATGGGAATGACGGCCGCCCGCAGCCCCCGGACAGTCACCGTTTGAAAAGCTCCCGTTTGAAAAGCTCCCGTTT
>CAZOYL010000048.1:0-3994 GCA_964584035.1 uncultured Gemmatimonadota bacterium | reverse complement strand
CCGTTTGAAAAGCTCCCGTTTGAAAAGCTCCCGTTTCCATGATCATGGCAGCCAGCAGACTGGCGGCTGAGCAGACCAGGAATTGGCAGCAGGCCAGCCGGATCGGGTCGGTCCGCGGCGACAGACATCCAATCAGGTGCACGTGACCGGCCCACAGGAAGGCTCCCAGAAGGACCAGCAGATCCCCCCGGGCCACGCCCAATCTCCCGGACAGGCTCAGAAAGTAGAGCCCCGCCACGGCCAAAACCGCACCCAGCCAGGTCTGGGCCCCGGTTCGCTGCTTCCACAACAGGCCCGCCAGGGGCACGATGATGACATACAGCCCGGTGATAAATCCGGCTTTCCCGGCGGTGGTGTAAACGATCCCTGTCTGCTGCAGAGACGCTCCTGCGAACAGGACCAGACCGGCGGCCAGCCCCCCCTGGAAAATGCCCTTCGTTCCGGTCGATGACCGGTTGCTCCCGGCAGCCGCGTCTCTTCGTCCACGTATCATCACCAGGGGCAGCAGAACAATGCCGCCCAGGGCGAAGCGTACGGCATTGAAGGTGAATGGACCGAGGTGCTCCATCCCGGCGCGCTGGGCCACGAAGGCGAACCCCCAGATGGCGGCTGCCAGAAAAAGCAGTGGGCTGGAGGTCCACCGAGAATTCATTGCGGCTGCTTCTCCTGAGTCGATCTCCTCTTCGGGTATCTTCCTTTCAGATATCTGTCCTTGAGGATATACCGGCAGTGATGGCGCATCAGTTTCTCGACAGCCAGGTAACCCAGCTCGAAGGCTGCCTCCCAGTCCAAACAGGCGGCCCTTTTTTGGTCCAGCTCAAGCTTGATCCGCCCTCTCTGGAGATAGGCTTCCGCCATGGCGGGATCCAGCTCGATGGCCCGGTCGTAATCGGCCAGGGCGCCCTCGTAATCCCGCGAGATCCATACCCGCGCGAATCCCCTGCCGGCATAGGCCTCAGCCCGCTCAAGACCCAGCTTGATGGCCGCATCCAGGTCCCCAAAGGCCTTCTCATTCTCTCGCATGGCCGCCCACAACCGACCCCGATGGTAATACGCCTCCCGATCCGTCGAATCGGCGGCGATGGCCTGATCGAAGCGTTTCATCAACTCTTCGTAATTCTCGGCCAGCCAAACGCCGGGCATGACCCAGGCTCTGCCGGAACAGGAATCTTCGGCCAGCCAGAGGTGTAACATGTTCTCATCAAAATCCTCGTCCAGAAAATAGGCGTATATTCCTTTGGTCTCGGGACAACGTTGCTCTCCGGCCGTATCCGCGAAGGTGATCTGCCCGTCGGTAAAGACACACTCGCCCTTGACATCCCATCGACCGTCAGCCGTATAATCGATCATATAGTTCCCGGCGGCGGGATCCAGGTCGAGCACGAATCGGTTGCCCTGGAAATCAAACCGTGTCCAGGTCCCCCCGATGGCCGGGGAACGGTCCCTCTGCGAACAACCGATCGAGAAAATTGAAAGGATCACCCCAAGCGTCAGGACCATGGCTGCGTTCCATTGTCGCATAGATACCTCCAGCTTCATATCTCCTATTGTATGAACAGTAGTTTCCCCGCTTGGCTCGTTTCTTCGGTTCTCAGAATATAGAAATAGATACCCGAGGACACCTCGGCGCCCTCCTGATCTTCGCCCCGCCAGGTCACCCGGTGCCGGCCGGATCGAACCGTCCCGTCGATCAGAGTCCTGACCTTCTGTCCGAGGATATTATAGATGGCCAATTGGAGGCGAATGTCCGTACCGGTTTGGAACGTGATGGTCGTCTCATCATTGAAAGGATTGGGGTAATTGCCGAGCAATGTTAACGTGCTCCGCGAGGCTGTTTCCTCAGCCCACTTCACACCCGTCTGGCTGCCGGCCCGGCCCTGCACATGAACATCATCGATATAGGGACCGTACTGGACTTCCTCGGTATCCGATTCAAAGTGAAAACAGACCTGTACCGTATCGCCCACATAGGGCGTCAGATCCAGAACCATCTTCGTCCAGCCGCCGACATCGGGAATGAGGGGGTCGTCATTGACGCCGCCCATGTAGCTGCACAGATATTCGAGAGCACCCCCAGCGGTGGTGATACTCATCCACAGGGGATCATACACGAATCCCTGGGATTCATCCTGAACCCAGTTCCACAGCCAAAAATCCATCTGGGCGCAACTCAGTCCGGAGAGATCGATCGGTGGTGATAACAACCAGCTGTCGGCCTCATTTTCATAAAGCCCATCAAGGTCCACACCCCAGCAGCGGTTCCCGGAATATGGCTCATCCGGCCCGGCAGCAGGCCAGCCCACCTCCCACTCGTCATGAGTGCCCCCATGCGTCCAGCCGCCGGCACCGCTCTCGAAATCATCGAAAAACACGGTGGCCAATGGCTCTGCATCAACGGCTCGGTAGTGCTGCAGCGCCCCCTGCAGGTCGGCAATATAACCTTCCAGATCATCGGCTTTCAAACGGTCCACTGCGCTGCTTTGAAGCTCGCAGGCGCCCTGAACATGAACCTGAGCCGCATTACTCAAACCGATACCCAAGAGTCGAGAATAGAGCCGGAAGACCGAATCCGTGAGGGCATGAGCGTATTCAATCCTTTCGGATGGGGCCTCGACATCGCTGTATGGGAGTACCCGATGAGCCCGGCTCCAATTCGGATTGAACATTCCCAGCGTGGGATCGGAGGAGTGCCAGTAGCCCTCGATCCCCGAGGGATAGAAAAGCGGGAATTCATCTTCGGGATGGCAGGCCAGCACGACGATATTTTCCATGGGATAGCAGGGGAACTGACCGGTGGTGGTCTCCAATTTCACCCACCCATATTGAGGAATGTAGATCTCGATGATCCAGTGCATGTCATACCAGAATTGAGCCCAAGTTGGCATCACCAGCAGACACCTGGCCGGCACTCCGAGAGCTCGGAAAAGGGCCGCTCCGGCGTGAGCATGACCGGTGCAGGAGCTGCCCCAGTTCAAGGCATAGACGGCATCGAAGGAAAGGGGGAAGTGGGAAAGATCTCCGGGAAGGTTTTGGCAATAGGTTCGGATCGTATCGGCCAGGGCGATGAGGTTGGTGATTCCCTGACCGAGAGAATCGGCCGTATATTGGACAATCGGAGCCCGGACCTGAACGCAGTCGGTTGACCGCAGCCAATTGGTGACCGAGTCGGGCAATTCTTCCACCGCCGGAAGCGGAACCTCCGGAGGAAGATCGTCGTATAGGTTTTCCCTGATGAAAACCCAGACCTCCCAGTCCAATGACGTCTCCAGGGCCTGATGCATTCTCGCGGCCACGATCATATTCGGGGGCTCAAGAGAAAGAAGACGATAATCGATCAACTGGGAACTTTCCAGATTTACGATGATGGGGACCTGTTCGGAGAATGAAATCGGTATATGAAAATAGACTTCATAGATCTCCGCGGTGGAACAAATATCGATGGTCAGCTTTCCAAGAGCTCTACAGAGATGTGCATGTGCGGATTCAGCCGGGTCTCCCGTTCGCTCGGACCGGCTAAATGAATGTTCGCAGAGGACTCCTCTATCAAGGCCCGTAATCTGCCAGGCGGAAACTCCTGCGGAGACGAACAAAAGCAGGCACACAACGGGGACGATGAGGATGCGGGCGTTTATCATTTCGAACCGGCGAAAAAGAATTCGGGGCACAATGTCGCGCCGACCGCCCAACCGGAAGGTGAAAACTTGTCTGCGAAATGAGCGTAATAGTCTCCCGGACCGATCCAAATTCCAGATCTTCGGCAGCGGCAGTATAACGGCCGACTCTCCGTGCAGGGTTGCCATGAGTATTTTAGGGATAAGAATTCTGACGGGGAGAGAAATCGTTCACAGCTTTGCCATGCGACAAACGGCGAAAGAGGAAGGAACTCAGATCGTGACGGGGTCCAGATTTTTCGAAACAAGATTCCAGACGCCGGACGATGTGAAACCGCCGAGATCTCTGAACCCCGTCACGCAACATAACTGTTCCCTGTGAC
>CAZOYL010000047.1:0-17811 GCA_964584035.1 uncultured Gemmatimonadota bacterium | reverse complement strand
AGCTCCAGAAGGTCAGGGTGGCCTGGGTATAGCCGGTCAGATCGATGCCGTCGGTGTTCAGCTGCGAATTGGAGCTATTGGTGTAATTCCCATTCAGGACGGTGGCCCAGGCCTTGGAGCCGGAATACGCGCTGCCGGGACCGCTGGTGGGCTCACCCCACTCCCAGTCGCCGGTCGGCGATAAATATCCGCTTCCCTCGAAGTCCATGAAGAAGATAACCTGCTGAGGATACAGGTTGAAATCCACACCCGTGGTCACTCCTCCCCCGGCCACCACGACGTCGCTGGCCGAGGAATCCACGTATCCCAGCTTATGGGCCGTCACCATGTAGGTGGCATTATACAGGTTGTCGATCAGGTAGCTGCCGTCAGTCCCGGTGGTATCGGAACGGGTGAACTTGGCCCCGCTGGAGGCGGTCACGACCACGCCGCTCTCGTCATTGGTGCCCTTCAGATCCACCGCGCCGGAGATGCCACCGGTGGGCGGCGTCTCCTGGGCCAGCAGGTAGGCGGCGGTGTTCTCCAGCAACTGGGCCCGGGTGGTGGAATCGCTCAGGGCCGCCCAGTTGAAACAGTAAAAGACGACCTGGGCCGATTCCGGAGATGGAGTATCGTCATACACCAGCACGCCGGCATCGCCGGGGTCGGAGGCACAGTCGTAGACCGCATAGGCCTCGCTGGCCGGCGAACAGGCGTCCTGGTCACCATAATCGGAGTAGGTGATGCCGATGGCGGACGGCAGCGTGTTGGGAGTGCTGGCCACGGGGTGGGATTCCATTCCGGAGACGATGCCCAGATTGCCGGAATCGTCGCCGCCCCAGCTGCTGGCGTGCAGCACATTGGCGGCAAAGGTGGGATATCCCGGATAGCTCAGTGCGTCGTAGCCCACCTCGCCTCCCTCGATGAGGAGCTTGCCTCCGGCGGTGATGTAGTTTTCCAGAGCGGTGCGGTCAGGTTCGTTGGACAGCGGCTGGGAGTCGTTGCCATCGCTCCACACCAGGAAATCGTAGCTGCCCCAGGTGCCCGGATCGGTGGCCGTGGCCTCTTCCTGGACCACGTAATATCCCACCTCCTCCAGCAGAGCGGACATGGCCGCGGCCGTCTCACCGGCCTTGGTCTCCTGTCCGGAGATCATTGCCTGCCGGGTCACCAGACGCCCTTCCTTATCACGTTTGGGCAGCAGATCCTTGGAGCCGTCATCGTCATTGATGACCAGGATGTTGCCGCTGGTCACCTCCATCTTGAAATCTTCCGTCTCGGCTGGCTCGTCCACCGTGATGCTGCGAGTGATGGGCTTGTGCTGGTAGCAGGTCACCCGTAAGACGTAGTCGAAGTAGGGAAGTCCGACGCTGTATGCTCCGGCGGCGGCCGAGTCGGAATAGATGGTGGTATACAGGCTCATGTCGTCGCCACGGTAAACGCGGAGAGTGGCGTTCAGGGGCGTGCCCGTTCCGGTCTCATAACAGACACCCGACACGGTGCCGCTGGGAGCCGGCGTCAGGGCAACATCGTGAACATTGGCGCCGTACATGATCCGGGTGGTGTCGCTGTAATTGAGATATCCGAAGTTCTGGCTGTACAGATCATACAGTCCCACGGCCAGCTGATCGGGAACGGTATAGAGGCCGTCGCCGTCGCTGACCACGTTGAAGACCGGGGAGGCCAGGCTGGTATCGGCTCCCTGGTTATAACCCTTGATGCGCACGCCGGCCAGGGAATCGCCGCTGGCGCCGTCGGTCACCGTGCCGGCCAGCGTTCCATAGACGCTGATGCAGGGGATGTTCTCCAGGTAGATGTTATATCCGGATTTGGCGATGGCGCCCTTGACCACGCCGGTGGCGGTGGGCATGACGCTCAGATCCACGCTGTCGCCGGCCGCGGTGGTGCCGGCATCCAGGCCGCATCCCTTGGCCAGCAGGTCGAAACCGGTTTGGTCGGAAACGCCGGTGATGATGCCTTCGTAATAAGGAGTCAGGGTATCGATCAGCCCGACCTCGGACACCTCACAGGTGATCTCGGCTATCGTGAAATCGGAGGCGCCCACGACGAAGATAGTGTCGATAAAGGTGTCGAAAGCATCCCTCTCGCCGGTGACCATCAACTGCTCCCCGTATGGGGCGGTGATATTGAACACGGCCTGTCCGGACCCGTCGGTCAGATCCGAGAGGTCGACGCCCCAGCCCTCGACGGTCACCAGGACACTGTCCACGCCCACGCCGGAGGTGTCCAGCAGGGTAACGGTGACCGGAGTGGCCACGTTGACCGTGATGGTGTCGGGCACCACACTGCCGGCGAACTCATTCTCCGGCTTGTCGGGCTTATGGCCGCCGTAATTGGTGTTGATCGGGTCGGGAGTCGGTGAGGTCCAGCCGGCCTGCACGAAGGGACAGTTGGGGTCGCCGTAGACCACGTACCGCAGGCTGGTGTCGGGGCCCTTGCTGGCCGGCGTCATCAGGTCGGAGACGCGAGCCGTGGCGTAGGTGGCCGCCTCGCCGGTGGTATAGCCCTCGCTGGTCACCAGATGGACCCAGATGTTCCACCACCAGCCGGAGCCGTCGAAGCTGACCGAGGTGTAGCTGCCGATGGACACGGTGCCGCCGTGCTCCAGCAGCACCTCGTTCATGTAACCCTCGGCCATGTCACAGGCGTTATAGGCGATCATCATGCCGTGGGCGTTGGTCAGATCGCTGTCCAGATCGCTCTGGTAATAATCGCCGCCGGCACTGCCATCGTAAGTCCGCTCATCGTCGTCCGGCCAGTAGGCCGCGCCAAAAGCTGGAGCGCCGGAGTCCTGGGCAATGCCGTTATCGGTGTTGCGCACGGCGATGACGGTGCCGCCGCCGTGGCAACTGAAATACATGAAGGCGCTGCCGTCGCTCACATCGGCGACGAATCCCATATTATCCACGGTCGGCTGGGCCGGATGCTGTCCCGTGCCGGCTCCGGAGCCGCTGTGCCAGTGTGCCTCATATCCGGCCTGCAGGAAGGAGGCGAACTGGCCGCAGTCATGGCCGGCGCTGCCGTTGGCCGGCGGAGGCAGGATCGGTGAAAGATCCGGGGGATTCGAATGAATGTCATCCCACGGAAAATAACCGTTGGAAGAGGTCCACCCGGCCGCCGGCCAGCCGAAGACTTCATTGACAGTGTGGCTGCTGCCCCAACTGTCGGCATAGCCGGCGGTGTGCTGCACCTCATAGGCATTCATGGCCAGGGTGACGTGCTGCGGGCGGGGATTGGCGAAGATGGTCGCCCGGTACATGCCGGTGCGGTTGGCCAGGGCCAGATTACGGCGATAGCTCAACGGCATCCGGCCGGTGATAGCCCCGGGGCGGGTCAGATCGGAGGGATCTCCGGAGATCGACCGCTCGAAGGTGGTCTCCAGGGCTCCCCCGCCGGTCCCCTGCGGCTCGAAGGTGATCACCGTCTCCAGATCGTCGGGATCCGATCCGCTCAGGCCATCCAGCCAGGCGTAGAAATTATCGGCGATGCCCTTCTCCATGTCCTTCAGCCAGCCCTTCCCGGACGGGCGTTCGGTGAGCTTATAGAAGCTGCTCAGCTCAGGATCCTGCTTGACCCGGGCATACAGGTCGTTGGCCATCTTGTTCAGGCCGCCGGGCAGATAGAGCACATACCCGCCGTACAGGGCGCCGCTGAAGGCGGCCGGCAGGTGCTGCCAGTCGGTCGCGTCCACCAGGCCGCAGACGGTGACCTGATCGGTCAGGGATTTGATCTCGGCCACCACGTTCGACTCGGTGGTCAGGTCCGCGGTCACGGTAATACCGGCTCCGGAGAGCTGAGTATTGACATTGGCGCTGATGACATCGTCGATCTCCACCAGGATGGCCTGATCGGCGCCCAGGCGGCCCATAAGATCGAGTGTCTCGGAGGACAGAGCCGAAACTTCCGTGAATAACAGGGGCGCGTTGTTCAGGGCGGCGATGACGGCGGCGTTGGCGATGGATTCGCGGTCATGATTGGTCAACGTGGTCACATAGGGGGCGATGACGACGGTGCTGCTGCTTCGCCAGTCGTGCTCGGCGATCTCGTTGGCTACCTCGATGGGTGTCCCCTCGATGACCGAGACGGCCTCGGGATCGCTGATCCCGAACTGTGTCGTCACGGCGGTCTGGATCGAGCCGGATACGCCGCCGATGAAGTTGATGTGACGGTCCAGGCCGGGATGCTCATCCAGGTAAGCCTGCCAGTCATCCAGCATGTAGCCGACGGTCTGGTCGGTGATATCATCGGACAACAGCAGGGCGGTATAGACGCTGCCGTCGTGATGAAAAACGGTCATCGGCACGGCGGCCAGGAAATAGTACTGGGTATCGCCGGTGCCCTGATCCAGGTGAACGATATTGACCCGGGGGTGAAAACCGGTCGGTTTCAGGTCCCGGCCGGCCTGAGCGCCGGTAAAAATCAGCGCAGCAGCCAGGACCAGAAGGATGACAGAGAACATTTTAGCGGACGAATAGGGGCGCATGAATAGAACCTCCCAAAAAAGAAACATCTCTCATTTTGAAAAAGGTGTGATATTGTCGAACGATCTTCGTTTCGAATAGATCACCTCTTTCCGAGTCAGGAGGTCTTCAGTTAGAGAACAGGAATTCTTGCTGGATTATCGGATTCTCATCTTGAGATAGAGAAGCACGGTCGAATCCGGAGTGCCCCCTCGGCCGGTCACCTCACGGCCCGGCGCCAGCACCCCACCACCTGTGAGGGCGGCGACCGGCGGCCGTCGGCATCCACGGCCACAATGATAAAGTAATCCGGGGAAGATACGGCGGCATCCGTTTTCAAACCAGTCCGTTCCAGATCGACTGCCGCGATGGTGCAGTAAGGCTCGGTCACCACTGCCATTCTCTGATCGGTATCCAACGGCCCGAAAGGATCGACGGTTCGATAGATCTCGTAGCGGACGCCCTGACCGGATCCGGACACAGGAGCCCAGACAAGCACCAGGTCGCGGCCCGCAGGGAAGATCTGAGGACCGGGCGCCGAGAGCATCCCGGTCTCGGCCGGGCCCACTTTGATATCGTCAATATACCAGCCTTCCTTCTCGGTATACTGATCGGAACAGAACCGGAACCGGATCTGGATCAAGCCGCTGTATGCGGCCAGGTCGTACTCCTCCTCCATCCAGTCGCTGCTCCCTGAAAAACACGGGGTGCCTGCGGCCAGAGGATTTCCGACCGAGGGCGCGTTATCCCAAATGGCATAGGGATATCCGCCGGTCGGAAAGATCTGTTCCCAGTTCATCCCGCCGTCATCGCTGATCTCCACCAGACCCCCGTCCCAGCATCTGGTGGCATCGTAGGTCTCGGCTGCGATCCAGTGCTGGAAGGTCAGCATCGATTCCTCGGCCAGCAGAATGGGCGGCGTCACCAGCCCGGCGTCCTGGTAATGAGAATAATGCCCGGCGCCCGGTTGGCCGCATTTCCAGCTGGTGGAATCGCTGGTGCTCCGTTGATGAGAGAGATGCCAGTCATCCACATAATCCTGGGTGATGGCCGCGTGGGTCCAGCCCCCCTGACCCGATTCAAAATTATCGCCAAAACCGGGAATCCCGGCCAGTACATCGAGGGTCTCCGCGGTGGCGTATCCTTCGGCACTGCGGATATCCATGACCAGCGGGCAGGACAGCAGGCTGTCCAGCTGTTCATCGATGAACAGCCGGTAAGCCGGAGTGCCGGTGGTCATCGCCTGGGGAGCGAGATCTCCGTATTCGGCGCTGTCGGCCAGCACATCGATACGGTCAGACAGCGAGGTGAGCCTGGCCGTCACACCGGATGCGGCCGCCAATCCCCGGTTGGTCAACAGGACCACCAGATTCACGGTCTCCCCCGCCTCGGCTACTCCGTTATCGTTTCCGCCCGGAGCAAAATCCTGGACGTCATGACGCAGAATGGCTACATCGGGCGCCACCACCGCCACCTCGAACGTGGAGAACCATTTCCGGCCGGCGTCGTCGGAAGCCGTCAGGGAGAATTCGATGACATGACCGTTTGGGCAAAGCTCCAGGACACGGCATTCATAGGGCGGGACTCCCGGAGCGGAGCCTTTGGCGTCGATGTCGCCGTAACCGGCCGATGACCGGGATAGCTGGACATAGGGATCGCTCTCGGAAAGAACGGCGTGGACATCCTGAGATCTTTCGCTGCCATTGTTCTCGATGGTCACGGTCAGCTGAATACTTTCCCCGGCGTTAACCTGGCCATCGCCGTTGCCCCCGGCGTCATTCACCTCGTGGCCGCCATAGACCAGAAAGGGACCATTGGCTTTCACCTCGGTGGCGCCCACATAGGGCCGATACCCCGGCTTGCTGACCGCCACCTCCAGGGGCTCCTCGCGGGTCAGGGCCGGCTGTACCGCCACCGAGACCTGCCCTCCGATCGATCCGGCCAGCCCTCGCCGACCGTCCCCGGCGAGCACCGAGACCAGAGCGCCGTCCACCGGTGCGAGCATGGTCGATTTGACGGCATCCTGAGCTCCCGGCCCGGAGGGTCTGGGCTCGCGGATCTTGGCCTGAAAGACCGAGCTGCCGATGGCGATCTGATCATCATGCTCCACCACCAGCGATTTAGGCGGCCGGGTCCACAGATACATGGACGGGTCGCCCAGAAGATTATACTGCCGGTAGTAATTTTCGCTGAGTCCTTCGCCACCGAAGTGGGTAAAGAGTTCCAGCTTGGCCTGGTCCATCATGCCGGCCAGCCAGGTCAGGCTGCTGTCAAACAGGGCCTTGAACATGGCTCGCTGCAGAATGTCGTCCTCATCCCAGTAAGAGGAAACACTGGAGCCCCAGAAAGCCGCCGCCCCTTTCTCCGGTGTTCGCAGCCAGGTCTCCCCGAAACAGACCGACTGTTGAAATCCGCCGGTGTTACAGGCATGGCTGCAAACCAGGGGATACATCTGTCCGTTATCCAGCGCTTCGATATTGGCCTGGGTAAAGGCAGGTCCCTGCCAGGTGGTATAGCTGCCGTGGCCGCTATAGACGGCCATCGTCCGGCCGCCATTCAGCGCCGTCGAGACCGGCGTACCGCTGTGATAGTACTCGAACAGGGAATCGCAGACCATCCCGTAAGCGCGGGCCAGCCCTATACAGTAATTCTGGGTGGCCTCGGCCACATCATGATACCAGCCGTCATTGGAGGCCATGAAGTACCCGTGCCGGGTCCAGCTATCGTCGTTCTCCCAGAGGCCCATTTCGTGTCCGACGATCTTCTGAACCACTGCATCCAGACCGGAAGAATCGGCCACCGCCAGCCGGCCGACCTGGATATCGGGGAGATAGTCCCCTGCGCTCATGGTGGTATAATAGAGATCGGTGGTGATGCCCCCCACGGTGTAAGGCGGGATCTGTCCGCTGTCGCCGACCAGCAGCAGGAAGGTGGGCGGATGCTCCCAGGTTTCGTAGGCCTCTTTGACGTAATCCCTGATGTCCTCCCGCGTCGTCCCCGTCTGCGAGGTCGCGGCCAGGACGACCTCGAATCCCTGCCGTCGTTTCCATTCGGCCAACGGCTGCACGGCCTGGCTAAGCTCATCGGCCACCACCATGAGATAGGTCACCGGCGTCTGCGACCAGCCGTCCATGGGCCGGGGCTTGGGTTCCGATTTGATGAACAGGTCGGAGGTATTCCAGCGCCGGGTCAGACCGTTGGTGTAGCGGCGCTGATGCTCCCGGGTGGCGGCCGCATCGCCGCCCTGCAGGATGAGATCGAACTGGACCGAGGAGCACAGGCGAACCCGCCCGCGGCGGGGATTATAGCGTACCGGAAAGATCTCCACCAGAGCCAGCCGGGACTGCCGTAGAACCCCGATCTCCCGAACCCGGACCACCTCGGGAGGCCAGAACTCGTCCCGCCCGTAATGAGCCTGATCGATGACCAGAGAAGCGTTCTGCCCCGCCCCGGGGATCTTGGGAACCGGAGGCTGTACCGGCGCGATGGGATCCATCAGGCCGGCGGCAGACAGATCCAGCTCGACATCGCCGGTGGTCAGGCCTCTCAGAATCACCTCGGCCCCGAAGGGAATCTCCACCAGACGCCGAATCACCGGAAGGCGAGGCTTGCCCACCTCGGCCGTGACGCCCTCGCCGGCCATGATCCATTCATGAAAAGGCCGCCCGGCGATCTCCGTCCGGCGGGTATCGGGCTGGCGCAGCGCCGCCCGCAGGTGAATCCGGCCGCTGCCGGAGACCTCGGCGAGGATCTCGTTTCGTAAAATTCCATCCTCACCGTCGAGCGATCCGGGGCCGCGATCGGCCAGGGCGCTCGTCGACAACAGAGCCAGAATCAGGCAGATCAGACCGACGATCCGCCAGGAAGCGCGATCTTGAGAGCAAACGTTCGGAACCACTCGTTCTCTCCTCACACCACCACTCCTCTCCGGTGTCATCAGACCACCGTTCGTAAGGGGTCCGCCACGTGATCACCAGGTTCAATCACCGCTGCCCGGACCGAAGCTCTCTAGCCTCTCCCCTGGGGCAGGGGATGTTTCTTTCTATCCTTGCAGGCGCCCTGGAGGTTCTTGTCGAACTCACCCACTTCGTTAGAGGGGTCGGATTTGTTTCCCGACAGATCGACCGCTTTGATCAGGTAATATCCGTTCACCCCGCTGTTGCTCACCGGACTGTCTTCGTCGATGTATGAGCTGCTGTCGGTCCAGCCGATGGAATCTGAGGCCTGGGGCACGAAGGCCGGATCGGCGTTGCGATAGACCACGTAGTGGCTCATGCCGATATCGTCTGTGACGCCGGTCCAGGTGAGGACGATCACATCCTGGCGCAGGTCGACCTGAAGGTCGTCCACCGGCGGCGGCGGCGAGACATCCCCGCCGCCATAGAGCTGCAGCGTCCACTGGTTCAGGGTGCCCTCATCATAGCCGGCATTGTCGATCACCCAAAGGGTCCAGTCCCCGGCGGCCTCTTTGCCGATGAGCTGCGAAAGGCTGTCATAGGGCTCGGTCTCTGTATCATACCAGGTAACGATATCATCATCGGAGCCTCCCTGGCGGTGGTGGAGATAGATGAAATCGCCCTGCGGATTCTCCAGCTGAACGTCCAGATCGCCGATATAGGTGTGGGTAATGTCGATATAGACGTTGAGATCCTCGGCGGTGAAGGAATCGGGCACCGCGATGACGCTGGTGATGTAGCCTGGATCGGGAATGGCCGCCGAGTCATAACTGGCATAGAGATGCTCGGCCACGGGGGCCAGCTGAAAGTCCTCCACGATGCTTCCGGAGACGACCACGCTGTCCCGCAGCACGGTGCCGTATCCGTCCTTGCTCACCCGCATGGTGTAGACGCCCTCATAGACGTTAATGGTGTACTCGCCGGTGGCCGAATCGGAGCTCACCGGGCCGAACCCCGAATCCAGCACCTCCACGGAGGCCTGCAGCGGAGTGCCGGTGCCCGCCTCGGTGACCTTGCCGGAGATGTTGCCGATGACGACCGGGTAGAGCTGGACATTGACCACCGTGGTGCTCTCGGCCGTCACCACCACACCCGGCACCGTCGCCGGTGAATATCCCGTCGCTGAAAACTCCAGCGTATACGTTCCGGGCAGCAGCATGCGGTGGTAATCGCCCACATCGGCGTCGGTATATACCTCGTGATCGATCCCCTGAACTTCCACCGTGGCCGCCACCGGCAGGCCGGAGGAAGCGTTGGTGACCAGGCCGCGGACGCCGTCGTGCACCCGGGCCATGTAGTTCAGCATGGATTCGCGATTGTCATCCCAGTAACCCGGCAGGGTGGACGCAGAGGGCCATTTATCGCCCAACTCGATGGTCACCTCGTTGCAGCCCATCCAGTAGTAGTTCCAGTCCTGCATGCCGCCGTGAATCAGGTACCATTCGACTCCGCGGACGACGCCGTTGTCGAAAGAGGAGCTGTTCCACATGGGCAGGTTGGTGCTGGAGTAAGTTAAAGAAATGTCATGAAACAGAGTATCATCCGGATTGTAATCCCAGGTGGAGTCCCAGGGGTAGTTGACCACCAGGGCGCCACCGTGAAAGTTGGCCGAAAGAATCGAAGTCTGTGGTTCCTCCCAGAGCATGATCAGTTTCGTCTCCCGCTCCAGCCCGGTGGTGTCGTTGGCCGGGCCGACGACGAAATCGGGGAAGTTGCGGTTCAGATCGACGCCGTTGGCATTGTAGCGCTGATGAAGAGCGTTGCCGTCGGGATTCATCATCGGCATGATCCAGATCTCGGTCTCGTCCACCAGAAAAGTGGCCAGTGAATCGGTGCCGTAATTGTTCATCAGGTATTCGATCAGGTAATAACACATCTCCACTCCCACCACCTCGTCCCCGTGCATGGTGGAGATGTACTTGAACTCCGGCTCGTCCTCCTCCAGGTTGACGTTGTCGCTGATCTTCATGAACCACAGGGCCCGTCCCTGGATGCTGGCCCCGATGCTGTCCAGCCGGCACAGCGTCGGGTGGGCATTGGCGATGCTGTCCAGATCGGCCGTCAGCTCCGCGTGAGTATGATAGTCGGCCATGACATTGGCGGTTCCCTTGGTGGCTTGAAAAAGACTATCCGCATAGATCTTGGCTCGATTAGGGATCCACCGGATCTCGAGACCGCGCTCCTTGATTCGCTCGAACTC
Source organism: uncultured Gemmatimonadota bacterium (assembly GCA_964584035.1). Classification (GTDB taxonomy): domain Bacteria; phylum SM23-81; class SM23-81; order SM23-81; family SM23-81; genus CAZOYL01. The sequence continues at coordinate 7,195 of CAZOYL010000047.1, read as the reverse complement.
ACTGGTATCGACATAGACGGTGACCACATCGCCGATGACCTTGTCGATATCAACCTCCAGCTTATACAGACTCTCCAGCTGACCGGGATGTTCCAGGATGATCTCGGCCGGCTGGCGATCGGAAAAGGCCGAAGATGCGGCAGGCAGCAGCAGGAGGAGCATCAGAAGAACACAGGGAAGAACGATCAGAGGAGAATGACTGGACATCACCGCTCCTTGGTTAGCGGATTGATAAGATAGTCCCCTCCATTTCCTCGGCAGTATCTTTTCTTCGGAGCCCGGCACAGGTGCCGAACCATCGGCCTTGTCGGATACCCCGAATAGTCTGCCCAGGATGAGGAAACACCGATACTCTACTATTGTACCAGAAAGTGCTTTTATTGTCAAGTCTTTTTTCCCCGGACGAGCCGCCTCCGGAACCACTTCGGTGGTCAGTTCGACCGGGCCGAAGAGGTCGCCGTCCAGGCCGTCGATTCTTCTCGCAACAGTCATGCCAAAACAGGCTCCGAATCGGTGACCGCACCGACCTCACTGCGATGCCGATCTTGCTCTCTCCTGTTCATTTCCTGATCACTCTGACGAAAGATCCCGAGGTGTCATTTTAACAGCAAATAGATAATGAGGTTGCTGCTGTAAAAAAAACGGCCGGGGGGCTCCTGATGACTCGCTTTCGGTCCGAGACCGGCGACATCGAACAAGAATTGCTCAATCCGGTCCCGTCCAGCCGGCTGTATGGATCAGCTCCCGTTCGCGGCATCGGTCGGCTATTTTCATGCAAATTAATAGCTTATCTGCATATTAGAAAAACCAATGGAGGCTCCGGAGAAACTGGCCCGACTCTTGCACGTCTGTAGAGCTGACGAGGAAAACAAGGACGCTGGCGGCCGACGGGCGGCCGACGAATGAGCCGTTACACCCGACCATACCGACTACAGCGGTCTTCGTAAAAAAAGAGGGAGAAATGTTGTTACACAGGCTTCAATCTCATCGTGCCGGGCGAGCTGGCCTCCATGCTCGCCGGAATATCGCCTTGCTCCTGGCTCTGTTCGTGCTCATCCTGTTCAGCGGATGGCCCCGGGAGGTCCGGGCACAGGTGAAGGTCGACGGTGTCGACGACGACGGCTGTCTGGACTTCAGCTGGGCCGAACCGTCCAACGCCGATAGCGTCGTGGCCTATTATCACATCTATGTGTCCATCGACGGAGAAGCTTTCCAGCAGATCGACACGGCCATGTCTAATAATTGCTCGGTGTCCGGCGACAGCGGCCACATCTATCAAATCAAGGTGGCCGGAGTCAACTACAGCGGGGAAGAAGGCGCTCACTCTCCGGAATCGGATGAGATCCTCTGTGTGACTCCTCAGCCTGACCAGGTCCCGCCCAAGTCCGTTTCCGGGTTGACGGCTCAGGAATCGGATGGAAACCTGCTGCTCAGCTGGCCCCAGGTGACTGAGGACTCCCTGGGCGGTTCAGAGCAGATCAGCCATTATATCGTCTATCGCAGCACCGAAGCCTTCTTCACGCCGCAGAGCAGCGACTCCATTGCCGGCGTCACCGCACCTTCGTATCTGGATTCCCAGAGCGGTATCGGCTCTCCCGATCTCAACCAATTCTATATCATCACAGCCGTGGACGTGGCCGGCAATGAAAGCGGGGGCTCCAACACGGTCGGCGAATTCGATTACGGCACCATTCCCCAGACCGCCGGCTATTATCTCGTCTCTCCGCTTCTGGATGACGGACAGATGGCCACAACCAGCGACCTGGGGCAATCCATCGCCAACTGCACCGCGGTGAAAGAATGGAATCCGGAGACCCAATCATATCAGTCCTGCGCTTTCAAGATCGCGGAAACCTGGTATGGCGAAACAGCGCTGACACTGGGATACGCTTATTATGTGTTCATCGAAGCGGGATCCGAGAGCAGCTGGACCGTGACCGGAACCGTCACCGAAGATCCCGTTTTTACGCTCCACGCTCCCGGCGGCAACGGGTACAACACCATCACCCTTCCTCTCTCCAACACTATGACTCAGGCCGGAGAGCTGGGACAGTCTATTCCTCATTGCACCGCGGTGAAGCGATGGAATCCGTCATCTCAGGGATTCGAATCGATCGCTTTCAAGATCGGCGACACCTGGTACGGGACCGCGCCGCTGCAGCCGGGAAGGCCCTATTTCGTCAACGTAACCGCCGATGGTATCTGGCCAACGGGCAAAACCGTTCTTTCTTACGACGACCGTCTCCGTCAATCCGATCACAAGTGAGGGAACCACTCTTTGTCAACAGGAGGACCCCTCGATGATGTTCCGCAGCACTCTTTTCATGAGTATAGGCGCAGGACTCCTCATCCTCGCGGCGATGATCTCTGTCTCCGAGGCTCAAGTGCCCCACACGGTCATGGGTCAGGTTTTCAATTCCGATGACAGTGTCCCGGCCATCGGGCAGCTCACCTTCGAGGTTCACCTGATCGACGTCTCCAGCGGAAACGCCGGTTCGGAGATCCGGACCCAGTCCGATCCTGGAAACGCCTTTGGCAACGGCATTATGGGGGCCGGCTGGTTCGAGGTGGAATGCGGAAACTTCAGCGCCTTCAATTGGGCTGATGGAGACTCCCTGGCGATCTCATTCACCAACTCGGCGAATGGACAGATGGGCCGTTTGGCCTGTCCGCTGACATCAGAGCTGGAGCCGCAGGTGGTGGCAGACATCTCCCTTGATGAACCGACGCCTGAATGGATGCTGAACCTGGATGACGTCCCGGATTCGGTCTGGGCCGGTCAGGAACTGATCTACACCATCACGTATCGGAACGACGGCCAGGGACAAGCCACCGGCGCGACCATCCTGGATACCATTCCGTCGGCGGCGAATTATCAATCCTGTACCGGAGGAGGTTCCCATTCCAGCGGAGTGGTCACCTGGTCCCCGGGAACGGTCTCTCCGGGCGATTCCGGCAGCGTCACCCTGACCGTCACAGTGGACAGTCCCCTGTTGGACGGAACGCTGCTCTATAACCGCGCTCATGTGACCTGCGCTCAGGGGGCCGGCAGCAGCGCCTCCGAGGTCACCACGGTGCGATCAGCCCCCCAGTGGTCTCTTGACCTTTCGGATTCACAGGATCCGGTGGATGCCGGCGATCCTCTGACCTACACGATTCAGTATCACAACACCGGCACCGATGCCGCCGCCGGGGTGGCCATCGTGGACACCATTCCGGCGCACGCCTCCTACTGGTCTCAGACCGGAGGCGGAACCTTTGACGGCCACTGCGTAACCTGGGCGATCGGTGCTGTAAGCGCCGGCGCCTCCGGTTCGGTGACCCTGACCGTGCAGGTGGACTGGCCGCTGCTGAACGGAATCGAGATCAGCAATCGGGCTCATATCACCTGCAGCCAGGAGGTCACAGCCGAAGCCGAAGAAATCACGACGGTGTCTCCGGATCTCAATCCTCCCGCCGCGGTGACCGATCTGATGACCTCGATGGAAGGAACAGATGTTCTCTTAAACTGGTCCTCTCTCGAGACCGACATCTACGGCGGGGCGGAATCCGTCCAGGGATACATCATCTACCGCAATGAGATACCGCTGTTTACGGCGACCGCGGTCGAATCGGTCGCCATGGTCACCGACACCTTCTTCATCGACGGCGGCAGCCAGGTCGGAGAGGCCGGCAGTAACTCTTTCTATCTCATCCGCGGGGTCGACTTCGCCGGCAACCTCGGCATCAACTCCAATAGAGCCGGAGAGATTGACTTCCAACTGCCCGGCAGCAGCTCGGGATACATGATGATGTCCAACAGTCTGGACGACGGCGCGACCACTCTGGCCAGCCAGCTGGGAGCCCGGGTGCCCAATTGCACGGCCGTCAAGGTCTGGGATGCCTCCGCCAGAGCCTATGTCTCCAGGGCGTTCAAGGTCGACGACACCTGGTACGGCTCCTCGGAGGTGACATCCGGCTATCCATACTATCTGTTCATCGGCGCCTCCTCCGACAGCCTCTGGACCCTGACCGGACGGGTGCCGGCCGATCCCTCCTTCCAGCTGGTGTCTCCAAGCGGAAATGACTATAACACCATCACGCTGCCGCTCTCCAGCGATATCACCCTGGCGCGCGATCTGGGCGCCTCCATCGACCACTGCACGGCCATCAAGAAGTGGGACGAGCACACCCAGGGCTATGTCTCTCTAGCCTTCAAGGTCGGGGCGTCCTGGTTCGGCACCGGTTCCGTCCGGCAAGGCCATCCCTATTATGTCAATATCACGGCCGGCAGCACCTGGCCGGCGGACAAGGCCGGAGTCGAGGAAATGAAAAGAGTTTCGCGAGACCGATTCTAAGATACTGCTCTTTGGAAAGATTATACCATCCGGTGGCGGTGCCGTCGACGCGGAACATCATGCGAAGCCGGTAACGCTCATGGAAACGGCACCGTGAGGGAAGCTCAGCTCACGCTGGCGCGCAAACGAGTCACTCAATACGAGTGGGCCACAGGCGACTCCCTCCGCCTGGCCAATATTCCAGTTGTTGAGGACACTCCGTTCCGCGCAGGCACCGCCACCGCGCAAGATTCAGGGCTGCTGGAGAACATTCTCCGGCAGCCCTTTTTTTCTGCCATCGGGGCTTGCCTGCCGGCTTGTATCCGCGCCCCACCCCTCAGCGAAGGGAGTGCTCAGCGGTCGGCACACAACTGTTCATCCGTTGCACAGATGCCCGCCACAGATCTTCGGAGGACATTTTTGGTGATTATATAACTTACAATAATATAATATGTTATGCGAAAAAAATTTTTCTCTCCGAGGACCCGTACATGGCCCGAGCTTTGCATGTTAGTAAAGACAGACGATCGAAACCATCCCTGTTTTAGAGAAGAGGAAACATACCCATGTACGGACACAGACGAATATGCGATGCGAAGACGATCGCGGGTGCCATGCTCGTCACTCTGCTCGTGATGATGGCGAGCGCTGCGCCGGCGCAGGTTCCCCACACCGTCCTGGCCATGGTGCGCGATCATCTCGACAGCACACCCTCTTGCGATCACGTGAAATTCCAGGCTTATCTCATCGATCTATCCGACGGCGGCGTCCGTTCGGAAACTCGAACAAATGACGACACCGGAAACGCTTACGGAGACGGCGTAATGGGCGAAGGATGGCTGGAGATCGAATGTGCCAACTTCTCCCAATTCGAGTGGGCCAACGGCGATTCCCTCCGCCTGGCCATCGTTAACACAGAGTCCAACCAGCTGCTTGTCACCTCTATCGCTCTGGACGCCGCCGCCGAACCTCAGTTGGCCACAACCCTGCAGATGATCTCGGTGGTAGAGAACCTGCACGGATCCTGTGCTTCCGGCCAGATCACGGTGGAATGGCTGCTGGAGGGGATGGGCAGCGACCTTTCCTTCTATGTTTACCGCAGCACATCCGAGGAGGGACCCTACCAGCGGATCACCGAGGAACCTCTCCGGCCGGACCAACCCGGTCTCTACAGTTACTGCGATGAGGATGTCATCGCCGGAACGACCTATTTCTATATGCTGGGATTGGCCGACTTCAGCGACAGCTCGGGCCTGTTCGGACCGATCATGGTATCCGCTCGGACGGACGTGGCCGGAGTTGCCGGGGACCGTCTTCCCACCGAATACGGTCTCTCCCAGAACTATCCCAATCCCTTTAATCCGGAGACGACCATCGAGTATCAGGTTCCGCAGGCCTCACCCGTGCAGATGATGGTGTTCAACGTTCTCGGACAGCAGGTCCGCACACTGGTCAACGAGGTGCGCGAACAAGGAAGGTTCCGGGTCATCTGGGACGGCCGCGATGAGGCCGGCCAGCCGGTGGCCAGCGGAATATACTTCTGTCATCTGACGGCCGGCTCCTATCATCAGACCAGGAAAATGACCCTGTTGAAATAACGTGCTGCTCGAAAGACCCGTGGCTGGGCAGCTCAAAGGCCGCCGGGAGTTCCACTCCCGGCGGCCTTTTTCTGTTCGCAATCGTCGTTGTCCGGCTTTCAATGCCCCTCCAGGATCTTGACCGCCTCGATGGCCGCCCGGATGGCATCATCGATGCCCCTCTTCCCCTCCAGCACGGGGTGATCCTTGTAAGCCAATCCGACGATGGCCAGCACCTCTCCGGCCCGCAGGCGCTTTAAGGAGGACAGAACGAAGATGGCCGCCGACTCCATGGAGGTGGCCAGCACGCCGGCGCGGCGCCAGATCATCCATCGTCTGGTCCACTCCTCGGACATGGGATGATCTTTGGCGAATTCGGCATAAAAGGCATCCTTGCAGTGGGTGATGCCCGTGCGGTGAGGCAGGCCCAGTTGCTCGGCCGCCCGGGCCAGCGCCGCGGTGACCCCCAGATCGGGCACCGCGGGATAGCTCAGGGGGATATATTGCCGGGTGGTCCCCTCATCCCTGATCGAGCCGGCGGTGACCACCAGGTGTCCCAGACCGACATCCTCCTGCAGCGAGCCGGCCGTACCCACGCGGATAAACACCTCGGCGCCGATGCGGGCCAGCTCTTCCACGCAGATGGCCGCCGAGGGGCAGCCGATGCCGGTGGAGGTGGCCGAGATGGGAATGCCATCCACCGTGCCGGTGTAGGTGACATATTCCCGGTTCTGAGCCATCTTTTCGGCCGAGTCGAAATGCTCGGCGATCAGCGGCACCCGGCCGGGATCGCCGGGCAAAAGGACATATTTACCGATTTGACCCTTCTCCAGGGCGATGTGGTATTGTTTTGCCATGGCGCTATCCTTTGATGGAAAGAATAGAAGATTGAAGATGTTAGATCGCAGATTGGAGATTGAAAACACAAACCATCCGTCAAGAGGATTGGGGAACTCGGGACGGGATCATTCCTCAATCTCAAATCTTCAATCCTCGATCTTCAATTCAGTTTGGGTTTTCGTCTCCGCGATTATCTTTCCCCGGCAGATGACGTATCGCCGGTCGGCCCGGGTGCGGAAGGCCTCCTGTACCGTCGGGGCGTCGATGATGTTGAGGTCGGCCGGATGCCCTGCCTCGATGCCGAAATTCTTCAGCCGCAGAAGCCGGGCGGCATGAAACGTGGCCATGTCGAACAGGGTCTCGATCTCCTCGGGCCGGCTCATCTGGGCGGCGTGGGCCATAATCTGGCCCACCTCCAGGGGATCGGCCTGGCCGAAGGTGGGATAGAAGGTGTCCTGGAGG
>CAZOYL010000046.1:15513-17997 GCA_964584035.1 uncultured Gemmatimonadota bacterium | reverse complement strand
GTCAGGCCGGTAGCGGCCGATGGTCGGACCCTGAGCGTCCGGCCGGTGGATCGGCTGCTGCTGGATGCCCCCTGCTCGGGGCTGGGCGTTCTGGCCAGACGAGTTGACCTTCGCTGGAAGAGAACGGCAGACGACATCGTTCGACTGGCCCGGCTGCAAATAGAGCTGCTCCGGCATGCTGTGGATCTGGTAAAGGTCGGCGGCTGTCTGGTGTACAGCACCTGCACCATCGAGGATCAGGAGAACGAGAACATCATCCGGCAGCTGCTGTCAGAAAGAAATGATGTCATTCTTGAGCCGCCATCGACGGATATCCCGGAGAAGACGCTTACACCGGGTGGGATGATCAGAACCTGGCCGCATCGTCACGGCGTCGATGGAACATTTTCGGCTCGACTTCGAATAACCGGTGAAAAATGACCATGAGCTCAATCCGGAACATCGCCATCAGAAGCCTCTTCATCCTGAGCATCTGGCTGTTCCTGACAGCCATTCTGCTCCTGCTGCTCGATCGGGTGGTCATGCCCCAGATGGTCCGGCACAACCAGCAGATTGAGGTGCCCGATGTCGTCGAGATGACCGTGGCGGAAGCCGAATCCACTCTGACCGACAGGGGCTTGCAGCTGATGGAGACGGGGCGGGAATATGACCCCTTTATCCCCCCGGGAATGGTGCTCTGGCAGCAGCCCGAGGGTGGCAGTCTGGTCAAGGGAAAGGGCCGCAGTATCAGCGTGATCGTCAGCCGGGGAGGGGAGAAGGTGACGGTACCCAATTTGCAGGGGGTCTCTCTTCGGCAGGCCCGCCTGCTCCTGGATCGGGTCAATCTGGGTCTGGGAAAGATCTCCTGGATGTATACCGAGGATTTCCCAGCGGAAGTGGTGATCTCCAGCGCACCGGGATATAAAGCGGAAGTGTATCAGGGTGAGGTGATCGATCTGCTGGTCAGTCAGGGTCCCGTACCGCCCACTGCCATCGTGCCGGACTTTACCGGATACAGCCTCGAGGGCGCCATTCTTCTGGCTCAGGACAGCGGAATCAGGATCGGAACCATCACCTACCTCCAGGATGAAGATCTGTTGCCGGAAACGGTCCTGGAACAATCTGTCGAGACCGGAGAAGAGGTTCCCAGAGAGTCGGTCGTCGACCTGGTCGTCAGCTCCATCGATTGAGGAAAATGAGATGATCACACTGCTGTCTTTCATATTCGTTCTCGGCGTTTTGATCTTCATCCACGAACTGGGTCACTTCGCGGTGGCCAAGTTCCTGGGCATCAAGGTGGAGCGCTTTTCCCTGGGATTTCCCCCCAAACTTCTGGGCTGGCGGATCGGCGAAACCGAGTACTGCATCTCCTGGGTACCTCTGGGCGGCTATGTCAGAATGGCCGGAGATAATCCCGAAGAACCGTTGACCGGCTCACCTCGTGAGTTTCTTTCAAGGCCCCGATGGCAGCGGGCTCTGGTGATCATCGCCGGGCCGGCCATGAATTATCTGTTTGCCATTCTATTGGTTTCTTTCATCCTGATCGTCACCGGCATCGGCACCTTCGACACTGTCGTCGGAGAGATCGCGGATGGATCGTCGGCGCAGAACATGGGTCTCGAGATCGAGGATAGAGTGACGGCCGTGAACGATCAGGTCGTCTCGACCTGGGATGAAATCTATGAATACCTCCCCGAAGACGGCGGCCGGATCACGATCAGAGTGTCACGAGACGGCCATAGTCAGGAACTGACCGGCGAGTTGCTGCCGGCGACCACCGAGCAACCCGATCAGCTGGGGATTTTACCGCTGTTCACCACCGAGGTGGGGGAGGTCGAGAAGGACGGACCGGCCGATCAGGCCGGGATTCGCAGCGGCGATGTGATCGAAGCCGTCGACGGTTTCCCGGTGGAGCGCTGGTCGGAGATGTCCGGATTGATCCAGGCCCGGCCCGACACCATCATCACCCTGCGGTGGCGGCGCGGAGAGCAAATCCTCCGGGCCGAGATCATGACCCGGTCGAGAGGCGTTCCCGATGAGAACGGAGAAATAACCGTCGCCGGATACGTGGGTATCACTTCAAAAATCCTGCGCAAAGAGATCGGTCCGATCCAGGCGGTGGAAGAAGGCCTGCGATGGACCTTCCTGACTACCCGGGAAATCGTGCAATTCATCAAGGGGCTGGTGACCGGACAGGTCTCCGCCCGGCTGGTCGGCGGGCCCATTTTTATCGCCCAGGTGGCCGGACAGACGGCCCGGCAGGGTTTCACATATTTGCTCTATTTCATGGCCATGCTGAGCGTGAACCTTGCCCTGATCAATATGCTGCCGATTCCCGTGCTGGACGGGGGCCAGATGTGCATCCTGGTGGTCGAGTTCATCAAGGGCGGATCGCTGACCCAGCGCCAGAGGTTGATCGTCCAGCAGATCGGCCTTGCGCTCATCATTCTGCTGATCATATTCGTGATGTTCAACGATGTCGATCGTCTGCGCAACCTGTGACCA
>CAZOYL010000046.1:4344-15413 GCA_964584035.1 uncultured Gemmatimonadota bacterium | reverse complement strand
ATTTCATAGAGGAGGTGTGATGTGATACCTTTGGCGGAACGGATGTCGCGGCTCGGAACCGAAACCGCATTCGAAGTTTTAGCCAAGGCTCGAGCCCTTGAAGCAAAGGGAAGAACGATCATTCATCTGGAAATCGGAGAACCCGATTTCGATACTCCGGAAAACATACGCCGGGCGGCGAAAAAAGCGATCGATGAAGGTTATACTCACTACGGTCCTTCCGCCGGCCTGCCCGCCCTTCGGGAAACGATCGCCGGGGAGGTCTCCGGGGCCTGGGGTGTCGAAGTCAATCCGGATCAGGTGGTGGTTACGCCGGGAGCCAAACCCATTATGTTTTTCGCTATCCTGGCGCTGATCAATCCGGGAGATGAAGTCATCTATCCCAACCCGGGATTTCCCATCTACGAATCGGTGATCGAATTCATCGGCGGGAAAGCCGTCCCCATCGTTCTCCGAGAGGAAAACGATTTTGAGATGGATATCGAGGAGCTGGTCAGCTTGATCACGCCGAAAACTCGAATGTTGATCATCAATTCTCCGGAAAATCCCACCGGCGGAGTGCTCAGCAAGGAAAATCTCGCGGCCATCGCCGACATGGTTCGGGGGAAGAACATCGTTGTGCTGACCGACGAGGTCTATCACCGGATCATTTACGAGGGGCAGCATCACAGCATCTTCTCGGAACCGGATATGGCGTCGCAGACCATTCTTCTCAACGGATATTCAAAATCTTATGCCATGACCGGCTGGCGTATGGGATACGGGGTGATGCCGGCAGATCTGGCTCAGAAAATCGCTCAGCTTCAGACCAACAGCAATTCCTGTACTTGCAGTTTCACGCAAATGGCGGGCATCGAGGCGCTCCGGGGACCGCAGGACGAGGTCACCAAGATGGTGACAGAATTCCGCCGCCGCCGGGACGTCATCGTGGAGGGTCTCAACGCGATCGACGGCATCTCCTGCCTCAAGCCGCGGGGCGCTTTTTATGTTTTTCCGAACGTTACCCAGACCGGCCTAGACTGTCGCCAACTGGCCGATCGTCTGCTTCAGGAGGGGGGGGTGGCCGTTCTGCCGGGAACCTCATTCGGCCAGCATGGTGACGGCTATTTGAGATTTTCATATGCCAATTCCGTGGCCAACATCGAAGAGGGGTTGGCGCGGATCCGTAAAACCCTGGAATCTTTATGACCGGCATCGTTCTGAAAGATCGTGTTTATGCCGGTGCTTCCTGGAAGAGCGGCTCCCCGGGCCGCTCTTCCTTCTGTCCTGGACAACCCTGGAGATCTCATCGTCGTTCTGCCTCCCGGAGGAGACATGAGTCCGCACCAACTCGATGATTTTGATCGCCTGATCATAGAGATTCCTCCCGGGATCAGCAGAGAATACGTTTACACCGATAAGGAAACCGCTCACTGGAGCGGCGAAACCTCGGCCGGGCCTTCGCGCAGCTATCACGGACTGTGTGTCCGGATGCAGAAGCTGCTGGAGACCTGGCGATTTCAGATTGATGGCCGGTGGTTGAATCCCGCTGCAGCCGCCGTGCGGATGCACCCGCATCTGCTGGAGCGGATATATCCTGAAACCGGCCTGCGGGAGACGATCTGCCTGCTGGACGGCCTGTCCGCCCTGGTAGTCGAGTTACGGGGGCCAGGACTGGAGCGGGGAGTCTGGTGTCCGGTGGCGGACATACGTCCGGTTCGGCAGCCCCGGCGGACCCGCTATCAGGTGCGCTGGCGTCCCGGAGAACGCCTGGTACTGCTGCGTGGTGACCTGACCGTCGAGGGGTCCCCTGCCTGGATGGGACTGGGCGCCGATGTGCCGCTGATTTTTCAGCCCCGTGCCCGGCAGGAACGGTGTATTTACCGGCGCGGGAAACTTCGCGGGGTCATGGCCGGGAGCTACCCCTATGAGCCGGGCGATCTCCACTTTCAAGCCATCAGAGGGAGAGCCCGTTTTCTATGTCTGGCCGGCCGCAATCAAAAAGAGCTGCGGGAGCGTTTCGCGAGGATCCTACCCTCTGCCGGACGCCTCATCCTCCGGAAAAAAAAGCGTCTGCAGAGACTGCTGTCCAGCTGTCCGGTCCATACCGATCAGGCTCGTTTCAATACCGCCCTGGCCTGGGCGCGAATCTCTCTGGACGGCCTGATCATGAACCAGAGTGGAAGAGGCATCTATGCCGGATTCCCCTGGTTCGCCAACTACTGGGGCAGAGACACCTGCCTATCGCTTCCCGGATCCTCCTGGGTCACGGGACAGTTCCTGCTGGCTCGCAAACTGCTGTCATCATTGGCCGGCCAGCAGGATGAACGGCGGGGATCGAAGACCTTTGGAAGGATCCCCAATCTCCTGGAACCCGGTACCCGGATGTACAACACCGCCGACGGCACCCTCTGGTTCGTGCGGCAGCTGGAGGAATACGGGCGATATTCCGGCGACACGATCACCCTGAAAAAGCTTTTTCCCGCGGTGGAGAATGCTCTGGAGGGGGAAATCCGTCTGCGAACCGATCCGCACGGCCTGGTCCGGCACGGTCCGGCCGAAACCTGGATGGACGCCGGCGGCGATGCACACCCGGTGACTCCCCGGGATGATCGGGCCGTCGAGATCCAGGCGCTCTGGCAGGCCGCCCTGACGGCCGGCTCACGCCTGGCCGGTCTTTGCGGGCGGGCGCCATTGGCGGATCGGTGGCAATGTTGGGCCGACCGGGTGAGCGATGTTTTCCAGCGTCTGTATTGGGATCCGGATCGGGGGTATCTGTACGACCACCTCAATTCCGACGGTTCCCCGGATCGGCAGATCCGACCCAACGCGCTTCTTGCCCTTACCGTGACGCGTGATCCGCTGCTGACATTGAAGCAGGAACGATCGGTTCTTCAAAAGCTGCTCCGCAGGCTGGTCACCCCATACGGGGTCAGCACTCTGGACGCGGATGATCCTCAGTTTCGTCCGCAGCACATCGGCGGGCGGCGCTATCACTTCGATCAGGCCTATCATAACGGCGATGTCTGGCCCTGGCTGACCGGCCCGCTGATCACGGCGCTGGTCAGGCACGGATATCTTTCCAGGGCCTCTGCTCTGACCGGAATACTCACCGATCATATTCTGGACAAGGGCTCTGCCGGAACTCTCAGCGAGCTGTTCAACGCCGTACCGATCGAGGAGAACGATAATGAGGCCGGCACCTATTCTCAAGCCTGGAGTCTGGCCGAGTATATCCGGGTCGTCTATCAGGATTATTTAGGCATACGACCCGATGCCCTGCAAAACCGGGTGCTCATCCAGCCATCCGTCCCTGACGAGTGGGGCACGGTGCGGTTCCGTTTCGCCGTGGGCCGTGACAGGGTCGCCGCCACTTATCGGCGGATAGGCAACATCCGCCGGTTCCGGTTTCAGCTTCAGGAGGGCCGCCGTTCGCTGGCATTGCTGCTCAGGATCGGGCTTACGCGTCGGCGGGTGCTGATGCTGGAGCAGGGTCTCAAGCCCGGCGGGTCCGTCAGAATCGAGGTGTTGTCTAATGGAACCAGCTGGCGCGCAATGATGAACGGCCGTACAGCGGCCGCCCGGGTGATCGCAAGGTCCTGAGTTTGAATGTTCCCCGTTGAGATGATGGTAGAGACCCGAAAGAGCGGGGGAGACGAGGTCCATGCCCGTTATACGTTTTGGAATGATCGGCGAACCCGCAAGGGAGGCTTTTATGAAGGATCGAACGTTCAGTCAAATCAACATGGCGGTGAAACTGATACTGGCCGGCTGCCTGTTCGTCTGCCTGTCGGCTCAGTGGCGGTGCGCTCCGGCTCCGAAGATTGTGCCGACCGCTGAGACGCTTACGGAACCGATTATCCGTGTAGCTGTCGTGCAGCGCGAGCAGGAGGTTCGGTTCAGCTGTACTTCGGAATTCTGGGCGGTCAGTCCGACCGGACAAATCTTGTTCAGCTCCGGAACGGCCGCTGACACCTGGAGCGTTCGTCTGAAATACGGCCGGCCGGCCGGTATGGTCTATGACGTCGTGCTGTATGAGGAGAATCAGCTCGAGCGGGCCAGGGATCGTCTGCGCAGCCTGGAGGACCGTGGATGGACAGGCCGGATCATAACGGTGGGAGAGGCGATTTCTATCGGAGAGCGTGTGATGAACGATAACCGCCAGTACTGGGTCTCTATCGGCCCCTATGCCACGGAAGAACAGGCCTCCGCTCAGCATGATCAGCTGCCCGCTGATGCTCTCCGGCGAATCATCCCGGAAATGTCGACCCCGCCACTGGGGGCTCTGGACCTGATCGATCCAGACGGAAAGGTCGTCATTTCCTCTGCCGAGCCTTTCTCGGTGGTCAAAAGAGGACCCGACGGACTCTTCAACCTTGAGGATGTGACCATTGGACGCGGTTATGCCTGGGAACGTCAGGAGGACCGCACCTATCGCGGCCGGCTGGAGTTTCGCCTGGGAAACGACGGCAAGGTTTTATGCATCAATGAGCTGCTTCTGGAGCAATACCTTAAGGGCGTGCTTCCCAAGGAGATGAGCCCGGGGTTTCCTCCCGCTGCCCTGCGCGCTCAGGCGATTGCCGCGCGCAGCTATACCCTGGCCCGATGGGGCATCCAGCACCGTCTGGACCCTTTTCACCTCTGCGCCGAGGTGCACTGTCAGGCATACGCCGGCGTGAGCGAGGAACATGCCCTGACCAATGAGGCGGTGGAAACCACCAGGGGGCAGGTATTGGTCTACCAGGGTCGTATTTGCGAGACATACTACAGCGCCGTTTGCGGCGGGCACACCGAACAAAATCAGAACGTCTGGGGCGGAACACCTATAACCTACCTGCAGGGCGCTTTCGACCTGCCGTCCGATCAGAGCGCCGACTGGATTTTTTCTCTGCAAAAGGACGGAGAGGATCTCGACAGCTGGATCGAAGCCCGGCCGCCGGCCTTCTGCAATCATCTGTCTGAGCAGGTCCCCCGGGCCATGCACTATACCCGCAAATATTTTCGCTGGGAAATGACTTACACCCGGCAGGAGCTGGAGGATATACTGAAAGAAAAAACCGGGATCGATGTCGGATATATATTGGACATCCTGCCCCTGAAGAGGGGCATTTCGGGCCGTTGTCTGTCCGTCCACATTCTGGGAGATGAGGATGAGCTGGTGATCGAGGGCGAGTTGAACATTCGTCGCGCTCTGTCCCCGACCCATCTTCACAGTTCCTGTTTTACTGTCGAGCGACATCTGGGACCGGACGGACTTCCGGAATCTTTTACTTTCCACGGCGCTGGATGGGGCCACGGAGTGGGCATGTGCCAGGCCGGGGCGGCCGGGATGGCCCTCCGGGGATATGAGACAGAGGACATTTTAAAACATTATTACCGTGGCTCCAAGCTGATGCAGATCTATGGCGCTATATTTTCGTAAACGGAACAGATTGGTTTTCTATTGACAAGAAAGACTTTATCGACTAATTTAATGAGGATATCTCATGAATCTTTTCATCGCCTTCCAAACAGGAGGAATATATGGCCAAACGTCAGAGTTTTGCCGATAAGGTGGCACATGCTCAGGCTCGGGGACAGAAAAGCTGTCCCCAATGCGGCACTCCCATGCAGGTGGTCAGACTGGTAACCTCTGAGCGATCTCCTAAAGGATCCTATCGTTTCATTCAGAAGATGGTCAACGTGTGCCAATGCAACAACAAAACGATCTATGGCTAAAGGGTGCCCGGAAACGGTTCGAGACCGACATCGAACCCCTTCTGCCATTGGTCTCCAAGCCTCACCAATACGTGGGCAATGAGCTGAACGTCTGTCGCAAGGATCATGCCGGAGTCTCCGTTCGTTTTGCCCTGGCCTATCCTGACACGTATTCGATCGGGATGTCCCACCAGGGATTGAAGATCCTGTATCATCTGTTGAACAGGCGCTCGGATGCCGTGGCCGAAAGAGTTTACGCTCCCTGGGTAGACATGGAGAGCCTGATGAGAGAGAGGGGGATCCCCCTCTTTTCATTAGAATCGCATCTGCCCGTGGCCAAGTTCGATGTGCTCGGATTCACCCTGCAGCACGAGCTGAATTTCACAAATGTCTTGAATATGCTGGATCTGGCCGGGATCCCTCTTCACACCGAAGATCGCAGCGAATCGGACCCTCTGGTGTTGGCCGGGGGATCGTGCGCTTCCAATCCAGAACCGCTGGCCGATTTTATCGATGCCTTCGTCATCGGTGACGGGGAAGAACTGGTGGGGGAGATCGCCGATGAGATCATCCGCGGGAAGGAACGCGGATGGAGCCGGCAGCAGGTTCTGGTCGGGCTGGCCGGGAGGCAGGGTATTTATGTGCCTGCACTCTATCGCCCCCGCTACGACGAAGAAGGACAGTTCAGGGAACTTCTTCCCCTGCAGTCGGAGGCACCGCCTTCCATCGAAGCTCGGATCGTTGCTGAATTAAAGCCGGAATACTATCCTTCACGGCCCCTTGTTCCCCTGACAGAGATCGCTCACGACCGCCTCAGCATCGAGATTATGAGGGGCTGTACACGGGGATGCCGGTACTGCCATGCTGGCATGGTGTACCGTCCCGTTCGCGAAAAATCTCCGCAGGATATTATCGAGGAGGCCGTCAACGGTATCGATCATAGCGGCTGGGATGAAGTATCCCTGGTCTCTCTGTCCAGCTCCGACTACACTTCGCTGGCCGACGTTATTTCCGAGCTGAACCGGCTGCTGGCCGATCGAAGAATCGCCCTGGCTTTGCCGTCGCTGCGTCCGGAATCTTTCACCAAACGACTGGCTCTTTCCATGCATCAAGTCCGGCGAACCGGCCTGACCTTCGCTCCAGAATCGGGCAGCACGCGCCTTCGTAAGGTGATCAATAAAGATTTCCTGGAGGAGGATCTATTCCGATCGCTGCAGATGGCTTTCGATAACGGCTGGGAATCGATCAAGCTCTATTTCATGATCGGTCTGCCCACCGAAACATGGGATGATCTTCACGCTATCATTGAACTCTGCAGGAAAATCACACGTCAGGTCAGAAGAGGGAGCCGTCGGGAGATCCATATCAGCATATCTCCTTTTACGCCCAAGCCGCACACACCATTTCAATGGGCTGAACAGGATTCCGTCGATGTGCTGGAGAAAAAGGCCCGTTTCCTCAAATCCCGCCTCGCTCGCAGGGGGGTGCGTGTCAGCTGGCGTGATCCCCAGGTCTCTTTTTTAGAGGCGGTTTTCGCCAGGGGAGACCGTAAATTATGTCGTGCTCTGGAGTTGGCCTGGCGGTCCGGTTGCCGCTTCGACAGCTGGACGGAGCAGTTCGACAGCTCTCGCTGGCAGCGGATCTTTTCAGAAACGGGCATCGATCCCCGGCACTATGTCCGGGAACGGAGCCGCGATATTCCGCTTCCCTGGGATCATATCAACTATGGTGTCCGTCCCCGATATCTGGCCGGGGAGCGGGACCGGGCCCTGCAGGAGAAAAGTACTCCGGATTGCCGCCAGAGCGGCTGTCATCAATGCGGTGTCCATCAAAGCCGGCAGCTAAAGGGAAAGCTGGCCTCCTCACCGCGTCAGAAGGATAAGCCGCAGCAGGAGAGCAACGGAACCGTCGCCGCGGATGAAGAAACCGTCGCCGAATTCGGCGGAACCGGCACCGCGTGGGGAAGAAATAAAAAACGAACCATCAGAGGACGCTCCCAGATCGCCAGAACCCGAATGCGGGTGAAGTACACCAAGGAACGCCCGCTTAAGTTCCTATCGCATCTGGATATGGTCCGGCTCTTCGAACGCACCATCCGCCGCGCCGGATTACCCATAGATTATTCCGAGGGCTTTCATCCTCATCCCCGGATCGCCTTCGGGCCTCCTCTGGCACTGGGATTGACCAGTCAGGCTGAATACATGGACCTTCAGTTCGCCAAACCGCTGGTTGGCGACCTGGGTTATCATCTGCGCAGGGTGTTGCCGCAGGGTCTCAGAATCTTGGACACCCGGGCCGTTTTCAGGAAGACCGAGGCTCTCTCGGCCGCCATCAACGTAGCCGACTACTGTGCGGACATCAGCCGTCTGGAAAGAGAATCCGAACTCGATAGCATGCTGCAGAACCTGCTTCGCGCTGAGCACCTGACCATAAAGAGATCAACGCCCAAGGAGACCAAAACGATCGACGTCAGCGGTCGCTTGCTGGACCTTTCTCTGAAACGTATCCGGTCATCTGTTTTTCTTCTGATGCGACTGCGGACCGGACCGGAGGGGCACATTCGACCCCAGGAGGTTCTGGAACTGGCGCTGAAGCTTCCCAGAGAACGTCTATTGACCATACCCGTCGAACGAGTGGCTCAATATATTGAGACCGAGGACGGGCTGTTTTCGCCTCTCGACGTCGTCTGACGACCCCGGGATCGTCCGGTGACGGTCCAGAAGGAGGGACGGTCGGTGCACAAGGAGATCGTCATCAACGTGGCCATGAATGAAACCCGTATTGCCATTCTGGAAGAGGAGCAATTGGTCGAACTCTGGGTGGAGCGCTCCGAGAGCGAACGGATGGTGGGACATATCATCAAAGGAGTGGTCACATCGGTGCTTCCCGGAATGCAGGCCGCTTTCGTGGATATCGGGCTTCCTAAAAGGGCCTTTCTTCATATATCGGATGTCTCCGATGCCATCGCTGAATCCGGCACGTTGTTGGACGTTCCCGATGAAGAGGATTTTCAGAGAAAACCAAGAAAGCGTGATACCCCCATTCAGGACGTCCTGAAGAAAAACCAGGAGATACTGGTTCAGGTGATTAAAGAGCCCATCGGAACCAAGGGCCCCCGTGTGACCACCCAGATATCCCTTCCCGGCCGATTGCTGGTCCTGATTCCCAATGCGGACCATCTGGGCATATCCCGAAAGATCGATGCCTGGTCGGAACGGAAGCGTCTCAAGAAACTGGTCCATACCGTTCGTCCCGAAGGATTCGGCCTCATCGTTCGGACGATCGGAAAGGGTAAAACGGAGGAAGAATTTCGGCAGGACATCAATCAGCTGCTGAAAATCTGGGAACAGATAAAGGTCAAATCCGGGAAGGTCAGAGCCCCGGCCCTGGTGCACAAGGAGATGGGCATCACTTCCAGTCTCATACGGGACCTGTTCACCGAAGATATTGACCGTCTGGTTTTGGATTCCAAGAAGGATTATGATGAGATCATCTCCTATCTCCAGACGGTCTCTCCAAATCTCTGTTCCCATGTAAAATTGTACTCCGATAGCACACCGATTTTTGACGCCTACGATATCGAGTCAGAAATCGACAAGACGCTGCAGAGGAAAGTGTGGCTGAAGAAGGGCGGCTATATTGTCATCGACCACACCGAGGCCCTGGTGACCATCGATGTCAACACCGGGCGTTACGTCGGCAAGGGAAACCAGGCGGAGACGGTGTTTAAAACCAACATGCTGGCGACGAACGAGATCGCCCGGCAGCTCAGGCTGCGGGACATCGGCGGTATCATCGTCATCGATTTTATCGATATGGACGATGCTCACCACCGGCACCGGATCTTCAGCGAGTTAAAAAAAGACCTCAAGAGGGACCGTTCCAAGACCTCCCTGCTGGAGATGAGTGAATTCGGGCTGGTAGAGATGACCCGCCAGAGAGTTCGTCCCAGCCTGATCCATACCTTCCGGGAAGCCTGCCCGGTCTGTGAGGGTACCGGACGGATTTCCTCAAGTATTACCGTTCTGACCAAGATCGATCGCTGGCTGAAGCGAGCTGCTTCCAGCCTAAAAAACCAGCGCCTGCTGCTGGTGGTGTCACCGATGGTCCGGGAACACCTGCTCAGAAATCGATCGGAACAGCTGTCCAAACTGAGGCGGCAGTATCATATTAAAATACAGGTTGAGGCCGATTCGACCTTAAAGACCGATCGGTACCGGATCTATTCAATGAGCTCACAGCGGGATATCACGGACCAATTTAAGGCTTGACATTCACGGCCCGGTCGCTATATTGAACGGCGATTTATAACAAGCGTCTTATTGACAGTGGTTTATTAACGACGGTTGATTGACAACGGCTGATGAACAGTGGCTGGTGAACAGTGACCTGTCACAAGCTTTCGGGCAACCATTTCACGGAAGGAGACGTCATATGTATGCAGTTGTAAGAACAGGGGGTATGCAGTTCAAAGTCTTTCCCGACGACACCCTTCGAGTCCCCCGATTGCAGGCCGAAGAGGGTCAGCAAGTGACCATCGACGAGGTCTTGCTCTATCAGGATGGTGATCATACGGTGGTCGGCTCTCCCACGGTGGCCGGCGCCAGGGTGACAGCTCAGGTCGTGGCGCATGGAAAAAATCGCAAGGTAATAGTTTTCAAGATGAAAAGACGGAAGGACTATCGCCGCACCAGAGGACATCGCCAGGGCTACACCGAACTGCTGATCAAAGACATCTCCATCTCCAAGGGAGACTGAACCGCCGGCCGGTGCCATTCACTCACCCCGGGTCTCATGGATGCAAAAGGGATGGTCTCCATGATAAGACAGATATTCTGCTTGACGATCCTGGCCCTGCTGCTGGCCACCCCTGTGATGGCGCAGGAAAAGATCGCTCAGGTACAGGTGTCGGGCAATGTCTACGCCGATTCAGCCCTGATTGTCAATACCGCCGGGCTCAAGGCCGGGGACCGACTGGATTCCGAAGCGATCCAGCAGATAATCCGCCGACTCTACTCGCTGGGATTATTCTCCGACGTCCGTGTGGAAACACAGCCGGTTGGGGAGGATGTCAGCGTCGTCTTGGTGGTGAGCGAATTCCCGGCGCTGGGAAAGGTCCTCATCGAGGGAGAAGACAAGCTCGACCGGGACGAGATTCTGGCCGTTGTCGAACTGGGAGAAGGGCAAATCGTCAGTCCATCGGCGATGCAGAGAAAAGCTCAGAAGATTAAGGAACTCTATACTTCCAAGGGTTATCTTCTGGCGCAGGTAAATGCGGAACTCAGCGAACCGGATCCTCAGGGCCGTGTCCAGCTTACCTTCCATATCGAAGAGGGTTATAAAGTTCACGTCGAGAAGATCGAGATCGCCGGAAATGAGGCCTTCGATGATGG
>CAZOYL010000046.1:0-4244 GCA_964584035.1 uncultured Gemmatimonadota bacterium | reverse complement strand
ACGATCTCCCTGCGAGGCTATCAGCTGTTCCCCGAGAAACAGCTCCGGGAGCAATTCGTTCTCCTCAGCGGAGATATTTTCAACCAGGAGAAATACGACGAAAGCCTGGGCAATCTCTACACCATGTATCAGGAGCAGGGTTATCTCTATACTCAGATTCTGGACCGCCAGGTGCCCAGTGATTCACTGATCAATCTCGAGTTCGAGTTCATCGAGGGACAGCCGGCCAGAGTGCATAAGATCATCATCACCGGCAATACGAAAACAAAAGAAAAGGTCATTCGCCGGGAACTGGTCATCAAGCCGGGCCAAATCTTCAAGCGCTCGGCTTTCCTCAGGAGTCACCGGGAGGTCTATTACCTCAATTTCTTCGGAAATGTTATCCCAGACTATCGAACCCTTCCCAACGGTGACATAGACCTGGTCTTTCAGGTGGAGGAGAAGCCCACCGGGCAAGCACAGGTGGGCGTGGGATACAGTGAACAGGACAAATTGGTGGGAACCATTGGACTGGGAGTTCCCAACCTGTTCGGCAACGGACAGAACCTGGATTTCAACTGGGACTTTGGGAAGACCACACAGAATATCAGGATCGGATTTACGGAGCCGTGGTTTCTGGATACACCCACCAGTGCCGGATTCGACCTCTATCAGACCAGCCGAACCTGGAGCAGTTATTATACCGAGGTTCGCCGTGGCGGTGATCTGCGACTGGGTCGACGGCTGTCATGGCCGGATGATTACTTCAGAATATACTGGAAATATCGTCTTGAAGATGTTGAATATAAAAATTTTTCAAACTCATATAATCCGTCACAGGAATATGATCTCCGGCTCATCGATTGGCCTCAGAGAACCAGCAGCACTACCTTCACGCTCATTCGAGACAGTCGAGATCTGCCGGAGTTTGCCACCATGGGTTCGGTGCACTCGATCAGTTCAGAGTTTGCCGGAGGCGTGTTGGGGGGTGATGTCAATTATCACAAGCATATTTTCGATTCCTCCTGGTATTTTCAGAACCTGTGGAAAATTACCCTGATGCTGAAAACAAAAGCCGGCATCGTGGATACCTATACCAGCTCCCAGAAGGTGCCTTTCAGCGAAAGATTTATGCCCGGAGGCACCAGCTACGACGGCATGATCCGTGGTTATGACAATCGCTCCGTGGGCCCGACCGAGAACGGGTCCGAGATCGGCGGCAAAACGATGCTTATATTCACCGCCGAGTATCAATTCCCTGTTGTGGAGCAGCAGATCTACGGGCTGCTGTTTATGGATGCGGGAAATGCCTGGAAAAGTCTGGCTGAAACCGACATCACCGATTTGAAACGCTCCGCCGGAGTGGGCATTCGGATCGTCGCTCCCATGATCGGTGTCATCGGTTTCGATCTGGCCTATGGTTTCGACAACCTGGCAGGTGGGGAATGGCACCCGCATTTCCAGCTGGGGACATCATTTTAAATAAGTCGGTCGACGACAGGATATCGGTTCACAGTAAAATGTTTGCAAAGGGGGGGTAAGCTATGTGCCAGTTTCGTCATTCTGTGACCGCCGGGGTCTTGGGAGCTCTCCTGGTCCTTCTCTGCCTGACAGCGGTCCAGGCCGCAGATCTGAAGATCGGGTACGTCAATTCCGCCGAAATTTTCGCTCGTTATAAAGCCTTTTCGGACGTTCAGGAACGGTTCAACAAGGAAGTGGAAGAATGGCAGACACGCACCGAGGAGATGAAGAGCCAGGTGGACAGCCTGGCCGCCTATATCAAGGGAGAGGTCAGCGTTCTGCCTCCCAGGCTTCCTTTTCATGCTCTCAGCGAGACCAAGCAGCAGGAGAAACAGGGAGAATACAAGTCCAAAGAGACGGCCTACCTGGAATACGTCAACACCATTTTCGGCCCCGATGGTACGGCGGAACGGCGCAATGCCGAACTGACCCAACCTGTTTTGGATAAAATCAACAGCGTCATCGCTCGCCTGGCCCAGGAAGAGGGCTACAATTATGTCTTCGACGCGGTGGCTGGCAGTATTGCTTACGCTGATACCGATTTCGATCTCACCGATGCGGTCATTGAAGAGCTGAACAAAGAGATCGAGTAAGTCTTCCAGCTGCCGAGGTGCCTGTGGAAAAAACGGTCGCCGAGATCGCCCGTGAGCTTGAAGGTCAGGTGGAGGGAGACGGCGAAGCCCGGATCACGGGAGTCGCCGGCATCGCCGAGGCCCAACCCGGAGATATCACCTTTTTAGATTCTCCCCAGTACGAACCCCTCTTACAGACCACCGCGGCCTCTGCCGTGATCGTCGCCGCGGAGACCTCATGTTCCGGGAAAACGCTCATTCGCGTCTCCCGACCCCGGCTGGCATTCGCCACCATAATGCGTCTGTTTTATCCCTCCGTCGCTTCGAGCCCACCCGGCATACACCCCACGGCCGTCATTGGAGAAGGTGTCGAACTGGGACAGGATGTGCGCATTGGCGCACACGCCGTGATCGGAGATGAAGTTCACATCGGAGACCGGGCGGTGGTATTCCCGCTGGTCTCGATCGGTGACCGCACGCGGATTGGCTCCGGAACGGTGCTCTATGCCAACGTGACCATTCGAGAACGAGTGAACATTGGCAACCAGGTCATCATTCACAGCGGAACCGTCATCGGAAGCGATGGCTTCGGCTACGCCCAGGAAGGGAAAAATCACCTTAAAATCCCCCAGGTTGGAACGGTCGAGATCGAGGATCAGGTTGAGATCGGATCGAACGTGACCGTCGATCGGGGAACCCTGGGCGCCACCCGGATCGGCCGGGGGACAAAGATCGATAACCTGGTACAGATCGCCCATAACGTCATCATCGGTCCTAACACCCTGCTGATGGCCCAGGTGGGTGTTTCCGGAAGTACTCGCATCGGGGCCAACGTCATCCTGGCTGGACAAGTCGGTGTGGTGGGACACATCGAGATCGGCGATGAAAGCATAGCTGCAGCACAATCCGGGATCAGCAAGACGGTCCCGCCCAAAACGGTGGTGTTCGGAACACCGGCCCGTCCGATGAAAAAGGCCAAGCAAATTGAAGCCTGTATCAACCGCCTGCCAGGATTATTCAAGCGCGTTCATAAGCTGGAGAAAAAAGAAGCTCCTCCGCGGGGGGAAGAAGAATGAATGCACCACAGCGGACCATTCGAAAGGCCGTGTCGTATTCGGGCACCGGACTGCACACCGGCAACAAGACTACCGTAACTTTCAGGCCGGCGCCGGCCGGCTCGGGTGTCCGTTTTGTGCGCACAGACCTAAAGGACCGTCCTGAAATACCGGCCCTGATCAATTACGTCATGGGCCTGGATAGAGGTACCAGCCTGGGGAAGGGACAGATCAAGATTCACACCGTGGAGCACGTGCTCTCCGCCCTGGGCGGACTGCGGATCGATAATCTCCTGGTGGAACTGGATGCCAACGAACCGCCGGTTGGCGACGGCAGCGCCAAGCCCTTCGTTGATGTTCTGCTCAGAGTGGGCAATAAGGAACAGGACAAACCAAAAGAGTTCGTCGAAATCGACATGCCCATCTGGTACTCCAAGAAGAAGGAGAAGGGTGTTGAGCTGGTGGCCATCCCGGCCGATGATTTCATGATCACCTTTATGGCCGACTACAAACATCCCGCACTGGGCACCCAATATACCGCCATGTATTCCCTGGATGACGATTTCGTCAAGGAGTTTGCTCCGGCCAGAACCTTTTGTTTTTTGCATGAGGTGGAGGCGTTGAAGGAACAGGGCTTGATCAAGGGAGGCACGTTGGATAACGCCCTGGTGGTGGGCGACCATGAGGTGGATGAGGAGGAGTTGGAGTACCTCAAGAAATTGTTCGGTTTGAAGAAAAAGGTCTTCATCGGCAAAAACGGCTTTCTGAACAATTCCAAACTGCGGTTTCCCAACGAACCCTGCCGGCATAAGGCTCTGGATCTGATCGGCGATCTCTTTCTGCTGGGGGTCAATCTCAAAGCACACGTGCTGGCGGCCCGATCGGGCCATGCTGCCAATGTGGCGCTGGTGAAAGAGATCCGCAAGTACTATGAAAAGAAAAAGTTACTTTCGAAATACCAGGACACACCCGCCACCCAGTACCAGCTGGACATCGGCGCTATTCACCGGATATTGCCTCATCGTTATCCCTTTCTTCTGATCGACCGCATCCTGGATCTGGAGAGCAGCAAACGCCTGGTGGCCATCAAGAACGTGACCATCAATGAACCGTTTTT
>CAZOYL010000045.1:12239-18265 GCA_964584035.1 uncultured Gemmatimonadota bacterium | reverse complement strand
GCGGACCCTGGGCCTGCTGATGATGGGGCAAAGCGGGGGTCAGGACGGCGGCGATGGACGTACCCGGGAAAGGGAGGCCTGACCGTGCGCCAGCGGGGCCAGCTCATCGTTCTGCAGATCGTCTCTCCCCTGGTGGCTTTCCTCCTGGCTCTGGGGGTGGGGGCCGTGATCATCCTCTTTCTGCGGCAGAATCCGGTTCACATCTACACGGTCATGTTCCGCGGCGGGCTGGGCAGCATAGACGGTTTCGGATACGTGCTGTTCTCCGCCACCCCCCTGATCTTCACCGGCCTGGCGGTGGCCTTCGCCTTCCGGGCCGGCCTGTTCAACATCGGGGGAGAGGGACAGCTTTACGTGGGAGCTTTTCTGTGCGCCTGGGTGGGTTTTACCCTGACCGGCCTGCCGGCCGTGGTCCTGATCCCGATCTGCATGCTGGCCGCCGCCCTGGGGGGGGGCCTGTGGGGCCTGGTGCCGGGTCTGTTGAAAGCCCGGTTCGGCGTTCACGAGGTGATCAACACGATCATGCTCAATTTCATGGCCGTGCTGGCCACCAATTTCCTGGTCAACCGGGTGTTCAAGGAGCCCGATCAGATGATCCCCCAGACCCGGGAGATCGCGACCGCCGCCTGGATCCCCCGGATGGCCCCGCTGGCCCGGCGACTGGGTTTCGCCCTGCCGGACAGCAACCCCCTGAACTACGCCCTGCTGCTGGCCCTGGTGGCGGCCGTCGGGGCCTACCTGGTGCTTTTCCGGACGCGGATGGGGTACGAGATCCGGGCGGTCGGGATGAGCCGCGGGGCCGCCCTCTACGGCGGCGTCCGGGTGGGCCCGGTCCTGGTGCTGTCGATGGTCATCAGCGGAGCCCTGGCTGGCCTGG
This sequence comes from uncultured Gemmatimonadota bacterium, assembly GCA_964584035.1. Taxonomy (GTDB): domain Bacteria; phylum SM23-81; class SM23-81; order SM23-81; family SM23-81; genus CAZOYL01. The sequence continues at coordinate 17,388 of CAZOYL010000045.1, read as the reverse complement.
TGGGGGTCAACGAGGTGATGGGCTACCGGCACCGGTTCCTGGACGGTTTTTCCACCGGGCTGGGGTTTACGGGCATCGCCGTGGCCCTGCTGGGACGCAATCACCCCCTGGGCGTGGTGATCGCGGCGGTGGTGTTCGGCATCCTCAACACCGGGGCCCTGGAGGTGGACATCTTCACCGATATTCCCCGGGAGCTGGTCATGGTCCTGCAGGCCGTTATCATCATCTGTGTGGTGGTCGGCGATCAGGTCTTCCGCCGCTGGGCCGGCCGGCGGATGAGCTGAAAGCCGGCGGCGGGAGCATCACGACGGCGCCGGCCGGCCGCCGGAACGCCCTCCGATAGCTGGTAACTTTCTGAACAAAAGGAACCTTCCGTGATCAATCGGGACATCGTCAGGAGGCTTCGTCGATGATCGACCGGGATCCTATCGCCGGGGGTGATCCATGATCGGCATAGACCTCATCGCGGCCTCCATCCGGCTGGCCACCCCGCTGACCCTGGCAGCCCTGGGCGGGGTCTTCTCGGAACGCTCCGGAGTGGTCAATATCGGCCTGGAGGGCATGCTGCTCAACGGAGCCTTTGCCGCCGTGGTGGCCGCCCATTACTCCGGCAATCCCTGGGTGGGGGTGCTGGCGGCGCTGCTGGCGGGCCTGGCCACGGCCCTGATCCATGCCGTGGTGACGGTGACCTTCAAGGCCGACCACATCGTCAGCGGGGTGGCCGTGAACCTGCTGGCCCTGGGCGCCACCCAGTTCCTCTGCTGGGTGGTCTACGGCAATTCCGGGAACTCGGAGCGGGTCGCCGGGCTGGCCCCCTGGCGGATCCCCCTGATCGACCGTATTCCGGTGCTGGGCAAGATGATCAGCGGGCATTCTCCCCTCGTCTATATCGCCCTGGCGGCCGTTATCCTGGCGCATTTTTTGCTCTTTAAGACCGTCTTCGGGCTGCGGCTTCGCTCCGTGGGAGAGCATCCCCTGGCGGCCGACACGGTGGGCGTCAGAGTGACCCTGATGCGTTATGCCGGGGTGTTGATCAGCGGGGCCCTGGCCGGACTGGGAGGCGCCTTTCTGTCGCTCAATACCCACTATTTCGTCAAGAACATGTCCGCCGGCCGGGGCTTCATCGCCCTGGCAGCCCTGATTTTCGGCAAATGGACGCCCTTCGGGGCGGCCGGTGCCTGCCTGCTGTTCGGTTTTCTGGAGGCCCTGCAGATGTCGCTGCAGGGCGGCGGCATACCCACTCAGTTCATCCAGATGATCCCCTATCTGGCTACCATGATCGTTCTGGTCAGCGCCGTGGGCCGGGCTACCCCGCCGGCCTCGGTGGGCCGGCCCTATCTGAAGGGCAGCGAATAGGGTCCCGGGGCGGTTTTATCGCCCTGCGATCCCTTTTTCTGTTGACACCTCCCTCGGAGCTGGTTATTTTGATATAACTTTAGCCAGTTCATGCTTGCTGGGACCTGTGCCTATGAAATATCAGACCGTCAAGGGGACACACGATATTCTGCCCGATGAGGTCGGCCAGTGGCGAGCGGTAGAGGAATAGCTCCGGGGGAATTCGGCATGCGTTATCAGACCGTCAAGGGGACACACGATATTCTGCCCGATGAGGTCGGCCAGTGGCGGGCCGTGGAGGATCTGGTCCGCCGGATGATGGCGGCCTATCACTATGGCGAGATCCGTACCCCCGTCTTCGAGCACACCGAGCTGTTCAGCCGCAGCATCGGCATGGATACCGATATCGTCGGCAAGGAGATGTATACCTTCCAGGACGCCGGCGACCGCAGCCTGACCCTCAGCCCGGAGGGGACGGCGCCGGTGGTCAGGGCCTATATCCAGAACAACCTGGGGGCCAGTTCGCCGCAGGTGAAGCTGTTTTATATCGCCCCCATGTTTCGTCAGGAGAATCCCCAGAAAGGGCGCTACCGCCAGTTCCATCAGTTCGGTATGGAGGCCCTGGGGGCGGCCGATGCGGCTCAGGATGTGGAGATCATTGCCCTGGCCATGGGCATTTACCACCGGCTGGGATTGAGCGAGTTGGGCCTGCGGCTCAACTCCGTGGGCTGCCGCGCCTGTCGGCCCGGTTACCGCGATGTTCTCAGGGATTTTCTCGGGGAGCGTCTGGATGATCTCTGTTCCGACTGCCGCCAGCGCTATGAGAGCAATCCGATGCGGGTCCTGGACTGCAAGCGCGACAGCTGCCGGGAGCGGACAGGGGATGCGCCCCTGATGAGCGATCATCTCTGTTCCGAGTGCGACCGGCATTTCGCCAGAGTCCGGGAACTGCTCGAGGGGCTCGGCCTTCGCTATATCCTCGATGGGCGCCTGGTGCGCGGTCTGGATTATTACACCCGGACGGCCTTCGAGGTGATCAGCGGCGAGTTGGGCGCTCAGGATGCCCTGGGCGGCGGCGGCCGGTACGATGACCTGGTGGAAATGCTGGGAGGGCCGCCCACCCCGGCCGTGGGCTTTGCCGCCGGCATGGAACGGCTGCTCCTGGTCCTGTCCAGGAAGGATCTCATCCGGTCCCAGCCCGACCGGGTCGATCTGTTCGCCATTCTTCTAGGGGCCCGCGCTCAGGAAGCCGGCCTGAGGATTCTGAAGGAGCTGCGCGACCGCGGTGTGCGGGCTGAGACGGATTATCTTTGCCGGAGCATGCGCGCTCAGATGCGGGCGGCCAATCGCCTGTCGGCGCGCTATGCGATCATCATCGGAGAACAGGAATTAGTAAACAAACGCTTGATTCTCAAGGATATGGAGAAGGGCCAGCAGGAGGAGATGGAACTTGATGAAGCGGTTGAAACGATCTGCCGGTCTATGGGATCGGCACAGGAAAGCGGATCTCCGTCCCTTGGATGAGGACCGGAGGCGCTTGATGAGGACGGCAGCCTCCCGGCCGGGCAGACCGGGTCCGGGGGCCCTCGGATGGCTCATCGCCGCCGGCCTTCTGTTCCTGGCCGCCGGAATGCTCCTGCTGGCCTGTGAGGAGAAGACGCCCACCGCGGCCGACGAGCAGGCGCCCACGGTGCGGGTGACCTATCCCAAGGGAAACACCTCGGTCTCCGGGATCGTCATCGTCCACGTCGAGGCGGCGGACAACGAGGCGGTGGAACGGGTGGAATTCTACATCAATGAGGTTCTCAAGACCACCAGCCAGCAGGAGCCCTATGAGTACAGCTGGGAAACCGTCATTCTGGAAAACGGCAGCAAGCACACCATCGTGGCCAAAGCCTACGATCCCTCTGGCAATGTCGGCACCTCGGCGGAGGTCAGCGTGGTGGTCAACAACGAGATCAATAATCCGCCCACGGCTGCTATCATGGTCCCCGGGGACAGCACCAGTTTCGCTCTTGGCGAGGACGTTTACTTCTCGGGGGTGGGCCGCGATGCGCAGGGCAATGTCCTCCGGGACGACCAGCTGTCATGGTTCTCCAATCGCGACGGGTATCTGGGGACGGGCGCCAATCTGCTCCGTGATGATCTGTCGACCGAGTGGCACACCGTCACCCTGGTGGCCACCGACGACCGCAATCTATCCAGCCGCGACAGCGTAGCCATCTATATCTCCACCGAATCGGAGCAGATCCAGCTGACCTTCGATGCCCCGAACGCGGAATATGCCTGCTGGTCGCCCGATGGCACCCGCCTGGTGTACGCGTCCTATCAGTCCGGGAATCAGGACCTGTGGATCGTTTCGGTGGCCGGCGGCGCTCCCACCCAGCTGACCACCGATCCCGGCTACGATTTCGATCCCGACTGGCACGGTACCGAGATCATCTTCAGCTCCTTTCGCAGCGGCAACGCCGATGTCTGGAAGATCTCCGAATCCGGCGGCGATCCTGTGCAGATCACCGATCATGAGGGCTGGGATAACGGACCATCGTGGTCGCCTGACGGCCAGCAGATCGTCGTCTCTTCCCAGCAGGCCGGCGGCGCGCAGGTCCTGTGGGTCCTGCCGATCGGCGGCGGTGGGGGGGAACAGCTGACCACCCGGCCCGGTTATGAGCCGGACTGGTATTCCGGCGACATCGCCTTTCGCTCCGGCGATATGAACATCTATGTCACCTCCCTGGTGGGCATGACCCCGGTCCAGATCACCTGGGATCCGGCCCGCGATCTGACGCCCTGCTGGTCGCCCGACGGCACTGCTCTGGCTTTCACCTCCGATCGCAGCGGCAGCGAGGACATCTGGGTGTGGTCATTCAGCGACAGCCGGCTGTCGCAGCTTACCTTCCATTCCGGAAGGGATTACCATCCGGCCTGGTCGCCCGACGGCCAGTGGATCGCTTTTTCATCCGACCGCAACGGCACGGTCGACATCTGGCTGATCCAGGCGCCTTAAAGCCGTACCGTTTTGCCAGCCGAAGACGGCCCCGAGGCCGATACAACGAAGGTGCCGGAGATGATTATGACACGAACGCATAGCTGTGGACAATTGCGAGCCGCCGATGTGGACCGGACGGTCACGCTGACGGGCTGGGTGCATCGCCGGCGGGACCATGGCGGCGTGATCTTCATAGACCTGAGGGACGGCTCTGGGATCGCCCAGGTGGTGTTCCGGCCTGAGGCGGCCGAGCTCCAGGAGCAGGCTCGCCGATTGCGGGGCGAATTCGTGATCGCGGTTCAGGGCCTGGTGCGCCACCGTCCCGAGGGCATGGTCAATACGGACATGGCCACCGGAGAGATCGAGCTGGAGGCCCAGCGGTTCGAGATCCTCAGCGAGTCCAAACCGCCGCCCTTTCTGATCGAGGAGGACTCCGGCGCCCTGGAGGACCTGCGGCTGAAGTACCGCTACCTGGATCTGCGCCGGCCGCCGCTGCAGCGCGCCATACGGCTGCGGCATCGGGTCTATCAGGCCATCCGGGAGTATCTCAACGAGCGCGATCTGCTGGAAATCGACACCCCCATATTGACCCGCAGCACGCCCGAGGGGGCCCGCGACTATCTGGTCCCCAGCCGCACCTATCCGGGTAAGTTCTATGCCCTTCCGCAGTCGCCACAGATCTACAAGCAGCTCCTCATGGTGGCCGGGTTCGAGCAGTATTATCAGATCGCCCGCTGTTTCCGGGATGAGGACCTGCGGGCTGACCGGCAGCCGGAGTTCACTCAGGTCGACATCGAGATGTCTTTCGTCCGGGAAGAGGACATC
>CAZOYL010000045.1:0-12229 GCA_964584035.1 uncultured Gemmatimonadota bacterium | reverse complement strand
CCGGGAGGTTCTGGGCGTCGAGCTGACCCTTCCCTTTCCCCGTCTGGATTACTGGTCAGCCATCGGCCGCTTCGGGGTGGACAAACCCGATCTGCGTTTCGGCCTGGAGCTGACCGATCTCGGCGACCTGTTCGCAGACACCGAGTTCGGCGTCTTCTCCAGCGTCCTGAAAGGGGGGGGACAGATTAAGGGCATCAACGCCAAGGGCTGCGGAGCCTACTCGCGAAAGGATATCGATGCCCTCACCGGCATAGCCAAGACCTCTGGAGCCAAGGGGTTGATCACATTCAAGGGCGGCGCTGAGGGCGATCAGGTCAACCTGCAGTCGGCGGTGGCCAAATTCCTCAAGCCCGAACAGCTCCAGGCCATGAGCCGGCGCATGGAGGTCGAGGACGGTGATCTGGTCCTGGTGGTGGCCGGCCCGGCGCAGGTGGTGGCCGCCTCTCTATCGGCCCTTCGTCTGGAAGTGGCCGGGCGGCAAGAGATAATTCCAAACGACCGGTATGCCTTCTGCTGGGTGGTGGATTTCCCCCTGTTCAGCCGGAACCCCGACAGCGGCGCCTTCGAGTCGGAACACCATCCCTTCACCGGTTTTCGAGAGGAGGATGGTCATCTCTTCGATAGCGATCCCACGCGGATTCGTTCTCGGGCCTATGATGTTGTGCTCAACGGTGTTGAGCTGGGCAGCGGGAGCATCCGGATCCATCGCCGCGATCAGCAGGAGCTGGTATTCGAGAAGCTGGGACTCAGCCGGCAGCAGATAGCGGACCGATTCGGATTTTTACTGGAGGCCTTTGATTACGGCGTGCCGCCCCACGGCGGCATCGCGCCCGGACTGGACCGGCTGATCATGATCATGGGCGGATACGACTCCATTCGGGAGGTTATCCCATTCCCCAAGACCACCCAGGGCGCCTCGCTGATGAGCGGAGCTCCCTCGGCCGTGGACCAGGCTCAGTTGGATGAACTGGGCCTGTCGTTGAGATCCGGGCCGAACGGGAAAGGGAAAAAGAAGTGAGGAAAGGTTAGAAAAATCACTTGACAATAAAAGGGAATTGTGGTAATTTACATCACCACGTAGAGATGGTAACTTTTTACCCCTAAGGAGGTGTGGTTCCTATGACCATCAAGAGGCTATGCCGATTCACCGTGCTTTCTTTCCTGATGTTGGCCCTCTTGGCTGGCACCCTGTTGACCGGTTGTGCCCGCCACCCCTCTCCGGAGGAGCTCAACCAGCTGGAGATGACCAAGCAGGCGGCTCTGGCGGCTGAGAAGGAGGCCCAGGCCAAGCAGCAGGAGAGAATGGAGTGGGAAGCGAAACTGCAGGACAAACAGCAAGAGCTGCAGCAGTCGGAAGAGGATCTCAAGGCCGTTCAGGAGGCGATGGCGAAGAAGAAATAACCTGAGATCACCTTGATAAGATTATGAATAGAGGAAAGCAATCGTTAGCCTTCTGAAAGGAGTTGATCGCGGCATGAAAAATCCACTGACGAAAGGCGCCGTTCTGCTGGTTTCCTTTCTGGTGATGCTCTTGGCATTGAGTACCTCCGCCGGCTTCGCCCAGGAGAAGATGAGCTGGGAAGAATATGAGGCCACGCTGCTCTCCTGGCAGCAGCGGGAGATGGATGCTAAAGCCGCCATCGCCGAAGAGGTAGCCAACATCGAGAGGATCCAGGCTGAGATCGCCACCATGGACCAGCGCATTGCTCATAACACTCAGGAGATGTATAGTCTGCTGGGCATTAAGCAGGCCGACGTGGATCAGCTGGACAAGAAAATGGCCGCCATCATGGATCACATCGACCGGATGAAGATGATGAGCTCTCAGGATCTGGAGTTCAAGCGTGATGAGATCGACGGCATCGAGCTGGAGATCGATCAGCTGAACAAATTGCCGGCTTCCGGCTTACCCGCCATGCAGCGGAAGATGGCCGGACTGCGCAAAGCGCTGATGGAGCTGAGGGGCAAATTGCCCAAGCTGCCCAGGACTTATACGGTGGTCAAGGGCGAATGCCTCTACGTCATCTCCGGATATTCCCAGATCTATGATGATCCCCTGAAGTGGCCCCGTATCTATCGGGCGAACAAAGATAAGATCAAAGATCCCAATTTGATCTATCCCGGATGGGTGCTGAATATTCCCAGAGGGTTTCCCTCGACTCACACGGTGATAGAGGGCGAGTATCTATCGAAGATCGCCTCGTACTGGGAGATTTACAATGATGCTCGGCAGTGGCCGCGTATCTATCGTGCCAATCAGGATCAGATCAAGGACCCGGACATGATCTTCCCGGGCCAGATGCTGTCGATCCCCAGAGACTGAGCGGCCGGTTGTAGCTGGACATCTCGATTCGTCCCTGGCCGTGGCACCCTCAATATGAGATGGAAATGAAAGATAAAAACCTCTCGATCCGCGGGCGTTCCCCGGAGACGGGAGGTTTTTATTATGTGCCGCCTATGCCGGCGGATCTCTGATGCATGAAAGGTTTCGGAAAATTGGACGCTTTGGTTCGCAAGACTATCATCCTGGAGGGGATCGATCCCGGAGCCGTTTTTGGCACCAACGATGCCAACCTCCGGTTGATCGAGAAACGGTTCGACGCCAAGATCATCGCCCGGGGATCCCGGATCACGGTGGAGGGCGATGAACTCGAGGTCGATCGGGTCTCGGCCGTGTTCGCCGAGTTGGTCTCCGCGGTGCGCTCCGGACTGATTCCCAGAGCCGAAGAGACGGATATGGCCATCCGGCGGACTCGTGAAGACCTGGAGCACGTTCCGGCCGGCGGAGCGCTGCCCATCCTGCATGTCTCCAACAAGAAGGAACGGGTCCGTCCCAAGACGGCCGGACAGCGCCGTTACGTCCAGACCATGGCGGAGCACGATGTGGTCTTCAGCATCGGCCCGGCCGGCACCGGCAAGACCTATCTGGCCGTGGCTATGGCGGTGAACGCTTTGAAGCAAAAGGCGGTTACACGGATTATCCTGGCCCGGCCGGCGGTGGAGGCCGGCGAGAGCCTGGGATTTTTACCCGGCGACCTGCGAGACAAGGTCGATCCCTACCTGAAGCCGCTCTATGATGCGCTCTACGATATGCTGCCGGCCTCACAGATCCGTAAATATCTCGACACCGGCGTTATCGAGATCGCTCCGATGGCCTATATGCGGGGCCGGACATTGAACAACTCTTTCGTCATCCTGGACGAGGCCCAGAATTCCACCATCTCCCAGATGAAGATGTTCCTGACCCGTCTGGGCGTGAATTCCAAAGCGGTGGTCACCGGCGACATCACCCAGGTCGATCTGTCCGACAAGGCCGCCTCGGGACTGATCCAGGTACAGACCATTCTGAAAGACATCGAGGGCATCAAGTTCGTCTATCTCACGGAGAAAGACGTGGCCCGCCACCGGCTGGTACAGGACATCATCAGAGCTTATGAACAGCATGAGAAAAAAGACGAGTGATCGGGCAAAGAACGGTATGAAAGCCCGCTGGCGCGGCCGGCCATCCCCGCCTCAGGCCCGAAAACTGCGGCCGGAGGAACACAGCCCCTCTCCCTGGACCGGTTCGCCGCTGTACAAGTGGGTGCTGGGTTTTTTAGTGGTGGCCATTCTCACCGTTCTGGCGCCGGAGCACCTGGTTTTCCGGCCGGTCGGTCTGCCCCGAGAGGGTGACATCTCCAAGACGGACATCATCGCGCCGTTCACCTTTTTCGTGATCAAGGACGATCCCCAGCTGGAGACCGAGCGGGAGGCGGCTGCCAGGGAAATCTTACCCCTGTATGATTATGACACCGCCGTGCTGCCGGCCCAGCGAGAACGCATCGGCCAATTGTTCCTGGAGATCGACCAGGCCCGCTCGGAGGATCGCCTGGAGGGCCAGTTCAGCACCGTCCTGCAGCAGCCGCTCTCCGAAGAATCACTAACGTTATTGGGGAACGAGAGAAAGGCCGGGGGCGTGAAGGAAGCGGTGAGCCGGATCACGGAGTCGATCCTCAAGCTGGGCATTGTGCCGGGAGACAGCCTCACCGCCGGTTTGCCCGCCTCACCGGTCCGGATACGCCGTGGCGACATGGAGTACAAACGGGACCCCCAGGAGCTGCTGACCGAGGACCAGGCCAGCAAACTTCTCTTACAGGAGATCCGCCAGCGCTTCAACAAGGATGATCCCGCCCTGAAAGCCGCCTATGAGCTGGCCATCTCTTTTCTCAGGCCGAATCTGCGGTTCAATGAAGAGGAGACGGAGCGCCGCCGGCGGGAAGCCATGGAGGCTGTTCCCACGACCAAGGGGATGGTCCTCAAGGACGAGAAGATCATCGGCAGTCATGAGCGCGTCACCAAGGCCTCGCTGGAAAAACTGCGTTCCCTGACCCTGGCCAAGGAGGAAAGAGAGTCGCTGGGGCGATCCTGGAGCCTGATATTTCCCATCGCCGGCCGGCTGTTGTTCAACGTCTTCGTGGTGGCCCTGCTGGCCGCCTATGTATTCTTTTATCGTCCCCGGATCTATTCCAATAACCGGCTGCTGCTTCTGCTGGCGCTGATCGTGCTGGGCCAGATGTTCATCGCCTATCTGGTGCGATCGGTGGCCGGCGCCTCGGAATACCTGGTGCCCATCACCATCGCCGCTATGCTGACCACCATCCTGTTCGATGCCGAGCTGGGAGGGGTCATGGCGCTGGCCATCGCTCTGTTGTTCGGGAATCTGGAAGGATTCGATCTGACCACTATGCTGGTGGCCCTCATCGTAGGCACCGTAGCGGCTTACTCGGTCACCAAAGTGCGGCATCGGCGTGAGTTCTATCGCCCCATGCTATTTATCTCATCGGGCTATATCTTTTCCATCGGTTTCATCGGCATGATGCGGCTGGTCCCGGTCGGCGCCGTCATCAAAGATTTCGGTCTGGGCGTGCTCAGCGGCGTCAGCGCTCCGATCATCACCAGCGGTATCCTGTTCATCTTCGAGGGGCTCTTTCATATCACCACGGACATCACCCTGCTGGAGATGAGTGACACCAACCGCCCGCTGCTTAGGGAGTTATCCATAAGGGCTCCCGGGACCTACCATCACAGCATGAACGTCGGGTATCTGGCCGAGACGGCGGCCGAGGCCATCGGTGCGCACTCCCTGCTGGCCCGGGTGGCATCCTACTACCATGATATCGGCAAGATGGAGAAACCGGAGTACTTCGTCGAGAATCAAGGTCACGGAACTCGTAATCCGCATGATCGCCTGGCCCCCAGCATGAGCAGCCTGATCCTGGCCGCCCATATCAAGGACGGGATCGAACTGGCCAGGGAGGCCCGTTTGCCCGGATCGATCATCGATATTCTCCAGCAGCATCACGGCACCTCGGTGATGTCCTTCTTTTACCACAAGGCCATCGAACAGGGCTCCGGCAAAGAGGTGGAGGGAGCCTATCGGTATCCCGGGCCCAAGCCGGAGACCAGAGAGGCGGCCATCGTCATGCTGGCCGATGGGGTGGAGGCGGCCTCGCGGACGCTGGAGGAGAAGACCCCCGGCCGGATCAAGGGCATGGTGGTCAAGATCGTCCAGGAAAAGTTTTCCTCCGGGCAGTTGGACAACTGCGAGCTGTCCCTGAAGGATCTACATCAGATCGAGGTCAGTTTCGCCCGGGTTCTGGGGGCCACCTATCACCAGCGCGTGGAATATCCCCAGACCGCTGACGATAAAATGAAGAGCGAAAAGCGGGAGCATCAGCCGGTTGCCGATGAAGGTCATGACAGGTTACGAGATGGACCGGAAACAGCGTACTGAAAAGATCTTCGTGGCTAATGCCCATCCCTCTCTGGAGGTGGACGGCGAACGGCTGCAGTCCATAGCGTCATTGGTTCTCCGGAAGGAAAACCGATGCCATGGGCGGGTCAATATCATCCTGGCCACCGATGCCCATCTCAGGAAGATGAACGACCAATATCTGGGACGGAACCATCCCACCGATGTGATGGCCTTTTCAATGGGCGGCGATGAGCACCCGGGGACAGAGGATGAGGTGGTCGGAGAGATCTACGTCTCGCTGGATCGAGCGCAGCAGCAGGCCCGGGAGTATAAGGTGACCTTTATTCGTGAAGTTGACCGCCTGGTTATCCACGGTCTGCTGCATCTATGCGGCTACGAACATGAACGGGAGGATGAGGCCGGCCGGATGCGAGCCAGAGAAGATCGATTTCTGGAGGGCGTCCAAGGGTAGCACAGTTCTTGTTAAAATGGCCGGAGGGCGTCCGATGATAGCACAGTTCTTGTTAAAATGGCTGGAGGGCGTCCGATGATAGCACAGTTCTTGTTAAAATGGCTGGAGGGCGTCCGATGATGGCGCGGTTTTTGATCTCATGGCCGGAGGGCATTCGATGATGGTATGGTTATTGATCCTGCTGCCGGGGGGCATCCGATGACCGTTGGGCTGGTGCTCCAACTGCTGGTCTTTCTGTTTCTCATCACCCTCTCTGCCTTTCTGTCACGCTGCGAGGCGGCCCTGGTGATCATTTCCAGAAAATGGTTCGAGGAGGGTCTGGAGAGAAGAAAGAGAAACGGTCTGGCCCAGGTTCTGGAGCGGCGGGGAGAATATTCGCTGGCCATTCTATCGGCCAGGATGTTCATCAACATCGGGGCCATCTCGCTGGCTGCGGTGATTGGCTCCCGGTTCTTCGTGCCGAACAGACTCTATCTCTGGCTGGTCGTCGAGATGGTGGTCCTGGGCATCGTCTACCTGGTGCTGGTGGAAACGCTGCCCAAGCTGCTGATGCTGAGACAGGGGGCCGAGGTTTCCATCCGCATGAACCGGTTCATAGAGATCCTGGGACGGATCTTTTCACCGCTGGTCAAGCTCCTTCAGAGGATTACGGGGAGCCGGGCGGCCGAGCTCTCGGCCGATTCCGCGCTCACCTTCGCCACCGACAGGGACGAGGATCTGACTGTCGCCATGGAGGCCGGAGACGAGCAGGGACTGTTGGAGGAAGAGGAGCGCGAGATGATCCACAGCATCTTTGAGCTGGGGGAGACCCAGGTCAAGGAGGTGATGATCCCGCGCATCGACATGACCTGCGTGGACTCGAAACACTCTCCCCAGCAGGCTCTCGACCTCATCGTTAAAAGCGGCCATTCCAGGATCCCGGTTTTCAAGGAGAAGATCGACAACATCGTGGGTCTGCTCTATGCCAAGGATCTGTTGAAGCCGCTCAAGAACGGTCAGAGCAACTTCCGCATCCTGGATCTGGTTCGGGAGGTCTTTTTCGTCCCCGAGATGAAACTGGTCAGCGAGCTGCTGAAGGAATTTCAGACCCGGCGGATGCATATGGCCGTTGTGGTCGATGAGTACGGGGGTACCGCCGGCCTGGTCACCCTGGAGGATATCTTAGAGGAGATCGTCGGGGAGATCCGTGACGAGTACGACGTCGAGGAGGATCTCATCAAGGTGCTGGACGAGCGAACCGCCGAGGTGCTGGCCAAGATCAACCTCCATGATCTCAATGAGGAGCTGGGCCTGGAGCTGCCCGACGAGGAGTTCGACACCCTGGGAGGATTCGTCTATCACCTGGCCGGCGAGGTGCCTGAGAAGGGCACAAAATGGTCCCACCAGAATGTCGAGTTCACCGTCCTGGAGGTCCGGGGTCAGAGGATCGCCAAGGTGAAGATCGCGAAATTGGCGGAATCGGGGCAGGAGCAGTCCCAGAACGGAAAAAAGTCTTGACTTAGAAAAAATAGAATAATATATTATACAGTTGGAAGATGTCAGGAATTTGACGCGGGGTGGAGCAGTCTGGTAGCTCGTTGGGCTCATAACCCAAAGGTCGGTGGTTCAAATCCACCCCCCGCTACCAAATGAGAAAGGGCTCTCGTAAGAGAGCCCTTTTTTTATTGACCATCGGGCAGATGCCCCGGCCGGCAGGGAGATAATGGCTGGCGTCACGGGAGGACTGAGGCCTTCAGCGGGAAGGGGCGGCGATCATCTTCAGCAGCACCAGGCTTCCCAGGAGCACCCCGAAGTAGGTGGTGAAAAATCGCCACAGAACCGTGAAAACGGGTATTGAATAGGCCGGGATGATCAAGACCATCAGCGCTGAAATGCCGGCCTCGGCCAGAAAACTGGCCCCCGGAGTGGGAGCGAAATAAAGAAAAAAGATGATCAGCATCTGCAGCATGATGACCTGCCAGAAATCCGCGGTGATGCCCAGTCCCAGCAGGATCACATAGGCGATCAGACACTTGTTGAAGTAGAGAACGATGGTCAGCACATAGTTACAGATCAGCGTTCCCTTGGCTTCCTTCCAGTAGGTGCTCAGGAAGTGACGATATTGAGCCAGAAAAGCTCCGATCTTCGATGCCCAATCGGCGAACGTTCTCCCCCGGGCGGGAATCCGCTTGGCCAGGAGGGTTAACGATCTGTCGATCAGCTTTCCGAAAAACCTGGGGCTCAGCATGAAGAACACGAGCAGGATGAAGGTGAGGTAAAAAATAAAGCGGCTGATGTCCATCAGGGTCAGGAGAGTGTGATGCTGGGGCAACACGTCGGGAAGGACGTTGACGGCCACGAGAGTGGCCAGCAGGAGAAAAGACAGCGTGGCCACGAAGTTCAGCACGCTGATCGTCACCCCGGCCGCGTAAGGCACGCCATGACGATGCAGAACATAGAGCTGGGCGATGCCGCCTCCGGTCTGGAATGGCGTCGCAGCGGCCAGGAAGATATTGGCCAGATTGGCTCTGAAGCAAACCCAGAACGCCCGGGGGATGATCCTGCGGGTGAAGATGTGGATCCGGGCAGTCCCTGAGAACAGATCGACCAGGATGAGCAGACCGGCCAGAGGCACGTATCGAAACCGGAAGCCCCTGATCACGGCCCATGTCTCGGCGCTGCCCCGGGAGTAGAAAAGAAAGGTGATGCCCAGCACCGTGAGGACGAGAAAGATCCGGATGCCGCGAACCACCTTCCTGCGTTGGATATTGCCTGCCATATTCAGGTGCCCAATCGGGGTCAGTCGGACCGACGGGATGAGGACTTCAGGCGCCTAGTTGCGCTGGAATTGCCGGAAAGAGACCCAGGCATCTTTCAGCAGGGTGCCGATCGATTTTTCGGCATTGGCACGCATGCTCACATAGCAGCCGCCGCAGGTGTTCCTTTGGGTAAAGTTCTCGATGAGCTCTTTCTGGGTGGGAAAGGATATCGAGCTGTTTTCTCAACAGGTCGAGCCGCTCCTGGCGTACCGTAAGAGATGCATCCTGCGTTCGCAGCATCGTATAGGCGCTGAAATTCACCGAGACATTCCATCTCAGGGCGTGCTCGACGATTCCGGGAATATCCTCCAGGTTCTGCTCTCTGATGACGCTGATCAGGGTGATGTCCTTGTGACCGTGGCGGGCCAATCGAGGCAGGAGTTCGTCGAGGTGCCGATAGAGGCCGGGGCAGCGCCTGTTCGTATCGTGGCGCTCGTCGGGATAGTCCAGAGAGATGGAGAACTCATCGATGCCCATCTCTTTGAGATGAAGATAGAGCTGTTCGGTCAACAATTTGGCGTTGGTGACCAGCACCATCAGGGGTGGTTTGCCCTGAGTTTTAACCTCCCGGAGGAACTCGTCGATGTCATCTCGCAGCAACGGTTCGCCTCCCGAGATCTGGGCGATGAGAGGCCGCAACTCCCCGGCCAGCTCGCCGAACCGCTCCGGCGGGGCCAGGATCTCACCGGCGATTCGGCCGCCTTTATCGCACTGCTGACAGTTGCAATTGCAGGAGTGTGTGATTTCAAAGGAGACGGCCAGCGGTTTTTTTTGGGCCAGATTTCGAGCTCCCCTGGCCAGCAGACCGAGGGCTTTGCCGAGCTTGATCTGCGGCATTCTGTAACCTTTTTACAGTTGGTGAACGGGAGGTTCCGAAGGAGGTCCCGGGTCGGAAGATGACCGCTTTCCTCTCCCGGTAAGCTCTTGCTGGCGAACTCTCTATCGGGCCGTCCAGCGGTCGATCTCCTCTCCGGTGACGGCGTCCATCTTGACCCAGGCCTGCTGTTTGCCGTCTTTGGAGCAGTTGATCCGCCAGACCGGCCGGTCCCCCGCCATGCTCAGCCCCAGCCAGTATCCTTTTCCGGTGCATCCCGCCAGGGATCCGGCGGCTCGTTGCATGGCCTCCGGGCTGTCGATCCAGCGTCCGGAGATGGGGTCCATCTTGGACAGCTTTCCCGTCATGGTCTGAAAGACCCGCCCCCGCCTGATATGGACCTCGTATTTCTCCCCCTGTTTGGCCGAATTGAACTCGAATTTCCAGCCGGTTCCCCGTCCGTCCGACTCCGGAGGCCGGGGAAAGGTGTTGATCTCGACCAGAACGGCGTCCGGGGACCATTTTTCGGCGGCCTCCTGGGCCAGGGAGAAAGCCTCCTGGGCCGACAGCAGATCATCGGCGGGTCGATCCTGATCAACCAGGGCAGCCTGTTCAATCTGTTCTTCCTGTCCAACCCGCCCAGCGCTTTCGTTCTTTTCAGCGGGTTCCTCCTTCTGTCCTCCTCCGCACGCCATCATGCCAAGAAATATCCCCAGGCACAACAGGGCGGCGAGAATCCTATTCGTTCTGTTTATCATGATTTTCACTCTTCCTTTCTGCTGCTGGATGGTCTCTGCGCTGCGGCTCTTCTCCACCCGGGCCGGCCGTCTCGACCCGGACAGGACGATACCGCCGCCTCTTGACCAGCTTCATGACCTCGAAGACGACCAGGTAAACGGCTGCCGCTCCCAGAATATAGAGCCAGTCACCGGCCTGCGGGCAGGCGAAGGACAGAAAGCCGCTGATGGCCGGTGCGCAGATGCCCAGGAAGATCAGGCCGATCGAGGCGACGATGGAGATCAGAAGGATCCTGTTCGAGAATAGATTGCGGTGAAACAGGGTCGTCCGCTCGTCCCGCCGGGAGAGGATGTTGACGAACTGGCAGTAGGCGATGGTCAGGTAGGTTAGGGTGGCGGCCCGGGCGTAGTGCGCCAGACCGACCATGTCGGTGGTCAGGGTGACGCCCTCACGGAACATATACAGGGCGAAGTTGGCGAAGGCCAGGACGCCGATCAGCAGGCCCAGCAAGGTCACCTCGACCGAGCTGGTCAGGTTCATGATATGGCTGCTCTGCCGTCGGGGCGGCATCTTCATGATACCTTCGCCAGGGGGGTCGAAGGTTAAGAACGTCAGCGGCATGATCTCGGCCAAGAGGTCGATGGCTAAAATCTGAATGGCCAGGATCGGGATGGCCCAGTTGCGCAGCGCCACGGCTGCCAGTCCCAATAGCACCACCGCCAGCTCGGCCGCATTGGTGGTCATGGAGGCCAGCACCGTCTTTTTGAGATTGTCATAGATGGTCCGGCCCTCCCGGATGGCGGCCACCAGGGTGGGGAAGCTGTCGTCCAGGAGGACCAGCTCGGCGGCTTCTTTGGCCACATCGGTCCCGGCCTGCCCCATGGCCACCCCGATGGCGGCCCGCTTGAGAGCCGGGGCGTCGTTGACGCCGTCGCCGGTCACCGCCACCACCTCCCCATGTTCCTCCAGCAATGTGACGATGCGCAGCTTCTCCTCCGGGTTGACCCGGGAGAAGATGGCCGCGTCAGTCTCCGTTAAAATCTCGGTCAGCCGGGCGTCATCCATCTCCTCGATCTGCTCGCCGGTGTAGACCGGCGGCTCACCCGAGAGCGACAGCCCGATCTCGCGGCCCACCGCCTGAGCGGTGATGGCGTGATCGCCGGTCATGATGATAATCCGGATCTGAGCCTGATGACAGGCCTCGATGGCCTCCCGAACGCCCTCTTTCGGGGGGTCCATCATGCCCACCAGCCCTAAAAAGGTGACGTCTTTCTCGACCTCGTCTAAAACATAATCGCCGCCGCTGGGCTCCAGGGAGCGGAAGGCGATGGCCAGAACCCGGAGCGCCTGCTTGGAGTATTTCTCGTTCAGGGCCTTGATCTTCTGTCGGTCCTCATCGGTGATGGGGACGATCCGGCCGTTCTTATAGATGTGCTTGGAGATGGCCAGCACGCTGTCGCTGGCTCCCTTCATGGCCAGCTGCTGGCGGTCGTCGAACTGGCGCACCGAGCTCATTCGCTTGCGTTCCGAGTCGAAGGGGAACTCGTGGAGCTCGGGGTTCTCCTCGTCCTCCTTCGGACTGCGTGTGCCCAGCTTGGTGGACAGGGTCACCAGGGCGGCCTCGGTGGGGTCCCCGATGGGATACCATCCTGGGTGTTCATCATCGGGGGCGT
>CAZOYL010000044.1:0-18699 GCA_964584035.1 uncultured Gemmatimonadota bacterium | reverse complement strand
TATTGACAGCGGGGAAGAAGAAGAAGATAAACGGAATTCTTACTTTAAAAAGAAAGATTTTAACCAGCAAGCAGATGACAGCCTGGTTGATCGGATAGGTATACGCTTGCGTTCCCGCGTATATGAGATGTGCAAGATAGTTAATATGGGGGGCGATGATTACCGTAAAAAAGTAAAACAAGCCGGTTACCGCTTCTGAAATTCCACTTTACATTATCCACTCGCCAGTTTCTATTCTCTATATTAATATGTCTGTACGGCAGTATTTTTTAACAATGAAGCAATGGAACAATTTAACATTACACTCTCTGTTAATTAAATCATTTTTGCTAATTAGATCATTTTTTCATATTGCCATTTATATGATTTTCTGATATAAAATAAATCGCCTTACTCCTCGGTAGCTCAATCGGCAGAGCGGGTGGCTGTTAACCACTAGGTTGTAGGTTCAAGTCCTACCGCCGGAGCTTAATTATGAATAGAAAACGGCGTGTTCTATAAAGAACGCGCCGTTTTTCTTGTCGCCAGTCCAGCCGTCCCGCCAACATCTCTATCGATCCCCCCACGCCTCCGGCTCTGAAGATCTCCAGCTCCTGTTCATCCAAGAAACCCTGTTTTTCAGCGAAGACCCGGTCAACGGCTGCCGATTATCTCAAAAATGGGTTAATGGCAAAGGCGAAAGGCGGGTAGAGGTTGTAAGAGATAATAGGACAATGCTTTCAGAATATATCCTACACGCTTTGTCACAGATATTGCTCGTTCATATTTCAGTCGAAAAGATTGTTTTGCTATTAAAATCAATAAATCACTGAAACAGAGTCTGAGAAGAAATCAGGCAGTCAGCTCATCCGGTCTCTGGTAGCTCATCGTGGATATCGTCGGGTATGATACAACAAACGGAAAGACAGGGAATGGAAACGAGATCGATCGTTACCATCAACAGGAGGTGTGCAGTGAGAAGCTGTAATTTTTTCGTCGGTCGTCATCTCGCCGGACGGCGGCAAACCTGCGGATTGACGATGAAGCCGAAAATGGCGGTTCTATTATTCTGCTCCATCATGACGGTGTTTATCCTCGCCGGGCCGATGCCCTGCCGGGCTCAGCTTCAGATGGTCGTCCATATCTGGGGGGAAGTGCGGGAGCCCGGAGAGTATCACGTGCCGGCGGGAACGAATATCCTGGAGCTTATTTCCAAAGCCGGCGGCCCGACCGAGTATGCGAATCTCGGCAAGGTGAAAGTGACTCACAACTCGTCAGGATCGGAGCGAGCCTTCAAGGTCAATTTGAACAGGTTCTTGGACAAGGAAAATTATCAGGTCGTGCTGGAGCTCCAAAAGGGGGACGTGATCAGGGTCTCGCGCAACGGCTGGTCGAAATGGAGAACGGCCATCCGTGTGGTAGCCGATGTGGCCATCATCGCCAACGTTTACTACTGGCTGACCAGGGAATAAGATTCGGGTGCAAAGGTTCGCCCGGCCGCTGAAAAGTATCGACAGAGAATATGTGGAATACGGGGAATGCAAGCAGATCCTTTCAGGAGGAAGAATCGTGGTCGATAACGAATGTTATCTGGAACGCGGCCCGAAAACACCCGCCGGGCCCGCGGAAAAGGGAGGCCGTCAGGCCACCTTTCTTGATTTCGCCCGGGCCTTGCGCCGGAGAAAATGGCTGATCCCGCTCTGTCTCTGTCTCATGCTGGGTCCGGTCATGTATTATAATCATACCACCCCGCCCGTCTATGAAGCCGAGACGATCATCGTGTTCGAAGAAAATCGGGAAATCGTTCCGGCTGTAGGTATTCCCAGAAACATGTATGGAAGAAGTATCATCACCAATCAGATCCAGGAGATCATTTCCCGCACCCTTTCCGAGGAGGTTGCCGGTGCGCTGCCGTCCTGGGTGATCGACGGATATTTAGTCCCGGATGGTTCACCATCGATGATGGACAGGGAAATGCTGGCGGCCCGCCATATTCGCCAGCAGATATCAGCCAAGCCGGTGCGGGATGCCGATATCATCAGCGTGAAGGTGCGGGCCGGCGATCCCGTGGCCGCGGCCACCATCGCCAATACCGTCAGTCAGGTCCTCCGCGAAAGGCGTTTACAGGTGAAACGGGAGGAAAGCAGCGGACTGCGCCAGTTCGTCGAATCGCAAATAGAGATCGTGGGTCAGCAGCTCGAATCGGTGGAACATTCGCTGAGGGATTTCAAGGAAGCCAACCGGGTGACCTACCTGGACCAGGAGTCCCAGGAGATCCTGCGGCGGATGACGGAGGCGGAGGTTCTGTATAACAGGGCTAAAGCCGAGAGAATGGAAACCGACCAGCGGCTCGACTATGTCCTGCGGAAGATCGCCGAGCAGCGCCAGGAAATTGTCCCGGCCATCACCGACATCACCAGCCCGTGGACCCAGAAACTGAAGGAGCAGCTGGTCGATCTGGAGGTCCAGTACACCACCCTGCTGGTGCAGGATTACCCGCCGGATCATCCCCAGGTGGTCAATCTGAAGCAGCAGATCGAGCATACCAAGGAGAGCCTTACGGAGGAGATGCTCAAGGTGGCCCAGGGCAAGAATCTCATTGAGCCGCTGTCGCAGATCGAGAGCTTTCTCGAGGAATCGGTTATGCTGGGCGTGGATTATCACGCTTTCAAGGCACGGGAATCCGCCCTGGGTAAAATCGTCGAGAGCTATGATCGCAAACTGGAATCCCTTCCCGAGAAAGAGATGCAATTGGCCCAGCTGACCAGAACCAAGGAAGTGAACAATCGAACCTACATGATGTTGCTGGAGCGCGCCGAGGAGGCTCGGATCAACGAGGCGGCCAAGATCAGCGATATCCGGATCATCGACCCGGCGGTGCCCCCGGAATCACCCGTCAGACCACGTAAAGCCGTCAATATCATCCTGGGCATCGTTCTGGGATCGGCCGCCGGCATCGGTCTGGCGATATTTTTAGAATCCCTGGATACTTCCGTCAAGACCAGCGAGGATGTAGAGCAGGTGATCGGATTGTCAACGCTGGGCATGATCCCGGCGATCAAAGGAAAAAGGGATGAAAAGGACGGTGAAACCGGAGCCTCAGATCAGCTGGTATCGCTCCAGGGCCCCAAGTCTGCGGCCGCCGAGGCCTACCGCAGCCTGCGGACGAATCTCCAATTCGCGGATATGGACCGGCCACTGGGCACGCTGTTGATCACCAGCGCTCTGCCCAGGGAGGGCAAGACTCTCACGGCCGCCAACCTGGGCATCACCATCGCCCAGCTCGGGGCGAAAACGCTCCTGATCGACGCCGATCTGCGGCGACCCATGCTGCACAGGTTGTTCGGCCGGATCAACGAGCCCGGTCTGGCCGATGTTCTCATCGAGTCGGTCGATATGCACTCGGCCATCCAGAAAACCGAAAGACCGAATCTGTGGCTGTTACCCAGCGGGACCATATTGCCCGATCCGGCCGAACTGCTCGCTTCACAGAAGATGAAGGAACTGCTGTTTCTGCTGAAGGGCGAATTTCACACCATCGTGTTCGACACTCCGCCGGTCATTGCCGTCACCGATGCCGCCCTGCTGTCCACAGAGGTCGATGGTGTCGCCCTGGTGGTCCAGTCGGGCAAGACCGAGGAGGCTGCCGTCCGGCAGGCCAAAGAGCTTCTGCAGCGCGTCAATGCCAGGATCTTCGGCGTGGTGTTGAACAACGTCCAGATGGAGAGGATCTACGGTCGACATGGCTACTACTACCGGTACTCTTCCTATTACACTCAGCAGGGCAAGAAAGTCCGCCGCAGGGAGCGGAGAAAGAAAACCGTGGCCGCATAGAATAGGCGCTGGCGGGTTTCCGGAATCTCATATGCTGCACCGGCGCGGAGAAAAAATCCATCGGAGAGATGAGGAGTGCTTTGAATTCGTTTTATCACCGTAACCTCGTTCTGGCCCGGTCGCGAACGGCCAGACAGACCGCCGTACTGCTGTTCTCGAAGATCCTGACCATCCTTCTGGCCATGGCGGCCATCAGTTTCAGCACCAGAATTTTAGGGCCGCGGGATTACGGCGTGCTGGCCTTCTTCTTGACCATTACGGGATTTTGCGTTCTGTTTTTTCGCTTCGGGTTGTTCAGCTCGGGGGGCTTGCTTCTGGCCCGGTCAAGAGTTGGTCAGAACGAAAGGGAGTTGATTGGCGCTCTCCTGATCATCGCCTTGCTGGTCGGGTTGGCCTATGGACTCTTCATCTTTCTGTCCAGTTTTCTTGTCGACCGGATCTTCAAAACAGAGGTTCAGGGTCTCCTGCGAATCCTGTCTCCCCTGGTCATCTCTCTTCCGTTTCAGTTTCTCTTTCCACAAATCTACCGGGGGACCAATCAAATCTATCAGCTGTTTTGGTTCAACATACTGCCCAAGGCTCTGTTCGTTTTAGGTATCCTGACCCTGCTGGCGTTCAGAATGACCCGTCTCGGGATTGCGCAGCTGCTGGCCATGAATCTGGCGGCCGTCATCATCACGGTGGTGGTCATGGGCGCGGTCTTGCGGCCATCCTTCCAGCGGGTTCGAGAACATATCTCTATCGTGCTGAAAAAGAACAGGGAATACGGTCTGCATTTGTACTGGGGCCAGATCGCCGATCAGTCTACCTATCAACTGGATCAAATGTTCATCACCTATTTTGTCAACACCACCCAACTGGGATTTTACTCCCTGGCCAGCCGCGTCACAGCTCCTTTGGTGATGCTCTCCCATTCTCTTTCCACAGCCCTGTTCAAAGGTTTTGCACATCGAGACAGGATTCCTGTGTGTGTCATTCTGTTCAACTTTCTGTGGCTGGGAACCGGTGTGCTGGGCCTGGTGCTGCTGGGGCGTTTTCTGGTGACGGCACTGTTCACCGAACGATTTCTGCCGATCGTGCGGCTGATACCGTTGCTGGCGCTGGCCTGCTTTTTCCAGGGGATGTACCAGCCTTTTGGCATGTTCATCGAGTCCAAGGGACGGGGAAAGTGGGTCCGTAACGTGGCTTTTTTCAGCACCGTGGCAAACGTTTTAGGAAATGCCGTGCTGGTTCCCCTTTACGGAGCCATGGGGGCGGCGGTAGCCACCCTGGGGGGGCGATTCACTCACTTTTCCCTCTATTGCTATTATTACTCCCGGTTCAGAAGGGAGTCATCGAGTGGACGATAGGGCGCGAATACTGACCAGGTGGGTCCGGCAACCGCCCACCACGCCCCTGGTGCAGTACCTGCGGGATGCCGAGAGAAATGCGGCCCTGTGTTTTTTGAGGTCAAGACGCACGGTCCTGGATATCGCCAGCGAATCCAGGGTGACGGCCGGGATCGATGCCGACCGGGTCATCCGGGTGGATGTCTCTGTGGGGGCCAGCAACCTGGCCAAAGAGCTGATGTCAGCAACGGTGGACGGTTTTGCCATCATCGATGCTGCCCATCCCCGGCTGCCCTTTGCGTCGGACAGCTTCGACGGGGCGGTCTCCATCGGGCCCTACGACTGGCTCTTTCTCGATGTGGAGGGACTCACCGCCGAGGTCCACAGGGTTCTGAAAAAACACGGTCTGTTCGCCTTTTCCGTGCCCACCGTTCAGTCACCCTATCACACGCCGGAAAGCGCCCGGAAATTCAAATATTACCGGGTCGAAGAGTTGACTCATCTGATGGACGGGAAGCAGTGGAGACTCAAGGATCGAGCCCTGCTGTTTCAACCGCCCAGGATCTTTTACGGCCTCTCATCCTGCGTCCCCCGAAGTCTTCAAGGACCGCTGGTGGAGGTATGCCGGAGATGGAGCGATTCCTACACCCGTAAAGGACTATGGCAGAAGGCCGGTTATATCGTCGCCGCTCTGGAGAAGAGGTGAGCATTGAGCCCCGTCTCTGATGTGAAGCCGTTTCAAACAGCAGAACCTGTAAAAGAAAAATCGAGATACAGAACGTACCTCCGCCGAGCTCTGCAAGCCCTCTTCCGTCCTGTAGAACAGACCGGGTTTTGGGACCAGGAAGGCGGCCGGATCATCCGGGCGCTGAACTATCAGGCAGACGAAAGCGGCCGGCTCTTCTGGCAGCCGGATTATGCCGTCGAGTGGAGATATGCCCCCTTTGCCGCTATGGGCGTTATGCGGTGGAGAACCTCTCCCGTAGGGGATGATGCTTACGATGAGAATATCAGAGCCCAGCTTTCATATTTCCAGAATCATTGCCGTTCACCGCAGATCATGGATCAAATTCCCAGCTATGGGCTGGGTCCCCTGACGGTTGCCTTCAGCCTGGCCGGTGATCTGTTTTGGGACACAGAGTGCTGGGAAACGGCTCGTCTTCTCCACAAGCATTCGGCCACACGATATCATTTCGAAAACAGCGAGGACAGCCTGCTGCTGTACGGTTGGTGTTTTCTCCATCGATATGAAGAGAATGCGGGGCTGCGCGGCGACATTGAAAAAGCGGCCGATAGCATCCTGGCCAGGCAGGACAAGTCCGGCCTTTTTCTTTTCGGAAATTCCACCACCCGGAATTTTCAAAACCAGATGTACGCTCTCTGGGCCCTGGGTGAGGCCGCTGATGTCCTGTCAGACCGGGCCTGTCTGCCCCGCATGGAGATGGCTCTGAATGCCGTCGTCAAGCGTCATATGCTGAAAAACGGAGCATTTCTCTGGGACAGCCCGCCGCTGTTGCGCCGGCTCAGATCCCGGCTGATCGAGCGGGTCAATGGCAGAACGCCGGCCTGGCGGTTTCTCTTCGCCTGCCATCAGACCTTTTTCGTCAACGCCGTCTGTCACTACGAGCGGGCCGGGGGAGACCGTGACTACGGCCGGGAGGTCTCCCGGGCAATGGATTGGCTGTTCGGCGGCAATGTCCTGGAGCGGGATCTGGTGGAGATCAGCGGCCTCGGGGTGCCCCTGCGCGTGATGACACCGGAAGGGAATCTGTTCCTCAATGGACAGCAGTTCATCGGTACGTATGAGGTCGGCTCCTATATCATGGCTCTGACGGAACTGCTGACCACTGGAGATCCGGCCGGAAAGGAATGCCCGTGAATATCGGTATGATCCTGGAGAACGACTTTCCGCCCGATATCCGGGTGGAAAAAGAGGCCGGTTCCCTGGCCGCAGCCGGGCACTCGGTGTCGCTGCTGTGCCCCGGCAACGGCACCAGACCGCGAGAGGAACTGGTCGGGAATCTCGCCGTTCGCCGGTTCAACAGGCGAGACCACTCTTTTCATCGGAAAGCGTTCAGCCATGCCGCCTTCTACTGGCATTTCTTTCATCCGCTGTTCTATGAACAGATGGAACGTTTCGTACACAACAGCCGCATCGACGTCCTTCATATTCATGACCTTCCTCTGGTGGGAACCGGATTGAGGTTGTCGGAGAAAAGACATATACCCCTGGTTGCCGATCTGCATGAGAACTATCCGGCCGCCGTGGTCCACTACCGGGCGCCTTTTTATGTCAGACCCCTGAGCCGTCCGCGGAGGTGGCGGGCCTATGAGCGGGAATGCCTGCCCCGGGCGGCCGCCGTCATCGTGGTGGTGGAGGAAGCCAGAGAAAGGTTGCTGGCCGGCGGGCTTTCGGGGGAGAAGGTCAGGGTGGTCTCCAACACGGTGGATACGGGTCGTTATCAGGGTTCTCCTGCCTCCGTAGATGGTTTCACTCAGGTGCGCAGAGATGATGCCCTCATCGTCTGTTATGTTGGGGGGTTCGGGAAACTCCGGGGACTGGAGTGTCTGATCCGCGCCCTCAAACATCTCCGGCAGGAGAGGGTCCGGCTGATGCTGGTGGGACAACGAGGCGATGACCATCGGCCGCTGCAGACATTGGCCCGCCGGCTGGGGGTGATCGACCGCATTGAGATATTCCCCTGGCGGCCCTTCGACCAGATCTGCCAACTGATAGGGGCCGCCGATATCTGCGTGGTGCCCCATCTGAAGAATGAGCACACGGACACCACCGTGCCCCACAAACTGTTTCAATACATGTACCTGGAGAAACCGGTGGTGGTCAGCGACTGCCGGCCCCTGCAGCGTATCGTCGGTGAGACCGGAAGCGGTCTGGTCTTTCGGTCCGGTGATGACAGGGATCTGGCGGATGCCATCCGGCGGCTGATCCGGGATGAAGAAAGCCGCCGGGAATTCGGCCGCCGGGGGAAAATGGCGGTCCTGGAAAGCTATAACTGGGACCGGGAGGCCCGGGAGCTCCTGCGCTTGTATCGTTCTCTGGCCGCCTGAGGGCTGAGAGCCGGCTGCCGGATCTCCGTTTCAGAGAGAAAGTCAATGCATATGAAACAGGTGCTGATCGTCGATTACGGCCTGATGGGCATCTTCAATCTGAGGACCCTGAAGTTCGTCCGCTATCTATCCTCCTTTGGCTGGCAGCCGGTCATTCTATCGGCCCGGCATCCCTACGGCAAAACATATGACCGGACCATCCTCGAACAGATTCCTTCCCGGACGCAGATCTATCAAACGGCTACCCTGGAGCCGGTCCGGCTGCTGAGATGGCGGCATGGCCTGAAGACCGTGCTGCGGAGAAACCGGATCTGTGAGGCCGGAGCCCACCTCGCCGAAACAGATGGTGCTGATGTGAACGAAGTCGACCGGCTCCGCCGAGGGCTCCCGGGGAAGGTGGCCCGGTGGGTGTCCCGATGTCTGTTGATCCCCGATCATGCCATCGGCTGGCTGCCCTTCGCCCTGGCCAGGGCACTGCCCCTGCTCTGGCGGAACCAGTGCCAGCTTATCTATACCGTTTCCCATCCCAATTCCGCACATCTGGTGGGCCTTTTTCTGAAGAAGTTGACCGGCAAACCCTGGGTGGCCGATTTCAAGGACGCCTGGGTCACGGGCCAGAGGGGAGTGCCGGCCGCGCCCCGGTGGCGGGTCTGGATCGAGCGGCGAATGGAGGCGGCAGCCATGACCGCTGCTGACCGAATCGTCTCGGTCAGCCGGCCGATCGTGCACAGTCTCACGGAAGTCTATGGCCGGAACGGCCGCGGTGAACGGTTTTCGGTCATCACCAACGGGTTCGACCCCGACGATTTCACCGGCATGGAGCGAGGGGAGCGGCTGTCCGGCCGGTTTTCGATCGCCTACCTGGGCACACTGTGGGATGATATCAGCTGCCGGACCTTCCTCCAGGCTCTGGATGAGCTGGTCACCGAGCGGAGGGATCTGCTCGGGGAGATCACGGCCTTTTTTATCGGCAACATCCGCGGCCAGAGAGAACGGGAGTGGCTGCAGGGGAGGAAGTTCCGGGCGGATGTGCGCTTCAGGAGCCGTGTACCCCACCGGATGAGCCTGCGGTATATGAAGGCTGCAGACGCGTTGCTGCTGCTCATCAACCGGTCGGAACGATGCCAGGGGACCTACACCCAGAAGCTGTTTCAGTATCTGGGTGCCGGAAGACCCATCCTGGGGCTGGTACCTTCCGGCGCTGCCGCCGATCTGATCCGGGAAACCGGGGCCGGGGTGGTGGCGGATCCCGATGACAGACAGGCCATCAAGCAAACCATTGTGGATCTCTACGACCGTTTTTTAACCGGCCGGCGGACGACGGCTGCGGATGCGGACTTTCTCAGGCGGTTTGAAAACAAACGGCTCACCGGCGATCTGGCCGGTATATTCGACCATCTATATGACCGGTTGCCGCCGGCAGACGATGAGGTGCGGTACCATGCGAATTGCCGGGCGTGATGTCGATCCGCGCAGCGTGACCTGCTTGCGGTTTCTGAAGACCGCCTGGCTGGTGGTGCTGTTTTTCTCTATTCTGGGGCCGGCGGTGCTCAGCGTGCCCTATCGGGGATTTCACATCGTCCCCTTCCGGGCACTATTTCCCGTTTATCTCTATCTACTGCTGCTCTGTTTGTTCATCTCCAGGGGCCGGCTGGGCGTCCGAATTCATATCAAACGATATTTGCTGTTCCTGGGGCTGTGGCTCATCTGGGCGGTGGTCTCGATCATCTGGGCTGTTTCTGCGACAGATGCCCTCCGGCACATCTTTTTCCTGTTCGGCGGCCTGGCCACCATTTTCTTCACCGTGCTGTTGTTCAACCACGATGATGATATTCGCCGTCTCTTCTGGCTGTGGATCCTGGTGGCCGTGGTGGCGGTTCTGATCGGCATCGTCGAGTACGGCAGCGGTTGGCATGTGGGCATTTCCCGGGCCAACGATGCAGAGTTCGCCGGAAAAAAGGTGGTCACGGCTATTTTCGTCAATCCCAATGACTACGCTGCATTCCTGGCGATCATATTCCCTTTTGCCTATCTGTTGATCAAATATTCGCGGAGATTTTTCATCAAGACCCTGGGGATCTTCCTGGCCCTGAGCGCCTTCTTTTTCACCGCCATCAACTTGACCCGGGCGGCCATGGTCACGCTGCTGCTGGAAATGGTCCTGATCGCCGTTTTCCTGGGCGGCCGTCGAAGAGCCAAATTGGTTCAGACGGTGGCCATTCTTCTCATCATCGCCATCCCTCTGGGCCTGGCCTTTCCTTTCTTAGGCGATCCGGCCGCCTCGACCGGCCGGAGCATCTATGACAGTTTCTCCACCGGCATACTTTCTTTGCGCAACACCGCCGATCTGCCCATCAGGGTGCGGATCACGTTGCTTGAGGATGTCATCAGGTCCATGGTCGATACCCGCTTCCTCGGAGTGGGAGCCGGAAATGCCGGGCAGTATATCACTATGACGCCGGAATATTACGCGGAAGAGTATGTCAACCCGCACAACTGGTGGGCCGAAATACTGATGAATTACGGCCTGTTCATATTCTGTCTGTATCTGGTGTTTTACGCGAGCATTCTGGTTAATCTGCTGCGGGTCTTCCGCTGGTCGCCCTCCGGAATACAGCGCATATTCTCGGAGGGTTTATTGCTCTCTCTGACCGGTTTTCTGGTGGCTTCCGCCGGCCCCAGCTGGTTGATCTCGCAAAAATACATCTGGTATCTGTTCGCCTGTGCCCTTTGCGTGATCAACAGCCACCATACTACCAGGGAGGAGGCGGTCCGTTGAGAGTTCTCCTCATGCCGGCATACTACCTGCCCCGTATCGGCGGCGTCGAGTTCGCCGTGGCCCATCTGGCCCGGGAGCTGACCAGGCGCGGCTGTTCTGTACGGATCGTGACCACACGACATTCACCACGGGTGCCGGAACGGGAACGCATCGATGGCATCGAGGTCCTTCGGCTGCCCCTTTTCTTTCCCCATGTGAACCTGGGTCCCCGGGGACGGTCATCGTTCAAGGCCGCCCTCAAGTGGGTCCTTCTGCCGGGGTTCTCTCTTTACAACCTGTTCCGGTTGATGCGGCTGGGGCGAGCCTTCCGGCCGCATGTGGTCAACCTGCACTATGTCGGGGCCAATGCTTTCTATGCCCTGCTGTGGCGCCGGCTGATGCCCTTCCGCCTGATCGTCACCGTTCACGGGGCCGACATTCAGCGCGATGCCGGCGTCTCCAGGCTGGCTCGCTGGCTGGTGCGCCGAACGCTGCGCACGGCCGATGTCGTGCTGGCCAACTCCGCAGCCATGCTCAACGAGACGAAAGGTTTACAGCCAGCGGCCGGGAAAAGGTCCGCGGTGGTCGGTAACGGCGTCGAGGTGGGGGAATTCGCCGGCCGGGGCGGCTTTGGCCATCCCAGACCCTATATTCTCTCGGTCGGCCGGTTCGTCCACAAGAAGGGGTTCGACCTGCTGGTCCAGGCCTTCGCCCGGTTCGCCCGGAGGAATCCCGGGGTGGATCTGCTGCTGGCCGGTGGCGGAGAGGAACTGGAAACCTGCCGCCGGCTGGCTGTTCATCTGGGACTGGCGGAGCGCGTCAGATTCCTGGGCAGCGTGGATCACCGCCAGGTGGTGGACCTGATCAGGGGCTGTCGGTTCTTCATTCTGCCCTCTCGCCAGGAGCCCTTCGGCATCGTCGTCCTGGAGGCCATGGCCGCCGGGAAGCCGGTGGTGGCCGCCCGGGTGGGCGGTGTGCCGGAGATCATCGAGCACGGGGAAAACGGTCTCCTGGTGAACCCCGAATCCGTCGGGGCGCTTCTGGCGGGTATGGAGATGCTCTGGCATCATCCCCGGCTCAGCGGGGAGCTGGCCCGGCGCGGGCAGGCCACCGCCCGTGACCGCTTCACCTGGGGGCGGGTGGCGGAACGATATCTCCGCTCTTATCAGAGTATTCCATCGGCCGGAAGCGGCCGCCGCCGGGCAGCGGGCGACAGCCAGGTGGCCATGGTGCTGACCAATCCTATGGCGCCGGATCCCCGGGTCGACAAGGAAGCCCGGGCTCTGGCCGGCAAGGGGTACCATGTCACCGTATACGCCTGGGACCGGGAGTGCTCCCACCCCCGCCGCCGGCAGCAGGATGGATTCGCCGTGGAGCGGATCCGGGTGCCGGCGACCTACGAGCATGGGCTGTGGCAGCTGCCCGGATGGCTGGTGTTTTCATGGAAGGCTCTCGGCCGCATCCGTAAAGGCCGTTACCGAATCGTTCACTGCCATGATCTGGACACCCTCCCGGTGGGTGTGCTGGCATCATGGCTGACCGGCAGCCGGCTCATCTTCGATGCCCACGAGCCGGTCTATTTCGCCGACACCCACGTTCTGACCCGATTCACCATGGGTCTGGGCAGGATTCTGGAACGAGTGCTGGCCCCTCGCGCCCGCTGTGTGATCACGGTCTATACCCGGCAGCGGATGAAGTACCGGCGGATGGGTCTTCGCCATATTGTCTTCGCGCCCAATTATCCGGAAGCTGACCAGCTTCACGGGGAGATCAAGCCGGGCCAGAACACTCATATCACCATCGGCCGTATCGGTGCTCTGCACGCCCACTCGGGGGTGGAGGAGCTCATCGCAGCCTATATCCAGCTCCGCGAGCGGTATC
This sequence comes from uncultured Gemmatimonadota bacterium, assembly GCA_964584035.1. Taxonomy (GTDB): domain Bacteria; phylum SM23-81; class SM23-81; order SM23-81; family SM23-81; genus CAZOYL01. The sequence continues at coordinate 5,850 of CAZOYL010000044.1, read as the reverse complement.
CCGGAATCAGGCTGATGGTCGCAGGGCGTTCCGGCGGGGGAGATGTTGAGACCATCAGACGCCGGATCGCCGCCCTGGACAATGGCGCCGAGTTCATTCCGGGATACGATTATGAAAGTCTGCCGCGATACTATTCACGTCTGGATATCGCCGTCATGACCGCCCATCCGGATACCTGGCAGGAGAACATCTCCACGCCGACCAAGTTGTTCGAATCCCTCAGTTTCGGCGTCCCCGTCATCGCCACCGATATCGCCGGAACGGCCACAATTGTTCGACGGGAGCGCTGCGGGCTGCTCATCGACCGGGTCACCCCAAAGGACATCGCTTCGGCCGCCGAAGTTCTGATCGGCGATCCCGGCCTGAGACAACAAATGGGCCGGAACGGCCGCAGGGCGGTCGAGGAGAAATACAATTGGCGCAGATCCATGAGCGAGATCTTCCGAGCCTATCGGGAGCTGGAGGCTTCTCATGGATGAACCCTTTCGCTTCGTCAAACCGGAGAGCAGCGTCCCATCGGTCTCCATCGTCATGCCCATCCGCAATGAGCAGGAGCATATCCGAGGATCGCTGCAGGCCCTGATGGAGCAGGATTATGTCAACGTCGAGGAAATCATCGTGGTCGACGGGATGTCACAGGACGGGACCCGGAGCATCGTCCGGAGTCTCATCGAGTCTTTACGGCGGCATGAACAGCGGCCCGAGGGCGGCCCGAGACATATCCGCCTGCTGGACAACCCTCGAAAGCTCCAGGTGCCGGCCCGCAACAGCGGCATCCGCGAGGCCCGGGGCGAGGTCGTTCTGTTCGCCGACGCCCATGCCGAGTATGAAAAGGACTATATCAGCCAGTTGATCAAATGCCTGGTGGAGACGGGGGCGGCCAATGCCGGCAGTGTCGTACGGACACGGTGCCCCCATGGCCTGATCGCCAGGGTCATCGCCGCCCTGCACCACTCCCGGCTGGGCATCGGAGGAGCCCGGTATCGCCGCACCCGGATGAGGGGCTGGGTGGATCATGGCTGGCTGGGCTGCTACTGGAAATTCATCCTCGACCAGCTGGGCGGATACCGCCGGGAGCTGGAGCGCAGCCACGACATCGACCTGGATGCCCGGATCAGGGGGCTGGGATACGGGGTCTATCTGTGTCCCGAGGCGATGGCCTATTATGTGCCCAGAAATAGCCTGCGGGCACTGTGGCACCAGAATTTCGGCAACGGCATGGCGGTGATGCAGTCGCTATTCGTCGATTATCACGCCCTGTCGGTGCGTCATCTGGTCCCCTTCATCTTCGTCGCCGGGCTGCTGGCGCTCCTCATACTGGCTCCCTTCGGCCGAACCTGGGCCCGCCTGTTGCTGGCCGGCGCCGGCATCTACTTGACCGCCGTTCTGGTTTTCTCAATACGCGATGCGGTCAAGAACGGCCTGCTGCTGCTGCCCATTTTACCCTTCAGTTACTGTACCCTGCATCTGTGTTACGGTGCCGGCTCCTGGTGGGGGCTGGTGCGACTGGCGGCGCGCCGGGCCCGGGGCAGAAACCTGGACATTTTCAAGTAGGATGGCATGAGACGGAAACCGGCCATATTGGGCGGCAGGCCCATCTTCGAGCACCGGGTAAATATCGTTGCGCCGATGCTGCCGACGATGGAGGAGATCCGCTCCCGCGTCTCGGAGATTCTGACCACCGGCGACCTGACCAACCACTCCAGGTACGTTCGCCGATTCGAGCAGGAGGTGGCCGCCTATCTGGGAGGACCGCACGTGTCAGCCGTGGCCAACGCCACTCTGGGCCTCATGCTGGCGCTCCAGGCCCTCGATCTGAAGGGAGACGTTATCGTTCCCAGCTTCACCTTCTGCGCCACGGCACATGCTCTGGCCTGGAATGGATTGAAACCCGTATTCGTGGACATCGACCCTCAGACCTATAACCTTGATCCCCGTCTGGCGGCCGAGGCGGTGACCCCATCCACCACGGCCATCCTGGCCGTGCACGTCTACGGAAACCCCTGCGATATCGCGGCGCTGGAGGCGCTGGCCCGGGAGCACGGGCTCAAATTGATCTTCGATTCCGCTCACGCCTTCGGCGCCATGTACCGGGGCAAGAAGATCGGAGGATTCGGCGATGCGGAGGTTTTCAGCTTCCATGCCACCAAGACCCTGGCCGCCGGCGAGGGCGGTGCGGTGTGCACGGGAAACGAGAGCCTGGCGGAACGGATCTCCTGGGGGCGCAACTTCGGCCATCCCGGCGATGACGACTGCCGTTTTGCCGGACTCAACGCCAAGATGACCGAGTTCAGCGCCATTCTGGGTCTGGAGGGGTTGCCCCGGATGGAGGAGTGGATCCGCCGCCGGAACGAGACGGCGCGATATTACCGGCAGCAGCTGAAAGATATCCCCGGATTGTCGTTCCAACGGCTGAGCCCGGGCTGCAAAAGCTCCTATCAGTTTTTCTCCATCCTGATCGCGCCGAAAGAATTCGGCATGAGCCGGGACGAATTGCACCTGGCCCTGCAGTTGGAGAACATCGTCACCCGGAAATATTTCTATCCGCCCCTGCACCGGCATCGTATTTACGCTCACCGGCGGGATCGATCCGGTCCCCGGCTGCCGGTCACCGAGGCTCTTTCTGCAAATATCCTGTGCCTGCCCATGAGCTCCGGCATGGACCGGGAGACGGTCGAGAAGATCGCCCACGCCATCCGGCGGTTACACCACTATCAGGTCGAGGCCCGACGAGAGAGCTATGCGGTCTGATGCCGACATCCGTGTCCTTCCATGTATTCACCACCAAAGCCAGATGCCCCTCATTTCCCCAGATCCTTCTGTCAGACGAAAAACCACAACTCGTCGATGTAAATTCCTACAAAAATATCAGACCAAAGAAGATCTTTATTGGTGTCATTTCTGCTCTGATACTTTTCATATGCCGGGCTGCCATGGAAAAGGGGGTTTTCTGTTTCACCGGCTGCGGCATCGTGATCGGGACCAGAATGATATCATATCGAATCGATAGCCAGTCTCTGGCCAGGCTGAAAAAGGAGGCATGATGAGGACCATACTGGTGACCGGCGGCGCCGGATTTATCGGCAGCAACTTCGTCAACCGCGTGCTGAAAGAATACCCCGACGATCGCATCATCGTCCTGGATGGCCTCACCTACGCCGGGAATTTGCACAGTATTCACCAGGAGAGCTGGGAAAACCCCCGGTTCCGTTTCCGCCTCGGAGATATCCGCGACCGGGAAACGGTGGAGGAATGTGTCCGCGAGGCCGATGTGGTTCTGCACCTGGCGGCTCAGACCCACGTGGACAACTCCATCCTATGGTGTGACGAGTTCATCAACACCAATATCAAGGGAACTCAGATGCTGCTGGATGCCTGCAAGAAATATTCGGTGGAGCGGTTCATCTACGTCTCCAGCTCCGAGGTGTACGGATCGGCCCAGGCGGTGCCCATGACCGAGGAGCACCCCCTGAACCCGCAGAGTCCTTACGCCGGGACCAAGGCCGGGGCCGATCGGCTGGCCTACTCATACTTCGTGACCTATAAATTGCCCGTGATTATTCTCAGGCCTTTCAATAATTACGGTCCCAACCAGCATACCGAAAAGCTCATCCCCTGTTTTGTCTCTCGAGCGATAAACGACAGGCCGCTTCCGTTGCACGGGGACGGCAGCTCCACCAGGGACTGGCTGCACACCGAGGATACCTGCCGGGCCTTCATGCGAGCCATGGATGCCGACCGGGATATGGTGGTGGGCGAGGTGTTCAACATCGGGACCGGCCTGGAGACCCGGGTGGTGGATATCACCAACAAGATCCTGAGGGTTCTGGATAAGCCGGCATCATTGATCAAGCACCTGCCGGACCGGCGGGGCCAGGTCCGCCGGCATTTCGCCTGCGCCCGCAGGGCCCGGGAGCTGCTGGGTTGGGAGGCCCAGATACCGTTTGACCGCGGGCTGGAGATGACGATCCGGTGGTACGTCGATAACCAGGACTGGTGGGCCAATCTGAAAACCTTTCCGGGCAAAGAAAAGCCCCTTTCAGGTGTCCGGAATATCACCGCTGAGGCACTCGTCGAGGCGGACTTCAACTGTGTTGGGATCGGTGGTTATCGATCGTGAGGTGATCGTAGATGTTGACATATCTTGTTCCTCTGATCGTCTCTTTTCTGGCGGCCTTTGCCATGGTGCCTGCGGTCCAGCGTCTGGCCCGGCGGGTCGGGGCCATCGACGTGCCCCGGAGCCATCTGCAGATACACCGCCGGCCCACGCCCCGTCTGGGCGGGGTGGCCATCTTCACCGGATTCCTGCTGGCCGTTCTGGCCAGCGTTCTCTGGGGCGGTCTGGCAGAGGTCGGTCTGGGGCATGAGCTGCTGCCCATTCTGGCCGGCGCCATGATGATGCTGGCTCTGGGCATGGTCGACGACATCCGGGGAGTGCAGCCGCATCATCGCTTTTTCGTGCAGGTCCCGGCCGCCGTCCTGCTCATAGCCTTCGGCACCCGGGTCAATATTCCTTCCATTCCCGCCCTGTCAGTCGCGCTGACCATCTTCTATGTGGTCGGCTCGTGTAATTCCCTGAACCTGCTGGATGGGATCGACGGCCTGGCCGCCGGGGTGACGGCCATCGCCGCCGCGGCCTTCGGCATCCTTTTTTTTCGCAGGGGAGATGTTCTCGGAGTGATTCTTTCCGTCGGTCTGGTGGGGAGTGCCCTGGGATTCTTATGGTACAATTTCTCCCCGGCCTCCATCTTCCTGGGCGACTCCGGCAGCCTGTTCCTGGGGTTCCTGTTGGCCGTTCTGGCCATCAGGTTTCTGCAGATCCCTAGCCCTTTGATGGCCTATCTGGTTCCCGTGGCCATCTTAGGACTGCCCATCTTCGATACCGGGCTGACCGTCATCCGCCGGATCATCAACGCCAAAGCCCTCCTGCCCGGGGATCGCCATCACAGTTATGACAAACTGATGGCCCATGGTCTGAAGAGCCGGCAGACGGTCCTGCTGATGTATGGCATGGGGATGATCTTTGCCGCTACCGGTCTTCTCTTCTCGCGCTTTTCCCTGATGCAGGCCTTGCCGCTGATCACGCTCGAGCTCATCGGGTTATCGTTCCTGGTGCGAAAATTCGGTATGCTTCATTGCTGAAATTCTATCGAGCGGCTCCTGTCTTCTTTCCCAACAAGTGATCGGTATTTTTAAACCTGTGCTGCTGAGATGTTGACATTCGGCGGCGTGTGTATTTTCTGCGTTCTTTTGTAGGACAAAAGAGGACATGAATATAAGACGATAACCGACGCTCTGTCAGAATTTATTCCTTGTTTTCTGTTGGTCCCTGACGTATTATTTTACACAGAAATATACTAACCTGTAAGAAATCGGCATGGAATTTGTATGATCATCCTTTGTGATACGCCGAATGTGTCGTTGAGGGCATCGTCATCCTGTCGGGCACAGACCGTGTTTCAGGGAAGGTCGTAAGATGATGGATACAGGAGCGCCCGGAGCTCAATCCGTGAGAACCATCGGCCGCCTGCGCGGTCAGGTGGCCCGGTTGAGGGCTGCCAAGACGGTCCAGCAGCGGTTGGCCGGAGATCTGCTTCACAGGGCCGAGGATCTGAGCCTGATCAACACCTTGAATCGGGCCGTCAACAGGGGGGAGAGCCAGGACAGGATCATCGACTGCCTGACCAGAGAGACCAGGAAACTCTTCCATTGTTCCGGGACCGCCATATACCTGCTCAGCGATGATAGAGAATACCTGATCATGCAGAAAACCTGCCTGTCACGGGGATTGAAAGGCAGTATCGAGAAGCTGACCGGCGTGAAGATCTCCTCCCGGTTGAACGTACCTCT
>CAZOYL010000043.1:13001-18825 GCA_964584035.1 uncultured Gemmatimonadota bacterium | reverse complement strand
CAATCTAAATCTGATACCTAGGCGATCTCCAGCCCCCACCGCTCTCGAATCTTCAACTCCAACCGGCCCCAGAGCATCCGATCCACCAGCATGCCGATGAAAACGATCAGCAGCATCACGGCGATGACCTGGCGAATATCATTCAACTCTCGCCCCATCATCAGCAGATGACCCAATCCCAGGCTGACAAAAAGCATCTCACCGGCCATCAATGACCGCCAGGCGAAGGACCAGCCGAGCTTCATGCCGGTCACCACAGACGGCAGTGCCGCCGGCAAGATCACATTGACGTACCTCTTTAAGCCCTTCGCGCCCATGGTGGCGGCGGCTTTCAGGTAGATGGGCGGGATGTTTTTGACCCCGTCGACGGTGGCCATGGTGATGGAAAAGGTCGCGCCCATCACCACCACATAGAGAATGGCTTTCTCGTTGAGACCGAACCACAGCAGACCCAAAGGCAGCCAGCAGATGCTGGGCAAGGTCCTCAGCCCCAGCAACAGCGGCCCGACAACCTCATCGAGTATTTTCACGCTCCCGATAAAAAGCCCGCTGCAGATGCCGAAAACGAGTGAAAGACCATAACCGATGAGAATCCTTTTCATGCTGATGCCGATGGCTATTAAATATGATCGATCAGCGAAACCGTTCAGCAGAACACGGAAAACTCCAATGGGCGAAGGAAAAAGAAATTCCGGCCAGAGGTGCAACCGAAAGAACGACTCCCAGAGAGCCGCGAGAATGAGATAGAATGCCACCTTCCAAATCCAGCTACTCTTCACCACGCTCCTCCTTGATCACTTTAGCGATCTCGGCTCTCAGCTCTCGCATGATCAGGTTCGACATCTCCACCAATCGAACGTCGTTCGGTTTCCGGGGCCTGGGTAAATCCACATCGAAGATCTTCTTGACTTTTCCGGGACAAGCCGTGAGGACCAGGACGCGATCTCCCAGACATACGGCTTCGCGAATATTATGCGTCACGAAAACGATGGTCTTTCCGATCATGGACCAGATCATCTGAAGCGAAACCTGCAGGGATTCTCTGGACTGTGCATCCAGTGCTCCAAAAGGTTCATCCATCAATAAGATCTTCGGATTCACCACCAGTGCCCGGGCCCAGGCCACCCGCTGTCTCATTCCCCCCGACAGCTCGTGAATATAAAAATTTTTAAACTTGGACAGATGGACCATCTTCAGGAATTCCTCTGCCAGCGGCTTGATTTTTTCCCTGGGGAATCCCTTCATTCTCAATCCGAATTCCACGTTCTTGATGACACTCCACCAGGGGAAAAGCGCATCCTGCTGAAAGATGACCATTCTATCCGGTCCCGGCCCGTCGATGGGTACGCCGTCCACGGAAATCACCCCCCGGGGATCGGCACGATCGAGCCCGGCGATAATATTCAACAGGGTCGTCTTGCCGCACCCCGAGGGACCGATGAAACAAAGGATCTCGCCCTTATTGACCTCCAGGTTGATATCCTCGAGGGCTCTGACCTTGCCTTTCTTGCTGCAATAGGTTTTGGAAACATTCCTCAGGATAAGTTCCATCAGAAAAGTGTCCTCACCGAATGGGTTCGAGGTTCTTCTCGTTCAGAACCTGGTTTAACAGCGTCAGATCATAGATGCCGGAAAGATCCGGCTTCTCGCGACCGAGATATCCAGCCGCATAAGCCCAATTGGCCGATTGGAACAGGGAGGATTGAATGGGATCATAGGTCAATGTGGTTCGAGAAAAGGCATCGTTGAGGACGTCCTCGGGCAAGGCTTTCCCGGTTAACTTCTCGATCTGGGCATTGACGATATTCCGGGCCTCGTCGGGATGCTCGTTGATCCATTGGGTCAATTCGACATGCGCGGCGATCCACTTTTTGACCACATCGGCATGTTCCTGCAGAAATTCTTTTCTGACGATGATATGGGCGGTGACGAATTGCCCGTCAGGCCAGATCTCCCGCTCATCTATAAACAGCCGGCCATGACCCTCTTTGATTAAGCGAGCCACCCAGGGCTCCTTCGTCCAGGCGGCATCGATCTCGCCTTTCAGAAAAAGGGTCAGCTGATCCGGGTTGCGGACCGGTATCACCTGAACGGTGCCGCCTTTTTCGCTGACCTCGTATCCGTTTTCTTTCAGCCAGGCACGGCAGGCCACATCCTGAGTGTTGCCCAATTGCGGGGTGGCGATTTTCTTTCCTGCGAGATCACGAATGCTGTTGATGTCAGAATCCCCTCTGACCACCAAACCGGCTCCTCCACTGGATGCGCCGGAGACGATCTTCAAGGCTGTACCCTTGGATTTGACATAGCCATTGATGGCCGGATTGGGACCAATGTATCCGATATCGACCTCACCGGCAAAGAGGGCCTCGATGGCCGAAGGCCCGGCGTTAAACACCTTCCAATCGATGGTCACATTGGAACCCAACGATTTCTCAAAGCTTCCGTTGGCTCTGCCCAGCTGAGCCGCCGCATGGACGATGTCCGGAAAATGCCAGGCCCTGACAACCAGAGTTCCCCCTTCTTGCTGATTCTGAGAACAAGCAACGACCATGATGCCAGCCAGGAAAAGCGAAACGAGGCATCTGCGCATATCTGTCCTCCTTTCGATAGATCATCGAGGTGTTCAGAATCCCTGTGATCAGAATTCCCGGGCCATGTCGAAAAGACCGGGGGTGCATTCGTACTACAATTATACTACAATTAGAGTATCTTGTCAAGAAAAAAAAGCCCCCCTCTGAAAAAATCTCTCGGTCCAAAATGCTGCCGAGTCTTCGGCGCTGAACGAGAGATCGCAGACCGAGGTCGGGCATTACCGATTATCCGGTGTCCGCTGCCGTTGCCGCCAGGTCCTTTGAACGATGCCGGCAGATCACATCAAAGATAGCCCAGTTTATGCAGGCGATCTTTCAGCAATTTGACTTCCTTGGGAGACAGGCTGGCCTCATCCTCACCCTGTAAAACCACCAGATCCCTTAAAATATGTACGATGAGCTGGTTGACGCTTCGAAAACCGGTATCCTCGATGATGATCTGCAGCTTCTCGTACAGAGGCCGGGGGATCTTTATGGTCACCTTGTCTTTACTCAGGGTACCCTCCTGGTTTCGCTTTGAGGTGACATGCTGTCAGACTTTCTCATTCGATCCGCCAAGCACTAAAGTATACTATTCGACGGCCACCCGGTCAAGAAAAAAGACCGGTCGAAACCGGTCTCTGTGATAGCAGCGATGATCGATCCGGCCGTCTTTTCCCCGAAAGCGGCGGGCCTATCCGTCATTCGGTACGATGACGACAGTTACATGGCGGTCAGGGCATCGACGGCCGTGCGCCTCTCTCCGTAAACGAATAATCTATTGCCACCCTCAGACTTAGCTTGACTCAGGGCTTCCATATTGGCGTTTAACAGCTCCCCATTGGAGTTCCCGTCATCAGGATAGCCGGTTATACCGATGCTGACCGTCACCATTTTATGTCTCAAAAGGCCTTCTGGATCCAGAGGAGGTTTGTTACGAACCATTTCGACCAGCCGCGACGCCACCGTGATGGCCTCGACCTTACCCGTCTCCGGAAGAATCACCATAAACTGTTTTCCTTCATAATAATAGATACGGTCAATATTCCTGATATTCCTCCTGAATACACCTGCCAGGTAGGAACGCAGCAGATCGTCTACCTTCGCGTCGGGATCATCCTCCTTTGAGTCGATGGAGTCGATCTCCAGCAAGAAAAGAGAAAATTCCTTTTCATAACGCTTGGACCTGGCAATCTCGTTTCTCAGGTCCTCCTCCAGGGCGGTCCGGTTGAAACACCCCACCATGGAATCCATCTTCGATAGTTTGCTGACCCGGGCCTCAATGAGAGATCTCTGCAGCGCCAGGGACAGCTCCTCCGCCATCAGGTCGGCGCAGCAAAGATCCTCCCAATCGAAGGCATCGCTGGTTTGCGAGTCCAGGTACAGCAAGCCGACCACGACATCGTTCTGCATCACGGGGACACAGAGCGTTGATTTGGCCTCTCGACCGGCCGGGGTGAGTCCCGTGAGCGGGCTGTCATCGGTATGATTGGCCATCAGGCCTTCCTGTTGGTTCCTGAGCGCACCAAGAGCGGCTGCGTCGACGCGGATCTCGATCCCGCAGTCGTACCCTGACATGCCGTCGTGAGCGATCGTCCTGGTTTTGCCGCCTTCGATGAGCATGATGGCACACCCGGAAGGCTCGCAGACGATCTTGAGCTGCTGCTGAATGGCGCGAGCAAACTCCGGGAGATCGAGTTGCCTGTTCTGGCGAATTTCCCGGAAGGCCGACAGAACCATATCCATTTTTCTTCGTCCGGACATTTGCATCGGTACCCCCTTTGCATCGCGAAGCCGCTTCTAACGAATATTAATCAGCCATTCTTTACAGCAAATAATAGCAAATAACTTGCCAATATTTGCTCTTTCTGCGAATTCGGCGCGCCCGCGTGAGCGGGCATCACGAGCAGAGCACGCAGAAAGAACGAGCCTCGCGGAAAGGTATTGTGACACAATCTGTTTCCAAACGGATACGTCCTCCATGACCTCCGATAAGAGCATCATTCGCGCTGGAGGGGCTGTTCACAGCACGATGGCGTTAAGGCTGTATTCTGTTGCTGATCTTCATCCTGATAAGAGCAGACTCTGTTCCGGCCCAGCTTTTTCGCCTGGTACAGGCGCGTATCGGACGTTTTGTAGAGCTCGTCGCGATTATTCCCATCCCAGGGATAGGTGGCCAGGCCGATGCTTATGGTCACCTTCTTACCGGGCTGGCTCTCTTCTTCGCCTGCAAACGGCGTTTGAGCCACCAGCTGCTGTAATTTCCCGGCGACCGCCGCGGCCTGTTGCCGGTCCGCCTCGGGCAGCAGGATGACGAATTCCTCTCCGCCGTACCGATAGACCTCGTCGTCCGTTCTCAAGCTTCTCCGAAACAGATCGGTCACGTCTTTGAGCAGTTCATCGCCGCGGCCGTGTCCGTGATGGTCGTTGTATTTCTTAAACCAATCCAGGTCGATCATCAGAACAGAAAAATTCCTCTGATACCGCCGGGACCGGTTGATCTCGGCGTCGATATCCTGATCCAGCTTTCTGCGGTTATAACATCCCGTGAGACCGTCCTCGACCGAGAGGACCTTCACCTTGGAGTGTTCCAGGGCCCGTTCCATGGCGATGGCGATGGCCTCGGCCAACTGCTCGACGAACTGCTTATCCTCTTCGTCGAAGGCATCCTTTTCCAGAGAGTCCAGATGGATAATGCCTTTGACCTGATCAGCGACCATCACCGGCGAGCAGATCAGCGATTTCATGTTGCAGCCGGCCGGAACGCAGGAGGAAGCCGGACTGTTGGGGATGTCGCCGGTGAAAATGCACAGGCCGGTGTCCCGAATATGCTTGATGGCCGGCATTTCCGTGTTGAAATCCATATCGCCCAGCAGCCTCTTGAAACCGTACTCGGCCAGAATGAGCACCTCTTTGTCGGCGATCATCATGATGGCGCACCCGGTGCAGCCGACGATGTCGACCAGCTCCTCGACCAGTATCCGGGCAATGGTACCCAGCTCCAGGTTGGCCCCCAGGCTGCTGTGGATCCGGTTCATGGCCTGGAGGATCTTCATCTGCTTTTCGGTGCCTCCGTCAACCATTGTGTCCTCCGTGGGATAGGTTGGCGCTTTTTCCCTAACGCATGCTCGTTTTTCTTGGTCGAAAATTTTTCGCCTCAGCCGATTAGCGGCCCTCCAAAATGCCGGCCATCATCTCTACCTCCAGGGCCTTCTCGAACTCAAATCCCCGTTCATAAAAAACCCGCAAACAGG
>CAZOYL010000043.1:4227-12901 GCA_964584035.1 uncultured Gemmatimonadota bacterium | reverse complement strand
ACCTCCAGGGCCTTCTCGAACTCAAATCCCCGTTCATAAAAAACCCGCAAACAGGCGTCGACCACCTCTTCATCATATCGTTCCCCTCTGTGCTTTGATATCTCCTCCAGAGCCATGCCGGTCCCGTGGGCCGCCCGATAGGGCCGGTGAGAGGCCATGGCCTCGACCACATCGGCCACCCCCATGATTCGCGATTCCAGGAGGATCTCCTTTCCCCTGAGCCCCTGCGGGTACCCCGATCCGTCGATCCGCTCATGATGCTGCAGAACCATCTCGGCCACCGGCCAGGGAAAGTCGATTTCCTTCAGCAGATCGAATCCCAGCTGCGGGTGGGCCTTGATCAGGTTGAATTCGGTGTCCGTCAGAGTTCCCGGCTTGCTGAGGATCTCGGCCGGCACGTAAAGTTTTCCGACGTCATGAACGATGCTGGCCAGCCGGAGACCATCCTGGCGTTTGATCGAGAGGCCCAACTCATCGGCGATGGCGCAGGCCAGCGTGGCCACGCGCCGCTGATGTCCGGCCGTATAAGGATCGCGTATCTCCACGGCCATGGCTAAAATGTTGACCGTCTCTTCCAGGAGTTTCTGCAGTTTCTGGTAACTGTTCCTCAGCTGAGCCTCGGCGGCCACCCGCTCGCTGATATCCCGCAGCAGCAGGACGGCACCTCCGCCGGTGGTCAGTTTACCGGTAATGATCTCCAGCGGGATCTCGTGGCCATCCTTGCACCGGCCGGTCGCCATGGTCACCGTAAACCCTCCCTTAGTGATGGACTGCAGACCCTGAGGGTCATCGGCAGAGGAACCAGGCAAGGCCCGAAAGAGCCGGTCCGTTTTTTGGCGCAGCATCTCGGCGGGCGGATACCCGAATATTCTTTTCAGCGATGCATTGCAGCTGACTACGCACCCCTGGTGATCGACGACCATGAGAACTTCGGAGCTGATGCTGTCGACCATATTCTCCAGCTCGGCCTTCTTTTCCTCCGCTCTCTGCCAGCGGCGATAGGTCAGCCACATCATGCCACAGAGGGTTAAAAAGATGGCATTGACGAGAAACTCGATCAATGGAAAATAGGCGTAATCCTTGAAGAACCAGTAGAGATTATCCAGCAGATGGATGGACACACTGAACAGCGCCATCAGGAAGGCCACGATGAGAATGAAGCCCAGATGATAGATTTCCCGGTTTTTTACAGATACCGCTGAAGTTTCTAGCATGTCGCCTCGCCGTTGCCGTGTAATCGGTTACTGTGCCAAGAGTATCGTGGTAAGCAACTCCGTTTCGAGACTATTCAAATTTAAAACCTCTTCGGTAAAAAAGGGTCAGGCAGGCCTTCACGACCTCCGGATCGAACAGGATCCCGGCGTTCTCCGAGACGATCTTCAGAGCCTCCGAAATGCCCCGGGCCGCCCGATAGGGCCGATGCGATGACATCGCCTCGACCACATCGGCGACCCCCAGTATTCTCGCCTCCAGAAGTATTTTCTTTCCCGAAAGACCCTTCGGAAAACCCGATCCGTCCCATCGCTCATGGTGCTGCAGCACGATGCGGGCCACCGGCCAGGGGAATTCAACCCGGCGCAACACATCATAGCCCACCTGCGGGTGCGTCTGGATGAGACGCTGCTCGGTGATCGTCAGCGCTCCCGGCTTGCTGAGAATTTCAGCGGGCACGTAGATCTTCCCTATGTCGTGGATCAGCGCCGTTATCCTCAGCCCCTCGATCTGCTCTTCGGAGAGCTTCATCTCCTGTGCGATGGCGCTGGCCAGCACGGCTACTCGCCGCTGGTGGCCGGCCGTATAGGGGTCTCTCATTTCCACCGTTGAGGCCAGCACATTGACCGTCTGTTCCAGAAGGTTCTTGACCTTCTCCAGGCTGTCCCGTAAAGCTTTCTGCGAGCGTTTTCTTTGACGGTTTTGAATGACCTGGGCCACTTGACAGGCCACCTCTCCGGCAAAGGTGATCTCCTCGGCCGACCAATGCCGCCGTTTGTTGACCTGCTCTTGACAGACCACCCCGGCTAATTCTCCGGATATGCGAACGGTTGCATCAAGCATGGATTTAATATCGTTGGGGACCAGATAGCGTTCCGTGAATTCCCGCGTCCTCGGATCGCTGCGGGCATCACCGGCATCCACCACCCGGCCGGATTGCATGGCCACGAAATAGGCGGGATAATCGACGGCCTTGAAAATCAGACCCCTGGCGTGCTTCCGGGGAGTTCTCTCGTACAGATCCTCACATAGCAGTCTTTCCCTGCTGTCGTCCATCAGCCAGATACTGATTCGCTCGACCTCCATCGCCTCGGCTACGACCTCGTTGATCTGCTTGATCGCGCCATGAAATTCTCCCGAGAACACGGCGGGGTTCGTGGAGAGCTTCACGATGGCGTTCTGCAGACGTTGTAGGCGTCTCGACCCGGGATGGACATCCCCGGAGGTTCCTTTTCGTCCACCGAGTTCGCTGAACGCCAGGACGGCTCCCCGGATGGTCCCGTGGTCATCGCGGATGGGCTCGGCGGCGGCGGAAACGGGCCGCCTGCGGCCGTCTCTGGATACCAGGATGGTATCGTTATCCCGGGCGACCACGATCTCACCCTGAAGCGCTCGCCTGACAGGATGTTTTCCGGCCGGATCTGTTCCGTTCCCGTCGATCCGGAACACCTTTTCGATCGTTCTGCCCTGGGCCTGTTTCCCGGCCCAACCGGTCAGCTCTGCGGCCGCGGAATTGAGAAAGATCACCCGTCCGTCCAGATCGGCGGCCATGACGCCTTCAGCAATAATACCGAAGGCCCTCTTGAGACACCGTTCGACGATGAACTCGCTGTCAACATCCAGTATGTGTGCCGTTTTTATCATCATCCGCTTTCGTCAGCTCGGTCAGGATCCCATTGCCGGAGGACCATCATGGTCCCACCCCGCTGGCCCGGGCTCTTTTATCCTCATACATCCGCAGATCCGCCTTGGCCAAGGTTTCCTCCACCGATTGTGAGCCCGATGGATCCCATAAAGCGCCGCCGACGGAGAGCCACACCGGAAAATCGAAGGCCTGGTTATTCTCATTCCAGCCGGTCAGCGCCTCGACGATGCGTTTTCTAATCATCTGGACGGCGTCATCCGGATCGGTGAGAACGATCAGAAATTCATCGCCGCCATAGCGAACCACCATCTCGGAGGCTCGTATCTGGTCCTTTAGGAACAGGGCCACCTCTCGCAGGACGACATCTCCCGTCTGATGACCATAGGTGTCGTTGATCTGCTTGAAGCGATCCACATCGATGAGCAAAAATCCGATGGGCTGGCCGTTTCTCCTGGAACGCTCCACTTCCATCTCGATGGCCTCGCGGAAATAGCGGCGGTTGAAAACGCCTGTCAGAGGATCTCTGGTGGCCTGGTCCCGGAGTTCGTTCTGCAGCCGGATCCTCTGCACCGCTTCCGCCGTGTGCCCCAGAAGAAGCTCCAGCAACCGCTGATCCTCTTCACCGAAAGCATTCTCCCTGGTCGATACCACCTGAAAAACGCCGAAATCACCGAGCGGGGAGCTGAGCCCCGATCTGAATTCGCTCCGCGTAGGTTTGGCGTCCGGAACCTCGGCGATATTATCGAACCGCACGGTTTGTTCCGTCTTCAGCGTGCGGGCGGCGATGCTGGTCTCATCGATATCGCTTTCCACGCTGGCGCCGAGCGGTAATCCGTCGGAAGTGGCCCTGACGACCAGCTTGTTTCCCTCCAGGACATCCAGACTGCAGAGATGAAACTGGAGCACCTCCTCGGCCGCCTGGACGGTGATCTGGTAGGCTTCCTGTTCGCTCTGACAGGTCTCCAGGCCGCGGGCCACATCGTGCAGCCCCTCGATCTTCCTCCGGGACCGGCGAAGATCTTCTTCGGCCTTCTTCAGATCGGTGATGTCGGTGATGATGACCAGGTCTCTCGCAAACTGGCCATCTTCATCCCGAATGCACTTTCCGATGATCCGACCCACGTGGGTATGGCCGTTCTTGGCCTGAAACAACAGCTCATAGGGCTGCAGCAATTCGCCGGTCATTCTCCGGGCGAACATGCGGGCGGCCAGGCGGCGGCTCTTTTCGGTCATCAGCGCACTCTGGAAGATATTCGTGCCGATGAGCTCTTTTGGTGTGTAGCCCAGCCAATCTTCCATCCGGGGATTGATATCCACGACACTGCCCTTTTCGTCCAGGAGAATAATCACCTCGGGCGACATCCGGAAGATGGAGCGGTATTTGTTTTCACTCTGCTCCAGAACCTTTTCGGAATGCTTCCGCTCGATGGCATAATGAATCGAGCGCTCCAGGAGATGGCCATCGACGTTGCCCTTGACGATATAATCCTGAGCGCCCTCCCGAACGGTCCGAACGGCCATTTTTTCATCGGCCAGGCCGCTGAGAATCACGATGGGCACTTCCGGAGCGCTGTTTCGAACCACCGTGAAGGTTTCCATGCCGGCGCTATCGGGGAGGTTCAGATCCAGGAGCACCACGTCGACCGAGACCTCTTTCAGACGCTCCAGCCCCTTGGACAGCCGGTCGACCCATTCCAGTTCGAAAAGGGCCGTATGAACATCCACCAGGATCTCGCTCAGCAGGCGGGCATCCCCGGGATTATCCTCGATCAGCAAAACTTTGATCGGTGTTCCGCTCATCCGTTTCACCCATTGGGCAGTTTCACCATGGCCAGCCAGAAATCCTCGATGGATTTGACCACGCGAATGAATTGTTCGAAGTCGACCGGTTTGGTGATGTAACAGTTGGCGCTGAGGTCGTAAGCCCGGAGGATATCCTCCTCTGCCTTCGAGGTGGTCAATACCACCACCGGAATGCGTCGCAACTGAGCATCGGCTTTTATCTCCGCCAGCACCTCACGCCCGTCTTTTCTGGGCAGATTCAGATCCAGCAGGATCAGGTCAGGACGGGGAGAGCCACTATATTTACCCTCTCTTCGTAAAAAGGCCAAAGCCTCGACACCGTCCTCGGCGATGTGCAGATGGTTATGAACTTTATTATCCTTCAGTGCCTCCTGCGTCAGGCGAACATCGCCGGGATTATCCTCCACCAGCAGGATCTCCACGCTGCGACAAATGCCATCGCTGCACACGGCTGAATCGCTGACGCCGGAATGAAAAGTGTCGAGTTGATATCCGTCATCCGCGCTCATGGTTTCTGCCCTCCTGTGAGGGGAACGGTAAAAGAAAATGTGGCTCCCTGACCCGGCTTCGATTCCACCCAGATGCGGCCCCCATGCCGTTCCACGATCTTCTTGCAGATAGCCAGACCGATGCCGGTGCCCTTGTACTCGGAGCGATTATGCAATCGTTGAAAGATCATGAAAATCCGCTCAGCATACTCCGGATCGATGCCGATGCCGTTATCGCTGATCGATACAATCCACTCGCTGTCCTTCTTTTCGGCAGCCACATGGATGCGGGGCGGCTGGTCGCCATGGAACTTAAGGGCATTGCCGATGAGATTCTGGAATAACTGGGTGAACTGCACCCGGTCGATCATGAGCGCGGGCAGCTCATCGTAATCGACCCGGGCATCTGTCTCCATCAGGGCGGCCTGAAGATTGGCCACGGCCCGGTCGAATATCTCGGCCAGATCGGTCAGCTCAAAAGGCCGGCCCCGCGTGCCGACTCGCGAATAGGCCAGCAGATCGTTGATCAAGCCCTGCATACGGGTAGCCCCATCGACGGCGTAGTTGATGAAATCATCGGCATCCTGATCTAATTTGCTCTTATATCGCCTGGCCAGCAGCTGCACATAGCTGGCCACCATGCGCAGCGGCTCCTGCAGGTCGTGCGAGGCCACATAGGCGAATTGCTGCAGCTCATCGTTGGAGCGTTTCAGCTCGGTCATGATGCGCTTTAATTTTTTTTCCATCCTGCGGCGCTGTTGAACCTCCTTCTGCAGCTCGTCGTGGGTCTGGGCATTCTTTAGAGCGGTGGCCGCGTAGGTGGCAAAGGTCTCTGCCAGAGACAAATCCTCTCCCGTGAAAGGCACGTCCATTCGGTCCAGGCACATGGCTCCCAACACTCGATCGTCGGCGATCAAGGGCGTCACGATGATTCTCTCCTCCGCCTGCACGGGCGTTCCGGGAATCTGGGTTCCAGAGGGGGTGGCCTGGGGATCATTGAAGATGAGACCGCTTCGAGCCCTGATGGCCTTGCCCGTGAGACTGCTGCCGATGTCCAGGGGGGTGGACAGGATCTCCTTTTCATATTGCGGATCGATGGCCACCACCGGGGTCAGTGTCCGGCCATCCTCCTTGAGGAGATAAAGCGCACATCCCTGAGCGCTGGTGATCTCCCGGGCTCCCGTGGCGATGCGGGTGAGAACCTCCTTGACATCCAGGCTCTCGGTGAGGTGCCGGGCGGTGTAGAGCAAATTCTCCTGCTGCTCGGTCTTTCTCTTCAGGGCCTCCTCGGCCGTCTTTCGGTCGGTGATGTCGCGGTAGATCCCGAAGACGCCGGCCTGCTGTCCATTGACCACCACAGGCGAGCCGAGAATCGAAACCGGGATGGGCGTTCCGTCCTTGCGGTAACGAACCACTTCCATCGAGATCCGTTCGCTTTGGGCCACACGCCGGGTGATGGCTCGAGCCTCATCGTGTTTCTGCCGGGGAGCGACCAGATCGTCGATATGGCGACCGGCCGTCTCCTCGCCCGTATATCCGAACATCCGGGCGAATTCCTCGTTGGTCCGCACGATCCGGCCGTCATTTTCGGTTATGACGATCGCTTCCTGAGCGCTGTCGAACAGAGCTTCCAGGTTGGCTTTCTCCAGCTGCAGCTCGACCAGAGTCCTCTGGCGATCATCCATGTCCCGGAAGGTGAATATGTTTCCGGCCGTCTCGCCGTTCTCGTCGACCATGGGGGCAATGCGGGCATCGATCGGCCGCTCTGTTCCATCCCTGGTGAGCAGAAGAAGAACCCCCGGGGACCATTCGGCGGTGCCTTTTTCCCGACGGATCCGGGATATCGGATGGCGGATCTCTTTCCGGGTCTTGGCATCGACCACCCGAAAGACCTCTCCCGCTATCCTGCCGGCGGCCTCCTCCCGATTCCATCCCGTCAGCCGCTCGGCTGCCGGATTCATGAACTGGATGCGGTTTTTATCATCGCTGGCGATGACCGCTTCAGTGAGGCTGTGCAGGGCGATCTCGAGCCATCGTTCCTTTTCCCCGAGATACGCCTCCGCTTCGCGTCGCCGCGGCGCCACCGGCGCGGTCAGGTGCGGCTGGTCCATCACTCGTCCTCTTCTTGACATCGTCGACTCCCGGGATGAACTCCTTCTTGCCTGCCGTAAGAATAGATTTATCATGGAGTGATGCGCTGAGACAGCCGCTGGCTCGTCGGCCGTCCATCCGTTGAGGAGCAAAAACCTTGCCGTTTGCGGCCATCGGGGAGAAAAAGTTTTGAAAACGCAATTCGTTGTTGCGCTATTGGTTAATATTTCAAGGAAAGTTGATAGAAAACAGTCGTGTCGGACACCATCGGGTGAACCGAATCGTTGTTCGGTGCGATAGTGGAAGCACTTATTTATCAGCATATTCCGTCAATAGGCCGAACCTTCTTGCGAAATGACGTATCCTTTGGCAAAACACCTTTTCAGCGCTATTCCGGGCGGGCTCACAGCCGGCGGCAGGCTTGCCTTCCGGTCCCCCCAAAAGAAAAACGGGAGCCTTAGGCTCCCGTTCCAGTCTGAACGACGGTCCGATCGGCACGCCTCGATCATACGCAGCGGACCTTGTACGAGGTCTGTGAACCGTTTCTGATGTGTTGGTATTCGAAGTCCAGAAAACAGATGTGACCCGGACTTGGACCCACAGCCTGAGTCAGGGCGAATTCGGCCGCCTGAAACATCTCCGGCCGGGTATTGGCATCCCAGGGATAACTGACCATACCGATATTCAATACCGGCCGGTCCGATCCATTATGATTCCCCCGGGAGGTCAATCGTGCCTGCTGCACGGTCCTGCGAAGCCGTTTGGCTGTCGAAAGAGCCTCCACCTTATCGGTCTCCGGAAGCAGCACGGCGAAAACTCCGGTCTCGTAAAGATAGACTCGATCGATGGCGCGAACATTTCGGGTGAACAGCTCCGCCATCTGCCGCATCAACTCCTCCCGTTCCGATGCTTCCGGCGAACGATCCTCCCCGCCATTCCAGTCCATGGATATCAGCAGCATGGACAACGGCTTGACATATCGGTTCGCCCGGATGATCTCATCATCCAAAACCTCCACCAGGTTCTGGCGAGACGAATATGTTTCCGGTTGCTTTTTACCTCGATGAGCCATAGTGATCCCCCTTGAATTATTTCATACCGGCTGCGAATCCGAAAAAAGAGCAAAAATCTTGCCTGTTTTTCAAAAGATCCTCACGTCGGCCGGCGGCGAATCGACATTGACAGCCATCTTCTTGTCGTACAAAGAACTTCCGAGACCCTTGATGTCCAGAGAAATCTTCCCGGCCGGGACGACACATCGCCCGGCCGGCCGCAGAACCGGGGCGGCTGTTCAAGAATGGACAATCCTGGCCGCGTTATCACATCTTGCGAGGATGTCGAAAAAAGTGCCCGGGGTATGGGCGGGGAGAAAGAATGGGGCGGCTGCGAGGTCGGCAGAGGGATGTTTATCCGGTTGATCGGGGAATGCTTCCGG
>CAZOYL010000043.1:0-4127 GCA_964584035.1 uncultured Gemmatimonadota bacterium | reverse complement strand
CGGCTGCGAGGTCGGCAGAGGGATGTTTATCCGGTTGATCGGGGAATGCTTCCGGGCGGCACCCGGTGCAGTTTATGGGACTGGATCAGGATCGCCGGCGGGCTCATCGGTCCGCGTCCGTTGCTTTTTCTCCTCCAGCATCTCCACGATGAGCCGGTTTTCGGGTTGCTTCTCAACCTGTCTCTCGGTTTTTTTGAACTCCTCCTGAACCTGTTCCGAGAGAGCCTCTATCTCCCTCACCGAGCCCCGGCAGTCATAACAGGACAGCTGTGAAGTTCTCAAAACCCGAAGCAGCGATTCATAGGACATATCCGATGTATAGGTGGACACGATGTACCGGGCCACAAAGGTTTTACACCTGGCGCAGCGCACGTAAACCTTAATCGGCTTGCCCTCCTCGACTCTGACCAGATTTTCCAGATCGGTGGCTCCGCACTTCAAACAGGTTTCTTTTTTGGCTTTGACAGTTCCCATATCTCACACGCCTCCATAGAGGTTCAGGCTCAGGAAATAGATGATGATGACGGCCACAACATTGATCACCAGTCCCGACAGGGCCATGTCCTTGATCTTGATATGGCCCGATCCGTAAGCGATGGCGTTCGGCGGAGTGCTGATGGGAAAAATCAGGGCGGCGGAGGCCGACAGGGCGATGGCAAAGGGCACGCCCCTGCCGGTCAGGGTGCTGATCACGATGGGAAGAATCAGGGCTGTGGCCGAGGTGTTGGACATAATATTGGACAGCAGGGCCGTGACGAGCACGAAAATGCCCAGAGCGAGGGCCGGCGACATGCCCTCAACTCCGGCCGCGTTCATGAACCAACGTCCCAAACCGGTCTCCCCGATAGCCTCGCCTAGCGCCAGACCGCCACCCATGAGAATCAGCACCTCCCATTCCAGCTGCCGAAACCGCTCCCGTCCCAGAATACCGCTGCCGAACAGAGCGATGACCGGGAGCAGCGCGATGACGGCGGAGGGGATATGATGCACCGGCGACAGGATCCACAACAGCGCCGTCGCGATGACGATGAGAAAGACGGTCAGAGACCGTCCCCTGATGCTGATCTTTTCCCGCCTGGCCAGGATCAGCCGCTTGTCCTCAGGGGGAAAGAACAGATAGAGCACCACAGAGGCCATCAGGATGAGAATGATCACCAGAGGGATGGTCCTGATCATCCACTGGGTAAAGGTCATGGTCATCCCTATTTTCTTCAGGGCGCTGATAGCGATGGCGTTTGGCGGCGTCCCGATGGGAGTGCCCATTCCACCCAGGCTGGCGGAAAACGGGATGCCCAGAATGATGGCTTTCTTAAAACGACCGGCGTGCTCGATCAGCGGCAGGGCGACGGCGATCATCAGAGCGGTGGAGGCGGTATTGGACACCCACATGGAGAGCAGAGCGGTGATGACCATAAAACCCAGCAACACGCTATAGGGTTTATCACCGATCCTGGATAGGGTGACATTGGCGATGGCCTCGTCGATGCGGTAGGCCTTCATGCCCGAAGCCAGCGCGAAGCCGCCCAGGAAGAGCAGCAGAATGGGCGAGAAAAAAGCTGTCACCCATTTCTGGTATGAGATGCCGGAAACCGGCGAGAGAACCACCGCTTCCAGAAACAGAATGATCAGGGAGGTGACGTACAGCGGAAGGACCTCGCTGACCCATAGAACGATGGCCACAAAAAAAATCCCCAGGGCCACTTTCTGAGCCGCGTCGATCGATGGAATGAAGAAGGCCGTGGTGAACAGGGCGATGGCCAACAGGGCGATGAGGATTTTTTTTATCATTGGGAGTCCCCGGCGCCGAGAAAAAATCTGGCCGCCGGGCAGCCCCGGCAAACATGGCTGTATCTGGAACACTCCCGGCAATCGGCCCGGCATGGCGGCAGATCGCGATCCGGCTGCACCTCGCCTCTGGTCCACGGGCTGTGCGCGGTCACTTCTCGGGGATAGAAAAGAGCAGCGCTCTCCAGCCCCACCGTGTCGGCGGGATCATCGACCACCCGGTCCAGCCACCAGCGGCGATCGGGAGGGATCGAAAAGATGCCGGTGGCGCTGCGCCCCGAGCTTTTATATGAGACGCAGAAGGGACAGTCCCGATAGGTTTCGGCGATCTGCGCCGCTTTCAGGGAAGTGGGCGCATAGCCGAACAGAACGCTGACCAGGGGATCGCTATGGGAATTGGACATGGGCAAGCCCCCTAAAGGAATGGATACACCTGCGTGCTCTGTCTCAATCTTTCAACGCCTGTGCTCTCAGCTGCCCGCAGGCAGCCTGAATATCGGGCCCCCGGCTCTCCCGCAGGGTCACGGTAGGACACCGTGGATAGAGCCATTCCATGAACTGTTTCACCCTGGCTTCGCTGGGGCTCCGGAATGGCTTGCCGGGAATCGAATTATACGCTATCAAGTTGATCTTGCAGGGCAGGCCCTGGATCAACCCGGCCAGGCGGCGGGCATCCTCAGCGGTATCATTGATCCCATCGATCAGCACATACTCGAAAGTCACCGTCCGGCCGATGGCACGGGCATAGCGTCCGGCCGCCCTGACGACCTCCTCCAGAGGATATTTTTTGTTCAACGGGATCAATCTGCTTCGGGTCCGGTTGGTGGTGGCATTCAGGGAGACGGCCAGGCCCAGCCGCAGATCTTCGCCGGCCAGCTTCTCCATCCCGGGGACCACTCCTGCGGTGGACAGCGTGATCTTACGAGCTCCGATGGCCAGCCCGTCAGGATCGTTCATCAAACGGCAGGCGGTGATCGTTGACCGGTAATTGCGCAGCGGCTCTCCCATACCCATCAGGACCACGTTGGTGACGTCCTCTCCGTCGGGCAGCTGCCGCCGGGCGAAAAGAACCTGGTCGACGATCTCGGCGGCCCGCAAATTCCGCTGCAATCCCAGATCCCCGGTGGCGCAATAGGCACATCGCAGCCCGCACCCCACCTGGGTGGACACGCATACGGTGCGCCTGCGGCCCTCCTTTATCAGGACGCTCTCGATGTGCTGCCCATCCTCCAGTTCAAGGAGGTACTTCTCCGTCCCGTCGATCTGGGAGACGGCTCGGCGCCTCAGGACCAGGTCGCTCACCCGGGCCGATCGTGCCAGCTGCTGGCGGCGATCCTTGGTCAGATCGGTCATGTTATCGAAATCGACCACGCCCCGGCGATAGATCCAGGCAAAGATCTGTTCGGAGCGATAGCGCTGCCAGCCCAGGTTGAGAACAAACGCTTCCAGATCCTGCCGGCTGAGCCCCTTAAGGTCCGTTTTCTCCCTTTCCATGCGATGCCGCCTCATCGACCGGATGATGGTTATATCCAGAATATAGGTGTCATTTATGGCCACACAAGCGAAAAGAATGACCTTGCATTTATCCCTAAAAAATTCTTTATTTTATGATGCAGAAGCATGTCATTAGGTTTATTGCTATTTCCGGGAGGATGCAACAAATAGGTGATTCCTGGATATAATTAGAGAGGTGCTGCTGCACCGTCAGGGATGACGACCGGGTGACATCCCCGACCGGCTCAACGATGCAGGCTCCCGGGGAGAAAAGGGAGGCAGATATGTCTTTCCTGGGTTTGACATCTGTGGAGGTCTATACCTGGCTGGTGATTCCCCTGTTGATCTTTCTGGCTCGCATCGTCGATGTCAGCATCGGGACCGTTCGCATTCTCTTCATCTCACGAGGCAAAAAGTACCTGGCCCCGATCATGGGCTTCTGCGAGGTGCTCGTCTGGCTGCTGGCCATCGGACAGATCATGCGCAACCTGACCAATGTGCTCTGCTATGTGGCCTATGCCGGGGGATTTGCCACGGGGACCTATGTGGGCCTGTGGATCGAGGAAAAGCTGGCAGTGGGCCTGCTGATGGTTCGGGTGGTGACCCACCGAGACGCTTCCTTTTTGATCGAGCACCTGCAAAAGGAGGCCTTCGGCGTTACTCATGTGAACGCCCAGGGAATAACCGGGAAGGTACGCATCGTCTTCACCATCATCAAGCGCAGCGATCTGCCCAGAGTCATCGGGATCATCAGAAAATTCAATCCCAACGCCTTTTACTCCACCGAGGATGTTCGCTCGGTCAGTAAAGAGGTTTTCCCGCTGGCCAGATCTCAAGGTCGAAGAAAT
>CAZOYL010000042.1:11812-19159 GCA_964584035.1 uncultured Gemmatimonadota bacterium | reverse complement strand
ACCATGGTCGGACATGATGAACAGCTGGGTGTCGTCGTCCAGCTCCTTTTCCAGATTCCCCAGCATCTGGTCGAAGGGCCGGTAGCAGAGCTGGATTTGATCGCGAAGCTGGCCGGCCCTTGTGGAGCGATACAGCCTGGTTTCCGGATCGATGTATTTCCAGAACAGATGCTGAATGCGGTCGGCGAAGATGAACACGATCATGAAGAAATCCCACTGTTGCCGTTTCATCAGATAAAAAAAGGCATCCCGCCGTTTCTCGAGAGAATACAGGGTCTCATCCAGGAAGGCCAGGGCGTCGTCCAGGGCGTCGGTGTCGTATTTGGGGATGTCGATGTTGACCACGAAGTCGCCGATA
The DNA here is from genome assembly GCA_964584035.1 of uncultured Gemmatimonadota bacterium. Taxonomy (GTDB): domain Bacteria; phylum SM23-81; class SM23-81; order SM23-81; family SM23-81; genus CAZOYL01. Next base: position 18,801 of record CAZOYL010000042.1, on the reverse strand, counting down.
TTCTTGATCAGGTCGTCCTTCAGCTGCGCAGGGGTGGTGTAGTTGGACTCTCCGTCGGGCGTCAGCAGTCCGGAGATGACGAATCCGTTGATCGATTCCGGAGGATAGGTGATCGGGACGCTGACCAGCCCGGATCGTTTTCCGTAATCGGCCAGGATCTCCCAGAGCTTTCTGGCCCGGATGGAACCGGAGTTGATCAGCGGGCGCAGCTGATGACGCAGAAAAGATTCCCTGAAATCGTAGATACCGTGTTTTCCGGGCTGCTTGCCGGTCACGCAGGTCGACCAGGCCGGGGGCGTGGTGGCCGGGATGGTGGATTCCAGATCGCCCCGGACGCCCCGGGTCATCATCCGGCCTAAATTGGGCATCAGGCCATCCTCGACCCATGGCTGCAGGAGCGAAAAGGTTCCGCCATCCAATCCCAGCAGGATGACGCGTTTGGCCGTATCGGATGTCTTCCGGGGGTTCGTTTTCATCGGTGATATGATCTCCTGTCGCCGCCGGCTCGGCCGGCGGCGAATCCGGGTGTCATCATCCGGCATCCAGAAGGGACTTGCCGGTCATTTCCTGCGGCTGTTCGATGCCGCAGTGCGCCAGCGCCGTGGGAGCCATGTCGATGATATCGGGATGATCGTCGCGTAGCTTTTTATTGCTTAGCAGGATCCCGGGGGTGTCAGCGGTGTCCGATGCGGCGTGATCGCCGCTCCATTTCTTGGTGTTGTCCACCATCAGCTCCCGGGGAATGCCCCCCAGGGTGGTCTCCCAGGAAGTGCGGTAACCGTCCCGGAATCCCAGACGGATATCGGGAGCCTCATCCAGGTGCTTGCCGTGATAGATGGAACGTCCCTTGTAAGCCGCGATGATGACCTGATCTCCGGTCTTGGGATCGCGAACCTGCTCCAGCCCCCGGGTGATCCGCTCGACGATCTCGTCATACTCGTCATAGGGCGATACGATCCCCTGGCCCTCGCGGCCCTCCAGATTGATGTAGACCTGGCCGGTGCCCAGCGAGTAAGCCCGGGTTCGTTCCCAGTCCACCTCCTGTAAAAATTCCTTGGAGCTGTATGTCCGGCCGGTTTTCAGGGTCATGAAACCGTTCTGAACCAGCCAGGAATTGACGTTCAGGCCTCTCCGGAAGCTGTGAAAACCATGGTCCGAGAGCACCATCAGGGTGTCCCCTTCGCTCAGGGAAGCCATCACCTGCCCGACCACCTGATCCATCCTTTTATAGACTCTCAGCAGGGCGTCGCCGTATTGACCGGCCAGGGCCGTATCGTAGCGGGGATGTCCGGAATCGAGAAGACGGAAAAACATGTGAGCGGCCCGGTCGGTGGCGGTGAAGACCGAGATGAACAGATCGTCCCTGTCCTGCTGCAGCTGTTCCAGGGTCATCTTCTCACGCCAGTCCATGATGGCGAACATCTCATCCAGAAAAACCCCTTCGTCGATCCTCTCGGAATTCAGGGCCGAGGTGTCGTGGACCCAGCCGACCGTCTTGAAAAGTCCATGCTCCTGAGCCAGCTGGGCCGAAAAATCGGTCGGCGTGGAGATGGAAATATAGGGATCCCTGGGATCGTAGCATAGCGGCGAGAGGTACAACTGTACCTCTGGGCCGGCCTGGAGGACGAAGATCCGGCAGATGGCCCGGGCCCGGAATTTCGGTGTGATCTGATACTGAACCGTATACCAGGGGCTCCATTGCCGTTCACCGACGGTATGCTGTTCCTCGTCCAGCTGAATGCGGACCGATCGAGAGCCGGGATCCGGGGAGCAGATCAGCGGCACGGCCAGGCGTTCCCGCCGGTTGCCGGCGAAATCGACCGGCCCCTCGACGGAGGCCTGGAGCCGGGATCCGGAAGGTTTCAGGCGGAGCAGCTGGCCGCCGGCGATGCTCTTGCCATCGTCACGCCGTGGCAGGTCGGTGGCCAGATAGTAAAAGGTGCTGTTGGTGCCCCTCAGGTCGGGGGTTCCCAGGGCCGAGAGCATCCGGCCCCCCTCGATGGGATCGGGAGGAAAGGCGTAGGGCAGATTGAGGACGACGCTGCGCACGCCTGATTTCCCGGCCATAACCCAGAAAGGCGTCCCATCGCGGAAGGTGATCCCCCGGGGTGGGGAGGTCAATCGACCGTCGGCATCGAACTTGGGATCCTCCGTCTGGCCGGTGGCCAGGTTCGGCAGATAGTACTGCGGCTCTCGTTTGATCAGATCGAAAATGTTATGATCGCCGGGATTCAGACCGGTCGCGAAGGTGGACCAGGCCACCGGGGAATTCGGGGGGTTGGTGGATCCCATGCGGGCGTAACTGCCGGCCTCTCCAAGGCGCTGCATATTGGGCAAATGGCCCTGGGAGGCCCAGCTCTCGAAAAGATTCGGCTCCACGCCGTCGAATCCCAGAATGATCAGGCGGCTGCCGGTCCGCCGGGCGCTCTGGCCGCCGCAGTTCAGCAGAAAAGGAAACTGACCGGCGGCAGCGGCTCCCAGGGCGATGCGCCCGGTCGTTTTCAGAAAATCTCGACGCCTCATGTTTTCGTTCTTTTTTTTGGGCACGATCGTTCCTCTCCAGCGGGTCGTAAAACACCGACAGCCTGCAAAAACAATGCCTAGAAAATGAATGTATCACAATCGAGAAATGAAATCAAGGGATTTCTCCCCCTTCAGAGCGATGTCGCCAGGGGGATGCGCTGATCACGGTATGTTTTTATCACTCTTGGTATTAACACTGTATTGCCGGGCCAACGGCTGCGGCCGGCCGCCTCCGGTTTTTGTTCGCCGTGATCCTTGCTCTGGCCAGGGATATCCGGCCTGCGGGTTGTTAGTAGACATACCCCAGGGCCCTGAGTTTCTCCAGGTTCTGAGGATCGACGTTTCGCCGCCGATAGGTATACAGCAGATCGTCGATCCGGTCCATGCCGTAAACGGCCAGCAGCTCACGGCGCAGCTCCTGCTCCTGCCGGCGCGCCGCCGTATCGATGGGCGCCCCGGCGGCCGGGGGATCTTCCGCGGTCAAGAGGTTCACCCGCTCATGGTCATCCGCGGTCAGATCGTAGAGCTCCTCCGGCCCTCCCCGGCGATAGATGATCTTGAAGCCGGTCTTCCGGTAACCGGCCAGGTGTACGCCCTTCTCCGGCGTGTTGGACTCCATGGCCGCCGGCCGGTCGGCCAGGCGGCCTCGCTCGATTCCGGAGCGCAGACTCTGCCCGTTGAGCCCCTCGGGAAGGGGCAGGCGGCAGTAATCCAGGACGGTGGGCATGATGTCCAGATTGCGCACCGCTGACCCGATCTTCCGGGACGAGGATAGAGATCGGGGCGGCTTGATGATCAGCGGCACCCTGATCTCCTCCTCATAGAGACCGTATCCATGAAAGAAGAGGCCGTGCTCTCCAAATCCTTCGCCGTGGTCGGCATTGAGGATGACCATGGTCCGATCCCACAGGCCGAGTTCCTTGATGGCGTCGAACACCTCAGCCAGTCGGGCATCGACATAGGCGATCTCGGCATCGTAGAGCTCCATGAGGCTTTCTCGATACCCCTCCTCAGGCGAGGTGGTGCCCTCGTTGATCGCGATCATGGTCTTCATCATCTCCCAGCCCTGGCGGTGTTTGACAGATTGCCGCCATCTCTCCAGGTCCTGTGGAGAAAGTTCGACACCTTCCGGCACCGGAGGAGCGGCCGGCCGGATGCCGAAGCGGCCGGCGAACTCGTCGGGAGGGAGATAGGGCGCGTGGGGATCCCAGTAATACAGCCAGATGAAAAAGGGACGCTCGTCCAGCTCCCGGAGGATGTCCAGGCAGGCGCGAGTGCGCTTGTCGGTGTCGCCGTCCAGTGTCTCCACCCGCTCGAATCCCTGGTTGATGCCGCCGGGCCAGTCCGGCAGCACGGCGGCGGTGGCATAGCCCGCCTGGCCGAGGTATTCCGCCAGGGTGACGAACAGGCCGTCCAGATCGTGCAGTGGTGTTCTCACGTCCAACAGGGTGGGGTAGATTCCCGTGACCATGCTGGGCACCGAGATGTTGGTGTAGTTGGACTGGGCGACGCATTGCCGGAACAGAACGCTTTCCTCCGACAGGGCGTCGATGTTCGGGCTGGTGGCCCGATCGTATCCCAGGCATCCCAGATGATCGTAGCGCAGGGAATCCATGGTGATCCACAGGATATTCGGCCGGGAGGGACGCCGGCCGGTCCACAGCACGAGGGCCACGGACAGGGCGATGAGGATAACAAGCAGCAGGAATATATTTCTGCGAAGTCTGGTTTTTGCGATCATGTCTGCGCCTCTCGAAAAATGATCACTCCACGTAGCCCAGGGCCCGCAGGCGATCTCTGACCTGCGGCCGGATATCGGCCGGTTCGACCGGCATGGCCACATCCTCCAATGTCTCGACCCGCCACTGGGCCAGCATTTCCTTTCGCAGCCGGATTTCCAGCTGGCGGGCCGTCTCCTGCATCATCAGGTTGTCCTGTTCTCCCGGGTCGGCCTTCAGATCGTACATCTCGATCCCGCCGCTGGTGAGGTCGTGGATCAGCTTGTAGCCCCCTCCGCGGTAACCCACCTGGTGACCCGGCGGCTGAAGGTTATGGGTTTCCAGGCAGGTCGGCCGCTCGGCCGGCCGGGCTCCCTCGATCAGGGAGCGCAGGCTGAGGCCGTCGATGCCGGCCGGATGACGGGCGCCGGAGTAATCCAGAACGGTGGGCATGATATCCATGTTGCGCACCGCCGCCGAGACCGTTCGCTCGCGGTCCGCGGGGTGGGGCGGTTTGACGATCAGGGGAACGTGGATCTGTTGTTCATACAGGGTGTGACCGTGATAATAGTGACCGTGCTCGCCGAAGGTCTCGCCGTGATCGGCATTGAGAATGATCAGGGTGCGGTCCCACAGGCCCAGCTCTTTGAGGCGGTCGAACACGGTGCCGATCTGGTTATCCACGAAGGTGATCTCGGCATCGTAGAGGTGGATGAGATGCCGGCGCTCCTCGGGGGTCAGGGCGATCAGCCCGCGGTTGACCCGGCCCAGCAGGAGTATCGAACCGCCGTAGAATCCGGTGGCGTCCCGCAGGTCCTGTCCGTAGGGGCGGATGCCGTTCAACAGGGCGTAGTCCTTTTCATAGGTCTTCATGTGCTCTGGTGGTGGGGTGTAGGGGGCGTGAGGATCCCAGTAGTACAGCCAGATGAAGAAGGGACGGCTGTCCAGTTCATCCAGGGTCTGCAGGCACCACTGTGTTTTTTGAAGCGTGCCGCTGTGCCCCTGTTTCAGCTTCTCGAAGCCCTGATAGTAGCTCGGCGGCCAATCCTCCAGAATGCCGCAGGTGAAATATCCCTCTTCAGCCAGAGCCTCGGCCAGGGTGACACGGGAGCTGTCCAGATCCAGGCCCAGCTGGCGGATGTCTAAAAGGAAGGGATAGGTGGCCGTGATCATGCTGGGCACGGAGATATGCGTGTAAGGCGCTTGGGCCATGCACTGGGTGAAGGCCGTACCCTCGGCGGCCAGGTCGTCCAGAACGGGCGTGTGGGCTCCCTGCGGACCGGCACAGCCCAGGTGATCGGCCCGAAACGAATCCATGGTGATCCACAGCACATTCGGCCGATTGAGCCGAACCGTCTCGGGGGACGGCCACAGCAGGAGGATGACGACGGCCGCGGCGGCCAGGACGGCCGCGGCGGATATGATCGAACCTGTTTTCATCTGTTCATCCGCTCCATCGGAGTCGGCTCCCGGGCCATCGGGCCGCCGGCGGCGAACGGTCAATCGATGTAGCCCAGGGCCTTCAGCTGCTCGCGGGTCTCAGGATCCATCCCGGTGACGTTGCCCAGTTCCAATTCGGCCGGCGAGGTGACGCCCAGGGCTGTGAGCATCTCCCTTCTGAGGAGGTCTTCCAGCTCAAGGCTGCTCTGCCCGCCGCCGGGGTCGGCCGCCAGCAGATTGTTCCGCTCTTTCGGATCGGCCTTCAGATGATAGAGCTCGGTCGCCCCCGCGGGCACCTGGTCGATCAATTTATAATCCTCTGTGCGGTAGGCCATCAAATGCCTTCGCTGCTGGGCGCTGTGTGTCTCCAGGCAGGAGGGCAGATGCGGGTTCTGCTGCGAGACGATAAACGGACGCAGGGTCCGGCCCTGAATGTTCTCCGGCGCCGTCACGCCGCAGTAATCCAGTATGGTCGGAGAGAGGTCCATGTTTCGGACCAGCCCCGCGATCTCCCGGCCCGATGCCCCGAAATGCGGCGGCTTGACGATACAGGGCACCCGCACCTCTTCATCATAGAGGCTATGGCTGTGATAGTAGAGGCCATGCTCTCCGAAGGCCTCGCCGTGATCGGCGCTGAGAACGACCAGAGTCTTATCCCACAGTCCCATCCGTTTCAGGGCCGCGGCCACCTGCCCGATCCCGGCGTCCACGAAGGCGATCTCACCGTCATAGAGACGCACCATCTCGCTCCGCTGGGCCTCGGTCAGGGTGATCGCCCCCCGGTTCAGCTGAGCCAGCAGCAGCAGGTTGCTGCCCCGGACGGCGGGCAGGCAGCGCTCCTCCGGTGAAAAGTCGGCTGGGCCGGCCGCCGCTCGATCGACGAGTTCAAGATAACGTTCCGGCGGCTGGTAGGGTGCATGGGGATCCCAGTAGTACAGCCAGATGAAGAAGGGGCGTTCGTCTAAATCCTTCAGGATCTGCAGGCAGCGCTGGGTTTTCTGGGTGGTCTCGTGGTGCTGGAAATCCACCACCTCGAACCCCTGATAGAAGCCCGTCGGCCAGGGCTCGGCGATGGCGCAGGTGAAGTAGCCTTCGGCGGCCATGGCCTCCGCCGCGGTCACGTGGGCCGTGTCCAGATCGCCGTGCAGCACGCGCATATTCAAGAAGAAGGGATATTTTCCGGTGATCATGCTGGGCACGGAGATGCGCGTGTAGCTGGCCTGAGAGACACACTGGGCGAACCGGACGCCCTCTGCGGCCAGGGCGTCGATATGGGGGGTATGGGCCCGATCGTATCCGTAACAGCCC
>CAZOYL010000042.1:2733-11802 GCA_964584035.1 uncultured Gemmatimonadota bacterium | reverse complement strand
TTGGGGGTTTTGGGCCCCTTTGTTAACCCAAACCCCCCTTTTTATCCCCCCCCTTTGCTCCATTTTAAAACAAAAACCGGGGGGGGGGGGGGGGCGGGGAGCACCCCGGTGCCAGGGATATTCCCAGGAGCAGGAGAAATCCGGACAGCAGCCACATCCTCCGGTTCCTGTGAAGGCAGCGCCGATCGGGTTTAGTATACATATCCCAGAGCTTTCAATCGTTCTTTCGTGTCTGTGTCGATCTCTTTGATGTCCTTTTCTGTCATGAGCAGATCGGTCATCAGCGGCACGCCGAAAAGTGCCAGCAGCTCAGTGCGCATCCGCTGTTCTCTCCGGCGCCCTGGTTCTGTCATTTCTTCTGCAGCGGGCTCGATGGCAGCTGATTCGGAGAGCAGGTTCATCCGTTCGTCGGGATCGGTCTTGAGATCATACAGCCAGGCCCGGTCCTGGCCCAGATCGTAGATGATCTTGTCGCCGAGGTGGCGATAGGTCAGCAGATGGACGTTCCGGTAGTGTGTTTCGGTCACGCTGGGCAGCTCGGGGACGGCATCGCCCTCGATGAAGGGATACAGGCTGCGGCCGTTGCAGGCCTCCGGGACGGGGAGTCCGCAGCCGTCCAATAGCGTCGGCATGATATCCACGTTTCTGACTTGCCCGCCGATCACCCGGCCCCCCTCTCCGGGACCGGGCAGCTTGATCACCAGGGGGACCTTCAGCTCCTGTTCGTAGACGGTCGATCCGTGGCCAAAACGCTGGTGTTCTCCGAAACTCTCTCCGTGATCGGCGGTCAGGACGATCATGGTCCGGTGGTACAATCCCATCTCTTTGAGTTTCGCTACCACCCGGCCGATCCCGTCGTCGACGAAGGCGATCTCGGCATCGTAACGATCGATCATCTGTTGGCGATAGCGGGGGTCCTGTCTCAGCGCCTCGAGTTCGGCAGCACTTATCCCGGGAGGATGCAGCCTCTCGGGAACGAAGGTGCGCTCGGGCTCATAGAGCTGCAAGTACTGCAGGGGGGGGATGTACGGGGCGTGCGGATCCCAATAATAGAGCCACAGGAAGAACTGCTCATCCCCATAATCCTGCAGTTTCCGGATGATCAGATCGGTTCGCTCCGGGGTGGTCAGATCTCGCCGGCCGGTTCCCTGAAAGCCCTGGCCGTAGCTGGGGCTCCACACAGCGTTGGTCAGGGTGAAGGTGGCGTAGCCATTCTCCAGAAGGATCTCGGCCAGGGTGGTGTGGGAGGAATCTAAAACTCCTCCCTGCATGCGCAGTCCGGTGAAGAAAGGGAACTTCCCGGTGACCATGCTGGGCAGCGAGATCCGGGTATAGGTGCCCTGGGAGATGCATTCTGTGAAGAGAATGCCCTCTGCGGCCAGGGCGTCGATATGGGGGGTGTGGGCCCGGGCGTATCCGTAACAGCCCAGATGATCGCCCCGCAGGGAGTCCATGGTGATCCAGAGCACATTGGGGCGGGCCGGATGAGAGCGTAAACAGGTCAGCGACAGCAGCGCGGCGCTGAACACCAGGATGATCACCAGGATGGCCGATAAGATGACGGCCGGGGGAAAGAAGCGGCCCCTCGAGGGGGTGCTGAAAAATGGGATCCGGGAGATCTTCCCGCCGGGGATCTTCAAGCTCGGGATCTTCAAACTCAGGGTTTTCAAACTCAGGCTTTTCAAACTCAGGCTTTTCAAACTTAGGCTTTTCAAACCATCTCCTCCAAGCACGTTAATAGACGTACCCGAGGGCCCGCAAGCGTTGCGTGGTGCCCCGGTCCATCTGCCGTTCGCGGAGCGAGAGCCTCAGCTCCTCCAGGCTCTCGGCCTGAAGTGTGCCGAACAGTTCCTTCCGAAGTGCGGCCGCCTTTTCCCGGATACCCGGCTCCTCCAGGCCCCCGAGAAGATCGCGTTCTTCCCCCGGATCCTGGGCCAGGGCATAGAGCTCCCAATGGTTTCGAAGGGGGTCGCCGATCAACTTGTATCCCTCGCGGCGAATGGCCACCAGTTGAAATTCACTGGCGGCGCCCTTCCAGCAGCCGGAGGTCTCCAGACAGGCGGGCAGCTGTGGCTCCTCTCCTCCGATGAACGGCCGCAGGCTCCGCCCGTTCAGATCGCCGGGCGCCGTGATGCGGCAATACTCCAGAATGGTGGGCAGGATATCCAGATTGCGCACCGTTCCCCCGATCGTCCGGCTTTCCTGGAGGGGTCCGGGCGGCTTGAGGATCAGGGGAACCCGGATCTGGTCCTCATAGAGGGACAGCCCGTGGTAATAACGCCCGTGTTCGCCGAACCCTTCGCCGTGATCGGCGTTGAGCACCACCAGGGTGTTGTCCCACAGGCCCCGTTCCCGGAGGTCGTCGAACAGTTGCGAGATCTCTGAATCGACGAAAGCCACCTCGGCGTCGTAGAGGTTAACCAGATGGTCCCGGTCGCCCCCGGTGACCTCGATACGGCCCTCATTGATGCGGTTGAGGACCTCGATTCTTCCGGCATAGTGGCCGCTGGGATCGCGCAGCTCCCGGTCGTCCATATCTCGGCGCGGCCGGCCCCGGGCCGTGGTCTCACCCGGCAGATAGGCGGGTTCATACAGCCGCATGAATTCCCGGGGAGGCTCGTAAGGCAGGTGGGGATCCCAGTAATACAGCCAGATGAAGAAGGGCCTGTCATCCTCATCGGCCAGGGCCTGCAAACACCATTGGGTTTTCTGAGTGCTGCTCCGGCTGGCCGGATAGAGGCGTTCGAATCCCTGGTTGATGCCCTCCTTCCAGGCCATGGGCATGGCCACGGTGCGATAACCGGCTTCCCGGAGACACTCCGCCAGGGTGATCTGATGCGGTCCCAGATCCTGGCCGGCCGCTTTGATGCCGGCCAGACGTGGGTATTTCCCGGTGATCATGCTGGGCACCGACAGGTGAGTATAGGGTGCCTGGGCGATGCAGGCCTGAAAACAAAAACCGGCCCTGGCCAGCCGGTCGATGGCAGGCGTGTGAGCCGGCCCATAGCCGTAGCAGCCCAGATGGTCCGGCCGCAGCGAATCGACCGTGATCCACAGCACGTTGGGCCGGGATCGGTCAGAACAGCCGAGCAGCATCGAGAGTCCCGCGATGGCCATGAATACGGCCCCAGGGAGCCATCGCCCGGGAGGGTGGTGAGGATCAGTAGACATATCCCAGGGCCTTCAGTCGTTCCTTGGTCTGCGAATCGATCGGCCCCAGGTCCTTCAGGGATGGACGCAGGTCGTCCAAATCCTGTACTCTGAGCGTCTCCAGGAGGTCCTGCCGGAGATCTCTCTCCAGGGTCAGGGCCTCCGGCTGGGCCTCCGCGGCCGCCAATCCCGACAGGGTGGAGTCGGGGAGGATGCTGTGGTGCTCATCGGGGTCGGCCTCCAGATCGTACAGCCAGACCTTGTCGGTCTGTACATCGTAGATCACCTTGTGACCGTCCTGGCGCAGGGCCATGAGATGAGATTTCTTGCCCACCTGAGTCTCGGTGACACCGGGCAGGTCGGGAACGCGGTCCGTCTCGATGAACGGCCGCAGGCTCTGGCCGTCCCAGGTGGCCGGCGCCTCCAGGTTGCAGTAATCCAGAACGGTGGGCACCACGTCGATGTTGCGGACCACGCCGTGGACCTCTTTATTGAGCTTTGCGGCCCGAGGGGGCTTGATGATCAGCGGGACCCGGGACATCTCGTCGAATACCGTGGAGCCGTGATACCAGAAACCATGTTCCCCGAAACCCTCGCCGTGGTCGGCATTGAGGATGATCAGGGTGTTGTCGTACAGATCCAATTCCTTCAGTTTGGCGATCAGCTCTCCGACGCCCTGATCCACATAGGTGATCTCGGCCAGGTACAGATCGTTGAGATGTTTCCGGTCCAGCGAAGTCAACCGGATCGATTTCTGGTTGAGCGACTTGAGGGTCCCGATGCTGCCGTCATAATGCCCGCTATCATCTCGCAGGGCATCGTCCCGCGAACTGCCGGCCTCCCGATGGGGCGGACGGTGGACGTAGCCGGGCTCGTACCGCCTCATGATCTCCTGAGGGGGCAGGTAGGGGGCATGGGGGTCCCAGTAGTACAGCCAGATGAAAAATTTGCCATCCCGGCGGTCTTCCACGCCCTGTATGGCCCGGGCCGTGCGCTGCGGGGTCTGTTCTCCGGACCCCCCGGTCTCCTGGAAGCCCTGGTAGAAGCTCTTCGACCACATCCGGTTGGTGGCCAGATTAAGATAGCCGTCGGCCTCCAGGACCTCAGCTACGGTGGTGTGGACCGAGTCCAGATGCCCGCTGAAGGTCCGGATCTGGGTATACAGCGGAAACATGCCGGTGATCAGGCTGGGCACCGAGATCCGCGTGAAGGTTCCCTGGGCGATGCACTCCTGGAACATCACTCCGTCCCGGGCCAGAGCGTCGATGTTGGGCGTGTGAACCCGCTCGTGGCCGGTGCAACCCAGGGCATCGTGCCGCAGGGAGTCAATGGTGATGAGGATGACGTTGGGCTGGTCCGTGGAGGTATCGGGCAGGCGCATCAGGAAAAACAGGATCACGACGGCGACCAGCATCAACAGGGGAACGATCCAGTAAATCTGTTTGTTATCCATCGGGGACATCGAGGGCCTCCATCCGGCCTGTCTTCGCAAGCGTCTTCAGGGCGAAAGCGAAATCTGCCAATCCCTATGATATCAATGTAACGACGGAAACTTATCAGGGCAAGGCCTTTTCATGACTCGGCCCGGCCCGGCACGATCACTCGATATAACCCAGTGATTTGAGCTGCTGACGGGTTTCTTCGTCCATCCTCCTGGTCAGTTTCTTGCCGGCCAGCGCCTCCAGATCCTCCAGACCCAGGTGCGCCAGGAAGTCCTCTCTCAGGTGTGCTGACAGGTCTTCGGCGGAGGGATCTTTGATGCCGTCCGGCATCGACCCGAGCAGGTTCTGCCGCTCGCCCGGATCGGCCTGCAGGTCGTAGATCTGCTCCGTTCCCTGGAGCATGTCGGTGATGAGTTTATATTCAGCGGTTCGAAAAGCCATTAGGAAGTGCTCCCGGAAACCACCTTCCTGATAGTAGATCTCGCTATAGGCACCGGCCTCGGCGGGAAACGCCGGGGCGCTTCCCGGTTGAGAAAAAGATCGCAGGCTGATCCCGTCCAGATCCCGGGGAGGGGATGCGCCGCAGAGATCCAGGATGGTGGGCATGATATCGACGTTTCTCACCAGATTCGAAATGGACCTGCCGCCCTCGAGGGGGCCGGGCGGTTTGACGATCAGGGGTACCCGGATGACCTCATCGAACAGGTTCAGGCCGTGGTAATAGCGTCCATGCTCCCCGAAGGATTCGCCGTGATCGGCGGTGATCAGAACCAGCGTTTGGTCCCACAGATCTTCCCCTTTGAGTTTCTCGATCACCCGACCGATCTGTTCGTCCACATAGGCGATCTCGGCATCGTAGAGATTGATCAGGTGCTGTCGATCCAGCTCGGTGGGCACCACGTCCCCGAGAAAGTTGATCCGTTTCATGACTACCAGGTCGCTTTTCAGGATTCCGTTGCTATCGCGAATGGGGATCCGTTTCTGGGCCGGAAGGGAAAGATGCTGTTCGGGGGGATTGGGCTGTTTCAGCGGGACGGGCTCGAAAAGCGTCCGGAAACGATCGGGAGGGGTATAGGGAATATGGGGGTCCCAATAGTACAGCCAGATGAAAAAGGGCTCCTCCTTGAGCTGGTCGATGGCCTGCAGGCAGGCATGGGTGCGAGCGGCCGGATCCTTGCGGATTCGAAGGACCTGATCAAAACCTCGGGCGGAGTGCAGCACGGGGTGCTCGTCGGTGATCACGCAGCTGCCGTACCCCAATTCCCGGAGGCCTTCGGCGACGGTGCGGTGCTCGTCGGGAGGTTTGAAGGCGAACGATCGGGAGGGCACTCTCAGGGGATACCGGCCGGTGACCATGGAGGGCACCGAGTAACGGGTGGCCGAGGCCTGGGCGATGGCCTGGGAGAAAGCCAATCCCTGCCCGGCGATGCGGTCGATGTTGGGGGTCTGGGCGCGACGATATCCATAACAGCCCAGATGATCGTACCGGCAGGAGTCCATCGTGATCCACAGGACGTTCGGCCGGCTGGCGTGGTGTCGGGGAGGGACGAGGCGGAGAAGGACAACGGCGAGCAGAGCCGCCGCGACGACGGCCGCGGAAAGAATCCAGAGACGTCTTCTGTGAATCATGGGATGCACCATGAAAGAGATTCCCGGGCAGCGAGCCGGCTTCCGTTGGCCTTCCATAGCTCCGTCAGGAACCATGTGATGAAGGGGCACGGGTCGATCGTGCCCCTGGCGGGAACCGCACCGTTATCTCTTTTCGAACAAATGATACTCTCTGGCCTGATGCATGAAGGCCTGCAGTCGGGTCATCGAGGTGTTCTCCTCCTGGCCGTCATAGGCGATGTTGAGCCAGGGGATGTTGTGGAAGTCCTCCCGGAATCTCTTCGACACGGCGTTGACCATCATCCCGGGCATGCAGGTGAAGGGCATGGCGTTGATGATGCCCGAGGCACCCCGCTTGATGTAGTCAACGGCCTTGCCGACGCTCAGGATGGCCTCCCCGCCGAAGGAGTGATGCAGGTAGGGGGCGGCGTAGCCCAGCACCGTTTCGGTATCCGGTTCCTCGCCATTGAGCAATGCCTTGTGAAGCGGGCGGGATAAACGATGCTCCAGATATTTCTGGACCCAGTTTTTCATGCGCACCTTCAGGGCTTTGACCCGCTGACCGCGGTCCAGGCTGTGATAGCGATCCATGAAGTTGACGTATAAGACCCATTCGGAGATGGGCGCCACCCAGACCTCTCCGCCCAGACTCTCCACCTGGCGGACCACGTGATTATTGCAGAAACGGTTGGACCGGATATAGATCTCTCCCACCATGCCGATGATGGGCTTTCGTTCGGCGCGATCGATGGGAATGGCGGTGAACCGGTCGCGGACCTGCTTGATGGCCTTGAAGATCTCGTTCCGTTGCCCCTCCAGCGCCTGGGCGATGGTGTCCAATCCCGACCGGTAGGCCTCGTCCGTCTGGCCGGCCTGGAGCTCATAGGGCCGCGTCTCGCGAGTGAGTTTTTCCAGAAGGTCCACGGCCACCAGGCCCAGCCAGGAGCGCAGCTGAAAATCCAGACCCAGTCCCTCGATGTTGGCGTAGGAGTTCTGTGAGTCCAGCGACAGGATCTCCGTCTGAGGGAGATCCAGGTGATCCAGGATGATCCTCTGCAGCTGGCGGTATTGGCCGAACCGGCAGGGACCCTGGGCAGTGGGCATGAAAAAGGCGCTCGTCTCGGGAACGAAGGTCGGCGACTTGGTCATTTTGACGATATCGCCGGTGGTGGCAATGAAGGGAAAACATTCCTTTCCCGAGGAATATTTCTTTCCCCAGTAGAGGGTCTCCTCGTTCGATTCCGGCAGCACCTCGGCATTGAAGCCGCTGGCCCGGAAGGCCGATCGTATGGCGAAGGCATGATCGGCCATGCGCGGAATGTAGATCGTCTTTTTTCGTTGGGTATCGGTTTCAGCTGGCATAGAGTTCTTTTCCTTCCGAGACGAGGTCGTGATCGCTGAGGTCCTGGCCCTCGGCGGTCTCTTTACGGTCCTTGTGGTGAACGGCCGGTTTTCGCTCCAGGCTGTCGAAAAAAGCCTCGCAGCGGGTGATCACCCCGGCGTCGGCGCTGTGCTCATCCACCTCCAGCTGGAGATAGGGTTTTCCAGCCATGCGGTGACGCAGGAAATGAGCGATGAAGGAATCGGGACCGCATTTGAAATTGGTGATGAAAATGGCGTACACATGGGGATGCTTCTTGAGTTGCTCGGCGGCGGCCAGAATACGCTGGCCGCTCTTCCAGTACATATCGGTCAACTGCTTTAACGCCGGGCTGTTATCTATTGCGAGAAAATCCTGGGGAATGGCCAGAACGCCCATGTCACGCAATTTCTTGGGAAGCCCCAGGTTCAATCCCGGATCGCAGCCGTTGTAGGGCCGGCTGAGGATGACGACCGCCCGCGGGTCGCCGGTCAGACCCGGGAGGATCTCCCGGCCCCGCTGGCGGCAACGTTCCTCGAAAGCGTGCTGGGCTTTCCAGGCCGACGCCAGAGCCTTCTTAACGGTCCCCGGCGACGCGCCCAGGCTTTTCCCGAACCGGACCATCTCCCTCAGCAGGTGTTTCGGCTCGTGCTGGAAGTGAAAGTACGGCTCCAGAAATTCGGCCCCCACGGACTCCGCGGAGATGGCCGATCGGGCGATATAGGGGAGTCCCTGAGACAGGGGACAGTAGTAATTCTCCCCCTGTTCGGGATGAGCCCGGGGCATGTTGATGATGCTGGGCAGAAAGATGCGCCGGACGCCCTTATCTATCAGATCCATAATGTGGCCGTGGACCACCTTGACCGGAAAGCAGGTCTCGGCCACCACGTTCTCGACGGAGCGGTAGATCAGCCGCGGGTTGGTCGTCTCCGAGAGAACCACCCCGAAGCCCAGCTCGTCGAAGAAGGCCGTCCAGAAAGGCAACAGCTCGTAGAAATGGAGCACCCGGGGGATGCCGATGACGCGGTCCGGGGGCATCTGCGAGGTCTTTTCCGGCAGCCCGCGCCGCTCGAATTCCTCCAGCAGAAAGGTTTCTCGCTCCTTGAACAGCTCCGGAAGGTCGGCGCCGCGTTGCTCGGCGGAATCGTCCTTCTCCCATTTCTCACAGCGGGCCCCGTAGAACAGGGGATGTTCCTTGCCGAAGGTGATCTTGCGGATCTCGCACTGGTTGGCGCAACCTTTACAGATGAAGGATGAGGACGTATAGGCGCGCTGGCTGAGGTCGAAGCCTTTGAAGCGGGTTTCCCCGCCGCGATCGTTCTCCATGGCCAGAATGGCCGCGCCGATGGCCCCGGTGACGTCGTGGTGCGGGGGAACGGTGATCTTCTTTTCGGTGACCTTCTCGAAGGCCGCCACCACGCCCTGATTCCAGGCCGTTCCTCCCTGGAAGAAGATGTTATCGCCCACCCGGCGGTCCTCGACCACCTTGTTGAGATAATTGTAGACGAT
>CAZOYL010000042.1:0-2723 GCA_964584035.1 uncultured Gemmatimonadota bacterium | reverse complement strand
TGCTGCTGGTGGGAGACCAGATCGGATTCCATGAACACCGTGCAGCGGTCGCCGAATTTTCCGGGGCTCTTGGAGGACAGGGCCAACTGTCCGAACTCCTCGACGATGTTGATGCCTAATTTCTCGGCCTGCTCTTCCAGGAAGGATCCCGTTCCGGCGGCGCACACCTTGTTCATCTCGAAGTCCACCACGGTGCCGTTATCGATGCTGATGTACTTGGAATCCTGGCCGCCGATCTCAAAGACGGTGTCCACGGTGGGGTCGAGGTCGATGGCGGCCGTGGCCTGGGCGGTGATCTCGTTGCGGACCACGTCGGCTCCGGCGAATTCACCGGTCAGGTAACGACCGGATCCGGTGGTCCCTACTCCGCGGACCTTGACGCGATCTCCGATCTCCCCGCCGATTTCCAGCAGGCCCCGGCGAACGGCCTCGATGGGGCGCCCTGCCGTGCGCAGGTAACGCCGGGCCAGCACCCGGTGCTGGCGATCGATGGCCACCACGTTGGTGCTCAGAGAGCCGACATCGATCCCTAAATAGACCTCCGTCGGCTCATCCGTCTCCTCCAGCTGTACCGGTTTGAAGGCGATGCGCTGCTCATTTTCGACCTCATAATCCAGCTCCAGGGCGGTCATCTCCCCGACCCGGGCGGTGACCTTCTTCATGTCGGCTTCCAGATGCTTCAGCCCGAGGAATTTTCCGGCCTCGACCCCGCCGTCCATGGCGATCAGTACGGCCCCCAGGGCGCTCATGTGAGCGTAGTGCTCGGGGATGATCAGCTGGCCCGATTCCAGCCCCAGGATTTCCTCGAAGGCCCGCACCAGCCCGGGATTGGCTGCCACCCCGCCCTGGAAGAGGATCGGTGGGGTGAAGGTCTTGCCGCGTCCGATGTTGCTCTTAAAGCTGCGGGCCATGGCAAAGCACAGTCCGGCGGCGATGTCGAAGTCCGGCGTGCCGATCTGCTGCAGATGGATCATGTCCGATTTGGCGAACACGCTGCAGCGGCCGGCCATGCGCGGAGGATTCTCCGAGTTCAGCGAGAGGCGGGCGAACTCCTCGATGGTCAATCCCAGCCGGCTGGCCTGCTGGTCGAGAAAGGACCCGGTGCCGGCGGCGCACATGGTGTTCATCGAGAAGTCCTCCAGGATCATCGCGCCGCGCCTGGGATCCTGATGGACCATGAGCAGTTTGGAATCTTCGCCGCCGATCTCGATGACGGTGCGGGCCTGGGGATAGAACCGGCCGACCGCTTTGGTCTGAGCGATGATCTCATTGATAAAGGTGCCGCCCAGCAGCTTGGCCACTCGCTGGCCGCCGGTGCCGGTGACGGCCAGGCCGGCCAGGTTGTCGAGAGCGTGGCGGCCGCTGATCTCCTTGAGGATATTTCTGACCGTCTCCAGGGGCTGACCCCGGTGGCGGACGTAGCGGTGTTCCACGATCTGTTCCTGTCCGTCCAGCAGGGCCACCTTGATGCTCACCGAGCCCACATCGATGCCCATGAACAGCTCTGTCCCTCGATTCTTATGCTTTGTTCCGGTCATGTTGTCATCATCCTTTAGAGATATACCGCTGTCTATGTTTTTTCGAGTAATGTAAGACTTTATATTAATCCTTCTTGCCCTTGGAGTCAAGCTGTTTTTCTGGGCCGGTTCATTTTGTCTAAGTCCCTTTAACACCATTCAATGTGGATTTTTTTGAAAAACACACCAGATATTGCGTTTTTCTCTTGACAAGGGGTGAGTTGATGTATAATTTAGACTCGCTTGTCCCGGAAGGGATATGAAGCTATTCTCCTCGGTGAGAGATCTGCCGTTAGAGGCACTCCTTCCTCGTCTCTGACACACTCTCGCCGTTGACATATCTCCTCACGATCATTCCAACGAGGAATCATCCGTCCATTTTCGGAGTGGACTACCGCGAAAAATTCGCAACTGACGTCCGGGGATTTTTCCATAGGCGTTCCATCGGGCCACCGGAGAGGTGTCTCCGTTGACCGGGCGAGCCGTTCCGATGGAATGTTTTTCGGGAACCGAGTCCCCGGGTTGAGACTCGACGATTTCACAGAAAAACAGGGGAATAGCCCTGATCGGTTTCTTCCGACAGATGATCCGGGCGGCCTCGCTGGATGTCTCCTTTTACGAGGGAGCCGCCGATGAGCGGGCCGCGGGACGGCCGACGACCCTGGCGCGAGCCTTGCTGGTGGTCGTTCTCTCCGCTCTGGCCGCCGGATTAGGTATTTGGGGGCGGCTCGGGCCGGTCGGCATGATCTGGTTCGCCCTGATCGAGTTGGCCGGCTGGTTCGCCTGGGCCATACTGATGTTCCTGATTGCCACGAAGCTGTTGCCCCGTCCTGGAATGTCGGTCGGCATCGGGGCCTTCCTGCGGATGGCCGGTTTTGCCAGCGCCCCGGGGCTGATCCGGATCCTGGGGCTGATCCCGCGGAGCGAGTTGATCCTGTTTTTCGTGGCTTTGGTATGGATGCTGATGGCCGCCATCGTGGCCGTCAAAGCCGTTTTTCAGTACACCGGGATCTGGCAGGCTGTGGCCGTGGTCGTCATCGCCTGGGTTATCGTCAGGATTGCCCAGCGGCTCCTCTTCGCCCTCGTGTAGCCGGCCGCAGGCGCTGCCGGGTGAGACCGTGAGCAGAACGAAACATCGCCGGAGGGTCTACGCCCTGGCCGTCGGCCCGGTGGTGGGAGGATCGATCACCATCCCGCATCTGCGAA
>CAZOYL010000041.1:0-19350 GCA_964584035.1 uncultured Gemmatimonadota bacterium | reverse complement strand
TTTTCATACCACCCTGCCGTCCCTGATCGATCCCGCCGAGACGCTGTCCACCTTGATCAGGCGCCATTACGGCGATGCCACTCTGATTCCCAGGGAGATCCTGCTCTCTCATCGCCCGGGAGATCTCGAACTTCTGCGGCAATGGCTGAGCGACCAGAGGGGAGGACCGGTCCACCTGGCCGTACCCCAGCGCGGCGATAAGGTCAAGCTGGTCCGAATGGCCCTGGTCAACGCTGATCATTTGCTTGGCCAGGATATGGAGGAGCGAGACGGGAAGAAAACGACTCTGCCCCGGTCGGTTGTGGCACTGCAGCAGGAGTTGAATCTTGCGGCCGTCCCCCGTCGCCTGGAGGCATTTGATATCTCCAATATCGGCGGCCAGGATGCTGTCGGCTCGCTGGTCGTCTTCCGCGACGGCCGGGCAGTGAAAAAGGAGTATCGGCACTTCAGGATCCGGTCCGTCAAGGGACAGGATGATACGGCCATGATGGCCGAGGTGGTCGGCCGACGATTCCGCAGGTTGCTGGCTGAGAATCGGAAACTGCCCGACCTGGTCATGGTGGACGGAGGCAGGGGACAGATCTCGGCGGCCTGTGGCGCTCTCCAAAGATTGGGACTTCAGCAGCCGGCGGTGATCGGTTTGGCCAAGCGCCTGGATGAGGTGTTTCTGCCGGGACGGTCACGGCCGATGTTGATATCCAAGAGCTCTCCGGCCCTGAGACTTCTGCAACGGATCCGGGATGAAGCCCATCGATTCGCCATCGAGTACCATCGGCGTCTTCGCGGCCGGCGTATCCGGGAATCCGGGCTGGAGGCTATTCCCGGAATTGGGGCTGAGCGGTCGCAGCAGCTGCTGAAACATTTTGGATCTTTGCGTCGCCTGCGAAGCGCTTCCCGGGAGGAGTTATTGGAGATCCCGGGCCTGGGCCCCAAGCTGGTCGAACGAATCGTGACGTCCTTTTACAACCGTGGCACAGGCCCGTCATCGCTTTCCTGAGATGGAGCAATGAGCGGCCGAACACGGCCTGGTGTCCCCGGAGGGAGTCGATCTTAGTCGATCCGATAAGGATGGAGTTTTAATGTGATACTTGAGCATATTGTTGTAGGTGATTTACAAACAAATTGTTATATATATGGATCATCGATCAAAAAAGAGGTCATCGTGATCGATCCCGGAGGAGATGTGGAACGGATTCTGGCCGTGCTGTATCGCTTAACGGCCCGGGTGCGCTCGATCATCAATACCCATGGACATGTGGATCATATTGTGGCCAACCGCGCTCTGAAAAAACGAACCGGCGCCGAGGTGCTCATCCATCGTGCCGATAGTGAGATGCTGATCGATTCGCGGAAAAACTTCTCCAACCTGCTGGCCGAACCGATCACATCTCCTCCGGCCGACCGTCTGTTGGAGGGAGGAGACATCATCCGGATCGGCGACCTGGAGCTCAAGGTGGCTCATACGCCGGGACATTCTCCGGGGGGTATCTCTCTGATGGGCGATGGAATGGTGTTCACCGGCGACACCCTCTTCGCGGGCTCTATCGGCCGCTGGGATTTTCCAGGCGCCTCCTATAATCTTCTGTTAGCTTCGGTGCGCAACAAGCTCCTCGTTCTCGACGATGAAACCGTCGTCTATCCCGGCCATGGTCCCAGCACCACCATCGGCGCCGAAAGACATCAGAATCCCTTTTTCTCAACACACGGCTCATGGCTCTGATATTCGCCTATTTCCCCGTCCTTTCGGGAGAGTGATCGCGGCCATGGATCTTAAATCTGCACTGGAGGAGTTCATCCGGTATTTGCAGGTCGAGCGCCGGCTGTCATCGGCCAGTCTGGATGCCTATCGCCGGGATGTCGGCCGCTATCTCGATTTCCTGGCCATCCGGAAACGGACGTATTCAGAAAAAGTGACCTCCGAGCTGGTGACCGAACACTTGATCCAGCTGCGCCGGGAAGGGCTGGCTCCTTCTTCAGTGGCACGGCACTTCTCGGCCATACGGTCCTTTCATCGATTTCTGGCGGACGAGGGTCAGGATGCTCGAAATCCCACCGAATATCTTCATGCGCCCCGACGGTGGAAACGCTTGCCCGATGTGCTGCATCAGAGCGAGATCGACCGGCTGATGCGGCAGCCGGACACAACGGCGCCGGCCGGCTTGCGTGATCGAGCCATGCTGGAGCTGATGTATGCGGCCGGCCTGCGGGTCTCGGAGCTGTTGTCGCTGAAGATCTCGGATCTGATGCTGGAGATGAAGTTTATCCGCGTTCTGGGAAAGGGCCGGCGGGAGCGGGTGGTCCCGGTGGGCGGCGAGGCCGTTCGATGGGTTCAGCGTTACCAGGAGGAGGTCCGGCCGATGCTGGCCGGTCCTCTCTCGAATGAGGTCCTGTTTCTCAATCTCAGGGGGAGAGGATTGTCGAGAATGGGATTCTGGAAACTGCTCAGGAAGTATGTTGCTATGACCGATATTCGGACACCGGTCAGTCCCCACACGCTGAGGCATTCCTTCGCCACGCATCTCCTGGAGGGCGGAGCAGACCTGCGGGCCGTTCAGGAAATGCTGGGGCATGTCGATATCTCCACCACGCAGATCTATACTCATGTCGATCGAGAGTATCTCAAAGAGGTTCACCGCACCTTTCATCCCCGGGGCTGATCGATGATCCGGTCTTTCATGCTGACGATGGACGGAAAGATGGCCTCCCCGGGAGGCGGTCGGTCGACCAGGCGGAAACCCCGGGCCGTCCAGCTGATGAAGCCTCTGCCGGGGACGCTCTCGGGGGGGACCTCGGTCGCTGAGGCGATGGATCGGATGCGCCGGTGGAATGCCAACTGCCTGCCTGTACTGGAGGGAGACCGGGTCGTCGGGATGGTCAGTCGATGGGATCTGTCCAGAGCCATCGATCACCGTCTGGGCCGGGAATCACTTGGCATCATCATGACCGTTCCCCTGTTCTCGGTCGGCCCCGGTACTTCCTGGCAGCGGATGTATCGCCTCATGGCCGAGAACCGCATCGAGCATCTGGCCGTGATGCGTTCGCAGGTCCTGTTGGGCATGGTCTCTCAATCCGATCTGCTCAGGTGCGGCCCTTTCCCGGATTCATCCATCTCGACCGTTCTTTCTTTCCCGGAGGATGAAGTCAATCTCCGGGAAGCCATGGAAAAGAGATATTCACCCAAAATCATCAGGACTCTGCGGAGGGCCGGACAGCTGGGCCGGCGGCGGGGTGAGGAGGTCTTTCTGGTGGGCGGCAGCGTCCGCGATCTGCTGTTGGATATCGACGATATGGATATGGATCTGGCCGTGGTCGGGGATGGAATGGCCTTCGCCAATGAATACGTGACCCGTCACGGGGGGCGGGTGGTCTGTTATCATCGTTTCGCCACGGCCCTGATGGTTCTTCCGGGAGCGATGAAACTGGATGTCGTCTCCGCCAGGTGGGAGCAATACCGTCATCCCGGTGCGCTCCCGGCCGTTGAGCCGGGGGCCCTGGTACACGATCTTTATCGCCGGGACTTTACCATCAACAGCATGGCCATTCAGCTCTCCGGCCGGCGGTTCGGCCGCCTGGTCGATCCCTTCGGCGGACGTCGTGATCTGGCCCGCGGGACCATCGAGGTGATGCATAACCTCAGTTTTGTGGATGATCCCACCCGAATGATCAGAGCGGTACGCTTCGAGGGCCGATACGGCTTCCGGATGAGCTCCCGCACCAGACATCTGCTTCGGCAGGCGGCCGCGGCCAATATGCTGGACCGCATCTCGGGGCAACGTCTCAGGGATGAGCTGCTGATTCTGCTGCGCGAGCCGAAGCCGCTGCCGGCCATTCGCCGTCTCGGCCGGCTGGGCATTTTAGAGAGCCTCCAGAGCGGCCTGAGACTCACTCCGGAGCTGATCGAACGGCTCAAGAGAATCGGTCGATACCTGTCGCAGTGGGACAAGCGCTGGCCGGGCGATGAACTGTCCGTCTGGCTGGCCTATCTGTTGGGATTGTTATCTCCATTGTCCCTCGCTGAAGTGGAACGGTTATCCGATCGTCTCGCTCTGCAGCGGCGAGCCATAGAGGCTCTGCGCCTGGCCCATCGCTTCGGCGGGGAGGTGATCAAGGCGCTCAGCGCGCCCCGCCGGCCATCTAACAGCGTGCTTTACGAAATTCTGCACCGTTTTCCAAACGAGGTGCTGATCGCGCTCATGGCCCGGGGCGGTAGCCGGGCCGTAGCCGGGCGCATCTTGCACTACCGCTCACGGCTGCGCGATGTGCACTTGGACATCGACGGTGAGGATATCAGGAATATGGGTCTGCTCCCCGGCGTCGCCTACCGGCGTATTCTCGACGCCGTGCTCATGGCCGTACTGGAAGGCCGGGTGACCGGCCGCCGGGGACAGTTGGAGATGGCTCGTCGGCTGGCCGAGTCGAACGCACCGGGGACCGAATGAACAGGAGCTGCCGTCCATGTGGTCACGAATTCTGACGATGATACCCCTGCTGCCGGCCGCTCTCCTGGCCCTGGTCCTTCATGAATATGCTCATGGTCTGGTGGCCGATCGGCTGGGGGATCCCACTCCGCGAGCGGCCGGACGGCTGACCTTGAATCCTCTGCGGCATCTCGACCCTGTGGGCACCCTGATGCTGCTGGTGGCCCACATCGGATGGGCCCGCCCGGTGCCCATCGATGCGCAGTATTTCAAAAATCCCCGAGCCGGCATGGTATCGGTATCGCTGGCAGGACCATTGGCCAACATGGCTGGAGCTCTGAGTTTCGGGCTTCTGCTCAGATTCGTGCCGGCACAAACCCTGGCCATGTCATCGCCCTTCTGGTCGGCTTTGACATCATTTCTGCTCTGGGGAATGGTCATCAATCTGGTGCTGGCCGCTTTTAATCTCCTGCCGCTGCCTCCCCTGGACGGTAGCAAGGTTCTGCAGGGTCTGCTGCCTGCCAGGGCGGCCAGCGCGTACGGGTGGCTGGGCCACATGGGACCGCTGCCGCTCCTGGTGCTGGTCATTGCCGGCCGGTCGCTGCTGTGGAAAACGATCGGTCCATTCGTCCGCTATTTCGGCAGCCTGTTCGCCGGACAGGAGATTGTTCAACTGTTGAACCTTCGCTGATCGGTTTGTCCTTCAGATTCGCTCTGTCCGATCGCTTTCGCATTTTGCAAGGCGCCCTGCGGCTGGATAAAAAAATTTAGTATCAACTGCTTAGGAGTTTTTTCTGGTGATTGAGGGAGAGGATGGATGAGAAACCACGGTGGAATCATGGCCCTCATGGGATGATCATGAATCTTCGGGTTCAATGAAGCACACATTTTACAGTCCCCTTAGGGATGGAGGGCGGTATCGGCGCCATGGAACTTCGTCATGAGATCGTTTCACTGAAGCTCAAGCACACCTTCAGAACATCCCGTGAATCGAGCGATGTACGGCGTAACGTCATTTCTCACATACGATTCAAGGATCAGATCGGTATTGGGGAGGCGGCTCCGTCGAGCTATTATGGTCAGGATGCCGACTCGGTCTGCGATGCCCTCGAGCGGCTGGCCGGCCGGCTGGGAGATGATCCCTTTCAACTGGAATTCATACTGGCCGATATGGCACGCCTTTTGCCACTCCAATCGGCGGCCAGAGCATCTCTGGACATCGCCCTGCACGATATCGTCGCCTCCTCGTTGGGCCTGCCGCTGTATCGAATGCTGGGTCTGGACCCTGCTGACACACCGCTGACCTCGGTGACGGTGGGATTGGACCGACCGGAGATCATGCAACAGAAGGTTCGTGAGCTGGGACCGGTGCCGATCATCAAGGTCAAGGTGGGGGGGGATCGGGATGAACAGATTGTCAGGGCTATTCGAGAGATCACCCCGGCCACCATCCGGGTCGATGCCAATGCCGCCTGGACCGCTTCACAGGCTTTGGAAAAGATATCGGCACTCCAGGAGTATGATATAGAGTTCGTCGAACAGCCCCTGGCAGCCGATGATATCGAAGGGATGCGATGGCTGCGCAAGCGAACCAGGATACCCATCGTGCTGGACGAGAGCGTTCGAACCGCCGAGGATATCCCCCGGCTGATCGGCTGTGCCCATGGTGTGAACATTAAGCTGATGAAATGCGGCGGGCTGCGGGAAGCCGTCAGGATGATCCATACGGCCAGGGCGCTCGGGTTTCAGATCATGCTGGGCTGCATGGTGGAATCTTCCGTGGCCATCACCGCGGCGGCCCAGCTGTCGCCCCTGGTCGATTTTGCCGATCTGGACGGGCATCTGCTCATCGAAAATGATCCCTATGAAGGCGTCGGGGTGATCGATGGAAAGCTGATCCTTCCTGACCGGCCGGGCATCGGTGTTCAGCGCCGCGCTCCGGAAGAAGGAGGCCGGTGATGAACCTATCGGGCTCCTTCGGCCTAAAGAATTCTCGAAGACAAAGCCCCCGGCGGGAATTTAGACTCCATCGTGACCGGCGGATTGAGCAGGAGGATGATCAGAGACCGCCAAAACGCTTTCAATTTCGGCGTCCGCGGAAACGCTCGCCTTTCCGGCTGGCCAGACTTCTCTGGCTGGTGGCCCTGTTGATCGTGGTGATCTTTTTAATACGCTATTATGGAATCCTGAACCGGTCAGGGGCGGCCCTGTTAGGCCCGTAAGGCCGGCGATAGCGGACATCGTCTGGAGGAATTTGTGGGAAAACGCTTGGGGGAGATGCTCGTCTCCGAGGGGATCATCACGCTGGAGCAACTGCAGGAGGCTTTGCAGCGGCAGGCGGAGCTGGGCGGCAAACTGGGCGAGAATCTCGCCGAACTGGGCTATATCGACAGCGAAGAGGCCATCATCGAGGTCCTGGGCCGTCAGTTGAACGTCGGTGCGCTGAAGCTTTCGGAGATGGAACTCGATCCCGATGTGGTCGAGCTGATCCCGGCCGCAATGGCTCAGAAGCTCTGCGCCATTGCCGTGGATCGCGATGCGAACACTCTAACGGTGGCCATCGCCGATCCGAGCAACATATTTTCCATCGATTCTCTCAAATTCGTCACCGGATGTGAGATCCTCCCCGTCGTGGCCGCCGAGACCTCCATTCGCAGAGCCATCGAGAAGTATTATCACCTGGGAGATCAGATCGCAGAGATGGTTAAGGATCTCATCGATGATGAGGATCTGGAGGTGGTTCAGGAGGGTGGAGATGAGGGGCTCCCCGATATTCAGGAGCTGCGTTCCGTTGTCCAGGAGGCCCCCCTGGTCAAGCTGGTCAACGGGATCGTCTCCGATGCCATCCGCAAGGGGGCCAGCGATATTCATATCGAGACCCACGAGAAAACACTGCGGATTCGCTATCGTATCGACGGGACCCTGATGGATAGGCCCTCTTTGCCCTATCGTCTCCGGGCGGCCATCGTTTCCCGCATCAAGATCATGTCTGAATTGGATATTGCCGAACGAAGAGTTCCCCAGGATGGTCGCATCAAGGTGAAGATGAGCGATAAGACTGTTGACATCAGGGTCTCCACCTTGCCGACCATCTTCGGCGAGAAGGTCGTTATGAGAATTCTGGATCCTACCAATCTGATGCTGGATATGGAGGATCTGGGATTCGAGAAGAAAGCGCTGAGAGACTTTCAGTTGGCCATTCAAAGGCCCTACGGCATCGTCCTGGCCACCGGACCGACCGGCAGCGGCAAGACCACCAGCCTGTATTCGGCCATAAGATTGATCAATAAGCCGGACGTCAACATCATGACCGCAGAGGATCCGGTGGAATATCATCTGGATGGCATCAATCAGGTACAGGTGAGATCCGAGATCGGCCTGACCTTCGCCTCGGCGCTGCGGTCCTTTCTGCGTCAGGATCCCAACATCATCATGGTGGGGGAGATCCGGGATCTGGAGACGGCCGAGATCGCCATCAGGGCGGCTCTGACCGGCCACCTGGTGCTCAGCACGGTGCACACCAACGATGCTCCCAGCACCATCAACCGGCTGGTCGACATGGGAGTTCAGCCTTTCCTGGTTTCCTCGTCCCTGAACCTTATCGTGGCTCAGCGGCTGTTGCGAAAGATCTGCACCTATTGTAAGCAGAAAGAGGAACATACCAAGGAGCGAACCGAGCTCCTGGAACAGCTCGGGCTCATCCATGAGGAGGCGCAGCAATTTGACACCTATCAGGGAACCGGTTGTTCCGAATGCCACCAGACCGGTTTTTCCGGACGCATCGGTATTTACGAGGTGATGCCGATCACCGTTAAATTGAAGGAGCTGATCGTGGAAAACGCCTCTCGTGATGCCCTTCGTCGTGAGGCGATATCGGAGGGCGTGGTGACTCTCAGAGAAGCAGCTCTTACCAAGCTCCGGCAGGGTGTGACCACTCTCGAAGAGGTAATCCGCGAGACGGTCAATGAATAAAGGGCCCGAAATGTTATAGGGAGAAAATCATGCTGACCTTGAAACAATTACTGGAGGAGATGGTCACCAAGAACGCCTCCGATCTTCATCTCACCGTTGGCGTTCCGCCGGTCTTCCGCATCGACGGAGAGCTGGTCCAGTCGCCATACGACATCCTGAAGCCCCAGGATGTCCAGCAGCTGGCCTTCAGCGTGCTGACCGAAAATCAGAAAAAGAAATTTGAGGAAAACAGAGAGCTGGATCTATCCTTCGGCATCGAGAATCTGAGCCGGTTCAGGGCCAATGTGTTCCTTCAGAGAGGTTGCGTGGCCATCGCCATACGGCAGATTCCTTATTCCATTCCCTCATTTGAAGAATTGGGCCTGCCCAAAGTGATCGGTGAGCTGGCCCTGAAGCCACGTGGTCTGGTTCTGGTAACCGGTCCGACCGGCAGCGGAAAGTCCACCACACAGGCGGCCATGCTGGATATGATCAACCGTCATCGAAGCTGTCATGTGATCACCGTGGAGGATCCCATCGAGTTTCTGCATCAGCACAACCGTTCGGTGATCAATCAGCGGGAGGTCTATGAGGATACCAACTCCTTCGTCAACGCCCTGAAGTACGTTCTGAGGGAGGATCCCGACGTGGTCCTGGTGGGAGAGATGCGTGATCTGGAGACCATGGAGACAACCCTGAGGATCGCCGAGACGGGGCATCTGGCCCTGGCCACCCTGCATACCAATTCCTGCGATCAGAGCATCAACCGGATTATCGATGCTTTTCCGGCCAATCAGCAGTCTCAGGTGAGAACCCAGCTGTCCTTCGTGCTGGAGGGAATCGTCTCACAGGTGCTGCTGCCCAAGATCGGCGGCGGGCGGGTGCTGGCGCTGGAGATGCTGATCTGCACGCCGGCCATTCGGGCGCTGGTCCGGGATCAAAAATCCCATCAGATCTACAGCCTCATCCAGGCGGGCGCCAAGTATGGTATGCGGACGATGAATGAATCGCTGGCAGAGCTGTGTCAAAACGGCCAGGTGTCCATGAACGATGCGCTCCAGAGCAGCTCGAAACCGGACGAGCTGAAAGAGATGCTGTCGATCGGCCACGATCGGAGCGGGACATCATCGAAATCTTCCTGGAAGATGACGGCGCAGAGTAAATGACATCCCGCCGGCCGGCTGATCCGCTCCGGGAGCATTGTTCTTACGAGTATATTCATTCCCCACTCACCCAGGAGTGATCGTGCCCAATTACGTTTATCAGGGACGAGCCCGACACCGCGGACTGGTCTCCGGTGAGCTTATCGCCGAAAGTCCCGAGGAGCTGACCAAAATACTCCGCAAGCAGGGCATTCTGGTGACCTCCGTGAAGCGCAAGATGCTGCAGCTGAATCTGCGTCTCAGATCGAAGGTCCGCAGCAGCGATCTGTCCTCATTCACACGACAGTTCGCCACCATGATCAGTGCCGGTCTGCCCATCATGCAGTGTCTCCAGACCATCCAGGAGCAGGTCACTCGGGAGCGTTTCCGGGAGATTATCGGGCAGGTGGCCGATTCCGTGCAGAGCGGCAAAACGCTGGCAGAAGCCCTGGGTCAACATGACAAGATCTTCAACGCGCTCTTTGTGCACATGGTCGAGGCCGGCGAGATGGGTGGCATGCTGGACACCATTCTGCTTCGCCTGGCAACCTATTTGGAAAAGGCCAACGCATTGAAACGAAAGATCAGAGGTGCCCTGGTCTATCCGGCCCTGATCAGCCTGGTAGCCACCGGAGGCACCATCTTCATGCTGACCACCATCGTGCCCACCTTCGCCAAGCTGTTCAATGAATTCGGCGGTGCCCTGCCGCTCCCCACCCAGGTTGTCCTCGGCATCAGTGACTTCCTGCAAAATTACTACCTGTTCATATTCGGTGCTATCGGGCTCATGGTGACCGTCATCAGATATGTGTATCGAACCCCACCCGGCCGATACAAGATTGATAAGTTCCTTTTAAAAGTGCCCGTCTTTGGAAGTCTGCTGCGGAAAAGCGCTATATCTCGTTTCAGCCGCACTCTGGGAACGCTTCTGGCCAGCGGCGTGGCCATCCTCGATTCCCTGACCATCACGGCCAAGACGGCGGGAAACAGCGTGGTTCGGGAAGCAGTCGAGAAGGCTCGCTCGCGCATCGCCGAGGGGCAGACCATCGCTGAGCCGCTCAAGGAATCCGGAGTGTTTCCGCCCATGGTGACGCAGATGGTCACTATCGGTGAGCGTACCGGCCAGCTGGACAGCATGCTCGCCAAGGTGGCTGATTTCTACGATGAGCAGGTCGACGCGGCGGTGGCGGATCTCACTTCGGTGCTGGAGCCCATTATCGTGGTATTCATGGGCGTCATTGTCGGCGGCATTCTGATCGCCATGTATCTACCCATGTTCGATCTCGTCAACGTCATCAAATGATCCCGCAGGGAGTTACAGCCAGGGATTTACAGCCGGGATCACCTGCAAGGGAATTGCGGAACTGATCGATCCGCTTAGCGGTTCGATCCGAAGGCGCATTCATAGTTCTTCTGTCAGGAATCCATAACCAGAGGGCATCACCATGCTGTTTCAGAAGCACCGGGGTATCGATATCCGATCTATTCATGGATTGATGATCTTCCGGTTGATTCTGGTCACGCTCATGCTGGGGACCGTCATCGTCTTCCTCCTGGGCAGTCGAGCCGACTTTTCTCTGGTTCCCATCTATGGTCTGCTGATCCTCACCTATCTGATCTCCGTCTTTTATTGGCTGGCGCTCAAGTGGGAGATCTCCCCGGTTCTCCTGGTCTATATTCAGCTGAGCGTGGACGTGGTTTTAGTCACCGGCATTCTCTATTTCTCGGGAGGGGCCGAGAGCATCCTGACGCTGCTGTATCTTTTAATCATCATCAGCGCCAGTATGTTTGTTCGCCTTGGTGGTATGCTGGCCATCACCGCCTTGGTGTCGGCTGCCTATGGGCTGCTCAGTTGGCTGCAGTATGAGGAGCTGGTCGATACGGTCTCCTTCTTCGAGCCCGATCGCCTTTCCCGCCCGCCGGAGCAATCGCCCATCAATGTGTTTTTAAACATCTTTTTCTTCTTTCTGGTCGCCATCCTGAGCGGTTTTCTATCAGAAAAGCTGCGCCGCAAGGGTGAAGAGCTGGAATCTACCTCGCAGCGTCTGCTCCGGGTGCAGCTGGACACCGACGATATCCTGGAGAATATACCCAGCGGGCTGGTCACTCTGGATGGAGAGGGGCGCATTCAATATTTCAATGGAGCCGCTGAGAAAATTTTAGGTCTTCACGTTTCCCAGATCAAGGGTCGAGCCTACGATCAGGTCTTCGATGAAAACCACCGGGAGTTGACCGCTGTGCTGCGCACCGCTCTGGAAAAGGCCGTCGTTTACGACCGCAAGGAGCTGTCCGTCACCTCCCGGGGAGTGAAGACCATCCCGCTGGGTATCAGCACCACCCTCCTGGGCGTAGGAGACGGCCGGCGCAGCGGTGTCATCGCCGTCTTTCAGGATCTCACCGATGCCAAGGAGCTGGAACAGAAAGCTCGCCAGGCGGACCGCCTGGCCGTACTGGGTCAATTGTCAGCGGCCATCGCCCATGAGATCCGGAATCCCCTGGCCACCATCAGCGGCTCGGTGGAGCTGCTCAGGGATACTCCCCAGTTATCTGGAGAGGAGCGCAAGCTCATGGAATTAGTGACCCATGAATCGGAACGGCTGAACAGAATCATCACCGATTTTCTGCTCTATGCCCGTATTCGACCGGCCGAACGGACTGTAGTGGAGCTGTCCCGGATCATCGATGAAACCTTGACGCTGATCCGTAATCACCATGATTTTCATAGTAGTATCCAGATTCTGAATACTATTGGAAAAGAGGAGGTCCGCGTATGGGCCGACGGTGACCAGGTCAAGCAGATTTTTCTCAACATCGCCATAAATGCCTTGCAGGCCATGCCTCACGGGGGACAGCTGACGGTCGGTCTCAAGGAAAACAAAGGGAGGAAAGAGGCCGGGGGCGAAGACATGGTTGTGGCGTTTTTCCAGGATACTGGTGTGGGCATTCCAGCAGAGGAGCTGGGCGACATCTTCGAACCGTTTTATTCTTCCAAAAAGGATGGCACGGGTCTCGGTCTGTCCATCGCCCAGCGTATTGTGGAGAACAACGGAGGGAAGCTGGAAGTGGAGAGCAAGCCGGGGAAAGGAACGAACTTTGCCGTTTCCTTATTATTGGAACGGTGATGTGAAACGGTAATACTGCGAGGCCTCAAAATGAAGAAGAACAGATTGGAAGACCGGGAGAAGCGCGATCGACGCCGAAAGCAGGTTCTGCGGCGCATCCAGGAAGAAGAGTATAAAGAGCAGTGGCAGCATTGGGCCATCGATGATGAAGCCTTTTCCGGCGATCAGGCGGGTTTCGACGAGAACCGCGACGGCGGGTGAGGGGGAGCCCCTCCGCCGATCGGAGAATTGCCGGACACCGGATGAAGGGAGCATTCATGGCGAGTGAAAAGATCTTAGTGGTCGATGATGAAGAAAGCATGTGCAATTTTCTCTCCATCATGCTGAAGAAAGAGGGCTACCAGATCACCACGGCGCTATCGGCCAAGGAAGCCTTGAAGAAGATGTCGAAAGACACCTTCGATGTGGTCATCAGCGACCTCAAGATGAAGGAAATGAACGGCCTGGAGCTGATTGACGAGATAGCAAAAATGGAGTCGGCCCCTTACGTGATCATCATGACCGCTTTCGCCACGATCGAATCGGCCATCGAGGCTCTCAAGAAAGGGGCCTTCGATTATATCACCAAACCCTTCAAGGTGGATGAAATCAAGCTGGCCGTCGCCAGAGCGCTGGAACAGGGAAAGATACGGACCGAAAATATTTACCTCAAGAAACGGTTAAAAAAAACGGAAGGATTCAGCAATATCATCGGCAAGAGCGATGTCATCGTCGAGGTCTTGGACCAGGTGCGAAAAGTCGCCGACAGCGATAGCACCGTGCTTCTGACCGGTGAAAGCGGGACCGGCAAAGAGCTGGTGGCTCGGGCCATTCACCAGCACAGTTATCGCAGTGAAAACACCTTCGTAACAGTCAATTGCGGTGCTCTACCTGAGGAATTACTGGAAAGCGAGCTGTTCGGCCACAAGAAGGGCTCCTTCACCGGGGCCATCAAGGATAAAAAAGGGCTCCTCGAAGTGGCCAATGAGGGAACCTTTTTCCTGGATGAGGTGGGAGAGATGACGCCTCGCATTCAGGTCAAACTTCTCCGCGTACTGCAGGAAAAGGAGATTGTGCCGGTGGGCGGCATAGCTCCCATCAAGGTGGATGTCCGTCTGGTGGCCGCCACCAACGCCGATCTGGAGAGCGAAGTCAACATGGGGCGGTTTCGTAAGGATCTGTTCTACCGTCTGAACGTCATTCCCCTGCATATACCGCCTCTGCGGGAGCGCAAGGAGGATATTCCCCTGCTGATCGAACATTTTCTCGAGAGTTACCTCGATCGAGAGGGTAAAATCAAAAAGTTCAACGCCGAGGCCCAGAAGATCCTGATGCAATATTCCTGGCCGGGAAATGTCCGCGAGCTGGAAAACGTCATCGAGCGGGCAGTAACCCTTGTCCAGGGGGTCACCATCGCAGAGAAGGATCTGCCGGAAAAGATCGCCACGGGCCAGGGGCAATTGCTGACCAAAACGAAGGAGCCCGAGAATCCCACCATGGAGACTATCGAAAGGGCCTACATCTATTGGATTCTCCAGGAGTCGGGATGGCAGAAGCAGCGCGCCGCCGAAATTCTAGGCATCGATCCCTCGACGCTCTATCGTAAGATCGAAAAATATGGTCTCAAAGACATCAGGTAGTTTATCAGGTAAGAAAGAGTAATAAACTGATATTAAGAACTCAAAATGCCTAGGTTTCTGGCACTTTGCAACAGCGACGGGAGATTTCATCGCCGGGCGCAGAAAGACGATATTTCAATAAAAAAAACATGTTGCGACTAACAAGTTTATTGGCAAAGGGTTGTGCATGAGGTAACGAAAGTCGCAACGTCAATGGCCTGTTTTGGTTTGGAATTTGCTCATCCTATATCATGCCGTTTCATTGAGCGAAATCCTGGCAACTCAAGAAATACATCAACGGAGAAGGAGGTGAGTTCAGATGTTGATGAGACTCCACAACCGACGCGGTTTCACGCTTATCGAGTTGATGATCGTGGTCGTCATCATCGGTATCCTGGCGGCCCTGGCCATTCCCAAGTTTATCAAGGTGACCGGGAAAGCTAAGGTTTCCGAGGCCAAGACCATTCTCAAGGAGATCTTCACACTGGAGAAGGCTTACTTCAACGAGCATGACGCCTACCAGACCTTCGCCAACGGGGCAGCCTGTGATCCCATCGGGTTCGATCTTCCCGAGGGGACTTCACGCTTCCAGTACAAGGTGGAGAGCACGGACAGCACAGCCAACTTCACGGCGACAGCCACCGAGGCCGTCGACGTGGACGGCAATGGCACTGTCACTGGATACCTGACTATGGATCAGGATGGTATCACGGCCGGAGGCAACGGCATCACCTGGTAAAGAAATCGCCGGTCGATCGGGGAAGGCAAGGGTTGATCGATTCTTCCCTTGTCTTCCCCCATTTCCCCTCGCCGGGGAGTTGACAGGGAGTCTCTATTGACATTTTGGATAAAGGTTATCGGTTCGGGGATCTGTTTTCTGTTCGGTTCTCTGGTGGGAAGTTTTCTCAATGTGTGCATCTGGCGTCTGCCCCGAGGACAGTCCATCGTCCAGCCTCCGTCGCGATGTCCACGGTGCCAGACCCGGATCGCTCCGCGAGACAACGTTCCCCTGATCAGTTACTTCATCCTGCGGGGTCGGTGCCGTCACTGCGGCCAGCGCATCTCGATACGATATCCGGTGGTGGAAGCTCTGACCGGGGGACTGGCGGTTTTGCTGTTCATCGTTTTTGGGCCCACCGTGCAGGCGGCCATATTGTTCGCTCTGATCGGTTTTTTAGTCGTGGCCACCTTCACCGACCTGGACCGGATGATCATCCCGGATCGGATCACCCTGCCGGGCATCGTCCTGGGGCTGGCCATCAATGCGGTCGTGTCGCCCGGCGATATCTGGAAATTTCTTCTGGGTGCGGTTGTCGGGGGAGGAACGTTACTGCTGATCGCCTTTCTGGGCGAGTTGATCTTCAAAAAAGAAAGCATGGGAGGTGGTGATCTCAAGCTGGCAGCGCTGGTCGGCGCTTTTATAGGATGGCAAAGCGTGTTGCTGTCGCTGTTCGCAGCCATCCTGGTGGGAGCCCTGACGGGCCTGGCGCTGATCATCGTGGGACTGAAAGGACGCCAGCACTATATTCCCTTCGGCCCCTTCATCGCCATCGGGACGGTGGTGGTGATCTTCTGGGGCAGTGATATCATCAGGGCATATACAGACTTATTACTCCTATAAGTAAGGGCAAACCACCCGCGAGGGTGGGACGCAAAGCCACGGGTCTTTATGACGGTCTCCGCGACGGCCGTGCTGACGCGAAGGACCGGTGAGGAACCTGAATCGAGTTGCCCAGCCACGGGCCTTAGGGTTTCGCACAAGGGAAAGACAGCCGGGCTGCAGGAGCATGCTGATCTACTTGCATCCGGCAGGTAGATTTTTTTTTGCGAGGAATGATGTTTGCTGGAAAAGAACATATCCGCGGGACGACGCTGGTCGAGCTGGCCATCACCGTGGCCCTACTGGGTATCCTCATGGCCATGGCTGTGCCCAGCCTGACCAAGCATCTGCCCGCCATTCGCTTTCGGGGAGACATTCGAGACGTAGCCTCCGTTTTTCGGCTGGCCCGCATGCGGGCGGTGGCCGAGGGCGTGCAGTATGGTATTTTCATCGATGCCGATGAGAGCCCGGCACAGTATGTTTTCTTCTCGGATGACAACCTGGACGAAACCTACAATCCCGGCTCCGATGGGGCTCTGCTCACCCGGGAACTATACAAGAAGAGCCAGATTCGTCATGTGTCTTTCACCAGCGCTGTGGCCATTTTCAAGACGGATGGTTCCTCCAACGGAGGATGGCTGTCCATGGGATTGGCCGGACGCAGCGATACGGTCATGGTCGATGTTCTCCCCAGCACCGGTCGCGTCAAGATCATTCGATAAGGAAGTGATGGCCATGAGACATCTCGATCAGAGGGGGATGACATTGGTAGAGGTCATGGTGGCCATGATCCTGCTGGCCATCGCTTTGGCCTGGCTGGCTCCTCTGCTGGTCGTTTCCATGCGGAGCAATCGGCTGGGCGCCGATCTTACCCGGGCTTCCACGCTGGCTCAGGATAAATTCGAGGAGTTCAAGAATAAGAGCCATAATTACCTGCTGGCGAATCCCAGCGGCCAGGATACGGTGGGAACGCTGATACGCAGCTGGACCATCGCGTCAGAGGCCGGTCAGGACGAACTGCTGCGCATTATCCTGACGCTGGACTGGATGGATCAGGACGGTGAGGATCATCAGGTGTCCATTACCACGTTGCAGGCTCGTGCCAAATAGCTGTGCTGAGAGGATGATGATTCATGTTGCGATCCAAGAACAGAAAACGACACAATGGGTTTTCACTGGTGGAGCTGGTGGTGGCTGCCGCCATCACGGGCATCATCATCGGCGCCGGGCTGTCGCTGTATCTCAACCAGCAGAAACACTGTCTTATCCAGGAACAGGTGGTCGAAACCCAGCAGAGCGTGCGGGTCTCGATGAACGAGCTGGTCAGGAACATCCGTATGGCCGGATACGGATATTTTCCCACCGGTCTGGATCCGGTTGCATCTGTGGACAGTGATCCCGATACGATTATGTTGCGACAGAATCTCAGCGATTGCTATGCCGTGATCGGTAAGAGCGTGCAATCCAACACGATGCATACACGGGACGGAGTTTCCTGTTTTCTTCCGGGATTACGGGCTTATATCTGGGATTTCACCGGGCAGTCGGAGTGGTTCGAGGTCGATCATGTGGATACCAACGAGGGGGAGGGGTGGTTTGAGATCCATGCTGTGGTGAACCTGCAGAATGTGTATGATAAAAAGGACAACCCCCAGGTGATCGCCATGCAGGAGATGATGTACTTCATCGATGAGCTGTCCGACTCCGGCCATCCCGCCCTGATGCGGTCGATGAACGGCCAGACGCCGGAGGTTTTCGCCGAAAACGTGGAAGATCTTCAGGTGAGCTACATCCTGAAAGATGGATCGACCACCTCCCAGCCCAGCAATATCAACGATGTCAGGGAGATACAGGTCGAGTTGCAAGCCCGGACGGAACGCCAGGATCCCGAGTGGGCCGATCTGGATCATGATGACGGGTACCGTCGGCGGATGCTGGTCTGTCGCGTCGATGCCCGTAATCTGGGACTTTGATGCCGGCGACGGTCGAGAGAGGTGATGATGATGTTGATGACGACGTTTGCACAAGCCAAGATGGTCAGGCCACAAGCCAGGACGAGACCTCTGAAAGCGGAATATCCCTGGACGAATGAACGGGGCGTGGCCCTGCTGACCGTTATGGCCATCGTGCTGCTGTTGACTTTGATCGGCACCGTCACGGTGATGACGTCCAAGACGGAGCTGGACATCAGCGGCGTGGACCGAACCGGAAAGACGGTCTTCTATGCCGCTGAGGCGGGATTGGAGAAGGCCATCGGCGCCGTTATGCATGGATATGAGAATACTGGTTTGCCGCCGGATCCTCTGCCCGGCGGCCAATTCGATCTGAATGGTTATACGGTCACCTACGGAACCGTCGATCATGGTGCGCCGCAGATCGACTATCTCACACACGGAGCCTATAAGGGTCTGTACGCGCTGGTGAAATCGTTCACGGTGGAGGCGGATGCCGTCGGCGGCGCCTATCGCGCCCGGGCCGAAGTGACTCAGGATGTGGAAGACGCGCTGATTCCCCTGTTCCAGTTTGCCGTTTTCTACGAGGACGATCTGGAGATCGCTCCGGGCCCCTATATGACTCTGGGCGGGCGGGTGCACACCAACATGGATATGTATCTGCAGGCCGACAACAGCCTGTCCATCGATTCCTATACCACGGCCGCGGGGAATATCTATCACGGCCGGCATCCCGACTCCGGAAAGTCAACCAGCTACGGAAATGTGTTGATCATGGATGCCGTTGAGGAATACGAGGACATGAGAAGCGACGACGGGTCCTGGCTGGACAGCCAGGATGAGAACTGGGTGTTCTCCTCCCTGCAGCGCTGGGACGGCCGGGTGGAGGACAGCGCTCACGGCATCACCGAGCTTTATCTTCCCGTGGTCACCGCCGGCGATCCCATCGACCTGATCAGGCGCGGCGACGACAATCCCGACAGTTTCGAGCACAAGGCCGGTCTGAAGATGGTGAACGGTTCGGTCTATTGGAGGGACGATGAGAACGAATGGCAGGATGTCACCCAGGATTTTGAGGACGATGGCATTCTCAGTGCCGGGTACTTCTTTAACTATCGCGAGAGCCAATGGGTTTCCTCCTATGACATCGATATTGCCGCGCTGAATGCCAGCGGATATTACCCGGACAACGGCATCCTGTATGCCGCTCACACCGATGAGAACAACGGGGCCATCCGGCTGGTGGACGGCGAAGAGCTGAACGGTCCCCTGACGGTAGCTACCGAAAATCCCCTGTATACCTGGGGCGATTACAACAGCATCAATAAACAGCCGGCCGCCCTGCTGACCGATGCCTACAATGTCCTCTCCAACTCATGGCAGGACTACCGCAGCACCGGCTCTCTGAGTCTGCGGGTGGCCAGCAACACCACCGTGAACGCCTGTTTCATGACCGGCAATGTGTCCAGCGCAAACAATCACTACAGCGGCGGTCTGGAGAACCTGCCGCGGTTTTTAGAGAAGTGGACGGGCAAGACCTTTTACTATCGTGGTTCCATGGTCGATC
>CAZOYL010000040.1:0-19475 GCA_964584035.1 uncultured Gemmatimonadota bacterium | reverse complement strand
AGCTGAAAAACAAGTACGGCTGCCGCCTGATGGTGGACGACGCCCACTCGGTGGGCGTGCTGGGCCCGCAGGGCAACGGCACCGCCGCCCATTTCGGCCTCCAGGACGAGGTCGACATCGTCATGGGCACCTTCAGCAAGTCCTTCGTCTCCATCGGGGGATTCATCGCCGCCGACTTCGACGTCATCGATTTCGTCAAGCACCACGGCCGGGCTCTGATCTTCAGCGCCAGCATGCCGCCGGCCGCCGTGGCCGCTGTGCGGGCCGCCCTGGAGATCATCAGGGCCGAGCCCAAGCGGCGCGAAAAGCTGTGGAAAAACACGGAGAAAATGCGCACCGGCTTTCAGGCCATGGGCTATAACACCGGCACCAGCTGCACGCCCATTATCCCGGTCGTCATCGGCGAGGACGTCAAGACCTTCTATTTCTGGAAGACCCTGTTCGAGAACGGCATCTTCTCCAACCCGGTGATCACCCCGGCGGTGCCCCCCGGCCAGGCCCTGATCCGGACCAGCTACATGGCCACTCACACCGACGAGGAGCTGGACACGGTTCTGGAGATCTTCCGCCGGGTGGGCAAGGAGATGGACATCATCCCCTGATCGACGCCGAGGACGCCGGCTCATGCCGATACCGCTGACAGATGATCTCTATCCCATGAACCTCCGCCGGAATCCCCCGGAGATCCGCATCCGGCCGGTGACCTCCCGGTGGCAGCGGCGGGCATTCATCAAATTCCCCTGGAAGATCTATCGCGGCGATCCCCACTGGGTCCCGCCCCTCATCGGTCAACTGAAAGAGACCTTCGACCCCCGGAAAAATCCCTTTTACGAGCACGCTGACATACAGCTGTTCCTGGCCGATCGCGGAGACCGCCCGGTCGGCCGCATCGCCGCCGTGGTCAACCATGCCCACAACGAGTTCCACGACGAGCGGACCGGTTTTTTCGGGTTCTTCGAATGCGTCAACGACCCGGAGGCGGCCGGAAAACTCCTCGGTGCCGCCCGGGAGTGGCTGCGCCAGCGGGGCATGGAGACCTTCCGCGGGCCGGCCAATTTTTCCTCCAATGACGAGTGGGGATTGCTGGTCCAGGGGTTCGACATGAGCCCGGTGCTGATGATGCCCTACAACCCGCCTTACTACCCCGGGCTCCTGGAGGGCTATGGGCTGACCAAGGCCAAAGACCTCTATGCCTACCGGATGATCATCGAGGAGGGCCTTCCGGAGCGGCTGCGGCGCATGGCCGCCAAGATCGAACAGAAGGAAGGGTTGACCATCCGTCCGATCGACATGAAGGACTTCGACAACGAGTTGAAACGGATCAAGGTCATCTACAACAATGCCTGGAGTAAAAACTGGGGCTTCGTGCCCATGACCGAGGCGGAGTTCGATCACCTGGCCAAACAGCTCAAGCCCCTGATCGTCCCCGAGCTGGTCCTGTTCGCAGAGGTCAACGGCCGGCCGGCCGGATTCTCGCTGACCCTGCCGGATTACAACCAGGCCCTGAAACACCTCAACGGCCGCCTGTTCCCCTTCGGGATCCTCAAACTGCTGTGGCACTCGCGACGGATCGACCATCCCCGCATCCTGGTCATGGGAGTGGTGCACGAGTACCAGCGCCGGGGCATCGACGCGGTCTTTTATGTCAAGACCTGGGACGCCGGGGAAAAAAGAGGCTACACCTGGGGGGAGATGTCCTGGATCCTGGAGGACAATGAGATGATGAAGCGGGCCATGGAGCTGATGGGGGGCAAGATCTATAAAACGTATCGGATCTACGAGAGTGATGTGAGAGAGAAATAAAGGCCGGGACAGAAGCAAACAGAAAGATAAAATAAGGACGGCTTCCTGTACGACAAAAAGGGAACAATAAGATACTCATGAATCTGCCCGGAGTCATAATGGCCGCCCTGCTGACGGCAGCGGGCCCGGCCGCTGAAGAAATCCCGGATGCCGCGGATATCGTCCGCCTGGCCGACCAGCATGTGCGCGGCGAATCGAGCCGGGCGGAAGTATCCATGAAGATCGTCCGCCCCGACTGGTCCCGGGAGATAGGCCTGAAGCTCTGGGCAAAGGGCAACGATCGTGCTCTGATCCTGATCACCTCACCGGCGCGCGACCGGGGGACGACCTTCCTCATGCGCGGAGATGAAGTCTGGAATTACCGGTCCGACATCGACCGGGTGATCAAGCTGCCGCCGTCGATGATGAGCCAGTCGTGGATGGGCACCGACTTCACCAATGACGATCTGGTCAAGGAATCGTCCATCGTCAATGACTATCGGCACGAGATCGTCGGCGACACCACCCTGGACGGCCGCCAGGCCTGGGAGATCAAGCTCACGCCCAAGCCGGAGGCGGCGGTCGTTTGGGGCCAGATCCATCTCTGGGTGGGTCAGGAACAGTACCTGGAGCTGCTGGCCAAATACTATGACGAAGATGGCGAGCTGGTCAACGTGATGGAGATGTCCCAGATCAAGGAGATGGGGGGACGGCTGCTGCCCGCCAGGCTGGTCATGCGCCCGGTGGACAAGGAGGGGCATGAGACCATCATGGAATACGAGGCCCTGGAGTTCAATATCGAGATCGAGGAATCCTTCTTCAGTCAGCAGAACATGAAGCGCATCCGTCCGTAAACCGGAGACCGGCGAAACGATGATGTATCTCAGCCTGGCTTGGCGCAACATCTGGCGCAACAAGCGGCGCAGCCTGATCGCAATGGCCTCGGTGCTGTTCGCCGTTATCATCGCCCTGGCGATGCGCTCGATGCAGCTGGGCAGCTATCACCATTTGATCGAGAACACGGTCGGCTTCCAGACCGGATATGCCCAGATCCACGGCAGGGGCTTCTGGGACAGCCAGTCGATCGATGACAGCTTCGTGCTGACCGATTCGCTGACCCGGCAGGCGGAGCAGATCCGGCACGTCACCAGAACGACCCCGCGGCTGGAGACATTCACGCTGATCTCCTCGGGCGACATCACGGACGGCGCGCTGGTGACCGGCATCGATCCGGCCCCGGAGAACCGCTTCACCCACCTGAAGGACCGACTGGTGGCGGGTCAGTATCTGCTGCCGGAAGATCAGGGCATCCTTCTCGCCAGCGGGCTGGCCGAACACCTCCGGGTGGGCCTTCAGGACACAGTCGTTCTCCTGGGGCAGGGCTTTCACGGCATCACGGCGGCGGGGAAATACGGGGTCGCCGGCCTGGTCGAATATCCCCTGCCGGAGCTGAACAACCGCATGGCCTATCTGTCGCTGCCAGAAATGCAGCGGCTGGTCGGGGCTCCCGGCCGGGCGACCGCGCTGGCCATCATGATTGACCGCCAGGACCGCCTCCCCGGTCTGATGAAGGAGCTAAAGAACCAATTTGGCAACCGCTATGAGGTGATGTCGTGGGAACAGATGCTGCCGGGGATCGTCCAGTCGATTGAGGCGGACAACGCCAGTGGATTGATCATGCTCATGATCATCTACATGGTCATCGGCTTCGGCATCCTGGGCACGGTGCTGATGATGACCATGGAGCGGACCCGCGAGTTCGGGATGATGGTGGCCATCGGGATGAAGCGCGGCCGGCTGCGCCTGGTGGCCATCCTGGAAAGCCTGATGCTGACCTTCGTCGGGGTGATCGCCGGAACGGCGCTGGGAGTGCCGGTGCTGGTGTATCTTTATTTTCATCCCATCCCGCTGAAGGGCCAGGTGCGGGAGATGATGATCAGCTATGGCTGGGAGCCCGTGCTGCCGTTTTCGCTCGACCCGATGATCTTCCTCTGGCAGGCCCTGATCGTGCTGGTCATCGCCCTGGTCGCGGCCAGCTATCCGGTCTGGCGCATCAGCCGGGTCGATCCCGTGCAGGCTCTTCGCACCGGATAAATTTCAGTCTGCTGCCGGCCAGAAACCAGCACGGCGACCTTCCTGACGGCCTATCTTTCAATCTCAAGCCGGACCATCCAGAATGCTGATCCCCATCGCCTGGCGCAACATCTGGCGCAACAAGAAGCGCAGCGCCATCATTCTGTCGGCCATCGCCTTCGGCATCTGGGCCGGGATTTTCTCCATGGGCCTGATGGAAGGGATGTATGCCCAGATGATCACGACCGGCGTCTCGACCCGGCTGGGTCACATCCAGATCCATGCGCCGGGCTATCGCCAGCACCCGGAGGTCACCAGGATGATCCCGGACGGCCCCTCCGTTCTGAGGCAGGTGAGCGAACGAGCGGACGTGCGTGCCGCCACCGGCCGTGCCGTGGTGACCGGGATGGCGTCCTCGCCCCAGACGGCCGCCGGAGTGGTGGTGCTGGGCATCGTCCCGGCCGCCGACGCCCGGGTCTTCGATGTCCATGAGCGTCTCCTTGAAGGCACCTGGTTCCAGACCGACCGGCGCAATCCCATCGCGATCGGCGCCAAATTGGCCGAGCGGCTCGAGGTCAAGCTGGGAAAGAAGGTGGTGCTGCAGGCACAGACCCCTGACGGGTCCATCGGAGCTGGCGCCTTCCGCATCGCGGGCATTTTCAAGACCGCCTCCAGCGCTTTCGACGAGACCTTTGTCTTCGCGCGCCGTGAGGATGTCCAGCGGGCCTTCGGGCTGGGAGAGGCCATCCATGAAATCGCCCTGGTGCTGAACGATTTCGAGAACATCGGTCCGGTTCATCAGGCTCTGGCCGAAGCCTACCCCGACCTGGCGGTGGAGACGTGGAGTGAGCTGTCCCCCGAGCTGGCCGTCACCACCGAGATGGGAGATCAGATGCTGTACATTTTTCTGATCATCATCCTGCTGGCACTGGTCTTCGGCATCACCAACACCATGCTGATGGGGGTCCTGGAGCGCATCCGAGAGCTGGGCGTGCTCAAGGCTCTGGGCATGAAGGGGGGCCGGATGTTCGCCATGATCCTGCTCGAGACGCTGGCGCTCTCGGTGATCGGCGGCCTGGTCGGGATCGCTGCCGGCGCCGGCACTATCGAGATATTCGCACGAACGGGACTCGACCTGTCCGTCGTCTCGGAGGGGCTGGCGGAATTCGGAATGGACACCATAGTCTATCCCGCTCTGGGGTGGCATGATTATCTCAACGTCACCCTGCTGGTCATCCTGACCGCTCTGATCTCGGCCATTTACCCGGGGATCAAGGCCGTTCGACTGAATCCTGTGGAAGCCATCCGGACCTATTGAGAAACAGTCTCCTGTGTTACCAATAACCGAGGTTCACATCATCATGAGTGTCATTACCGCAACACAGATCACCCGGGTTTACGATGACAAAGGCGTTCCGGTACAAGCGCTGCGCGGCGTGGATCTGGAGATCGACGAGGGCGAGTTCACGGCCGTGGTCGGTCCCTCGGGGTCGGGCAAATCGACCCTGTTGAACATCATCGGCGGCCTGGACCGCCCCACCGAAGGCGAGGTCACGGTGGAGGGCCAAAGCCTGACCCGCATGAAGCGGGACGAGCTGGTCGAGCTGCGCCTGCACCGCATCGGCTTCGTCTTTCAGGCTTTCAACCTGATCCCGGTGCTGACCGCCCGGGAGAACGTCGAGTTCATCATGCTGCTGCAGAAAAAGCCCAAGGCAGAGCGAAAAAAGCGCGCCGAGGAACTGCTGCGGGCCGTCGGCTTAGCGGACTACCTGGATCGCCGGCCGATCCAGCTCTCCGGCGGACAGCAGCAGCGGGTGGCCGTGGCCCGCGCCCTGGCCTCCCTGCCGGCCTTCGTTCTGGCCGACGAGCCGACCGCCAACCTGGACACCGCCTCGGCGGATAATCTGCTCGACATCATGGAGCGCATGAACCGTGAACAGGGGGTCACCTTCCTGTTCTCGACACATGACAGCCGGGTGGTCAAACGAGCTCGCCGGGTGATCACGCTGCGCGACGGACAAATCGTCGAGGACGAGCGGAGGGAACCGTGATCGTCCGGCGGATGGCGTTCACCATCTGCCTGCTGGTCCTCTGCCTCATGGGATCGGATGGCGTCGCCTCCGAATGGTCGCTGCGGGGCTATGTCATCGAGATGCCGCTGCTGTGGGAGCTCTCTCCGCCTCTGGCCGCCGGCCGGGAGTGGCGGCTGGACAGCCGGACGCTGGCCCGGCAGAACCTGAGGTGGTACCCCGGCCACCAGATCACGGTCGCGGTGGAGGTCGATGAGCGATTATTGCTTGGCGAATCGGCCGGCCTCGTGCCGGGTGCTTCGGAGGCCTACCGCTTCGAGGAGCCCTACTTCGACTGGCAGCGGACCTTTGTCGAGGAAGAGAAGATCGTCCTGGCGGGGAAGATCGATCGCCTTTGGATCGCTGCATACATAGGAGACCTGCAGATCACGCTCGGCCGCCAGCGCATCGCCTGGGGCACGACGCTGATCTGGAACCCGACCGACCTGTTCAACCCTTCCTCGCCGCTGGATTTCGCCAATGTCGAGAAACCGGGAGCCGATGGTCTCCGCGTCCAGTACTA
Organism: uncultured Gemmatimonadota bacterium; assembly: GCA_964584035.1. Taxonomy (GTDB): domain Bacteria; phylum SM23-81; class SM23-81; order SM23-81; family SM23-81; genus CAZOYL01. The sequence goes on along the minus strand of CAZOYL010000040.1, from coordinate 13,028 downwards.
CCTCGGTCCCGCTTCCAGATTCGAGATCGCCGCAGCGCTGCAGGAACCGGAAGAGAATTCCATCGCCGTGGCTCAGCTGGTCCTGAACCGCTGGGAATATGACTGGCACTTCCTGGGGGGACGCCGGGCCAAGGAGTGGGTGGCCGGATTCGCCTGGGCCGGGCACATCAGGGGAGGTGGCTTCCGCGGCGAGCTGCTGGAGCGTTTTTCGTCAGAGGAGGATGGGGCATCAGAACACCCCGATCTGACCGCCGTCCTGTCGGGCGATTATGCCTTCAAATCCTCTCTCTACCTGCATGGTGAAGCGCTGTACGGCAGCCAAGGGACCACCGGAGATGCGGGAGGGTTGCATCTGATACGGGCACTGCAAGACCACCGCCTCACCCCGGCGCGCTGGTCGCTGTTCGCCGAGGCGGCCCGCCAGCTTCATCCACTGGTCTCTGCCAGTCTGGCCGGCATTGTGAACCCGACCGACGGTTCCCGGTATGCCGGCCCCGCCGTCACCTGGAACGCCCTGACCGACCTGGATGTGATCCTCACCGGTTTGCTCTTCGGCGGGAGTCCCGGAACCGAGTTCGGCGATAACGGGACCACTCTGCTGGCCCAGATGCGGTGGAGCTGGTGAATGATTTCGAAAACACCGTAATCAAAAAAAACGTCCTCACTCAAGTGAGGACGTTTCGAATCGGGGCTTATTCTTGCTTACATAAACCGCTCAAACCTCTCCCTCTTGGCCTTGCACACCGGACAGACCTCCGGCGGGCCCTCCCGGGCGCACAAATAGCCGCAGACTCTACAGCGCCACACCGGCAGGGGCAGCGCTCCAGGACCGGCCGCCGGCCCGGCCTCTCCGGGGGCAGACTTCGACGCCCCGGCCGCGGCCTTACGGCGCTCCTCCAGCGGCGGCCGCCGCTCCTGGATGGAGCCCACCTGACGCTTGCCGTCCAACACCTCCCGGGTGACATACAGGGCACAATAGCAGGCTCCGTGCTCGTCCAGGTCCGCATCTCGGTAGTCGCAGGGGCAGATGATGTCCACATCCTCCTGTTTGACCCCGGAGGCCAGCCGGCAGGGGCAGGACCCGTAGCCGTAGCGCTGCTCATTGACCAGCATGCCCCGGATCAGGTCACGGACGAACTCCTCATCGGGATTGAGGTGATAGCCCCCGGCCTGGACATCCTTGTTCAGCTTCTCGTAGGCCCGCTGTATCTCTTCCTCGGTCACTTCCATCTCTTTCATCCCAGCACCTCCCGGATCTCCTGCTCCCGGTAGCCCACGAGGCAGCGGTCATCGTCGATCACCAGGGTGGGAAAGGAACAGGCCGGGTTCCAGCGGGTGATCTCCTCCCGGACTCGTTCCTTTTCCTCGCCCACCAGCTGATCGACATCGATGTACTCGTAGGCCACATCCAGCGTTTCCAGCAGCTTCTTGGTCCGCCGGCACCACCCGCAGGTGCTCAGGGCGAACAACATGACCTTGTGATCGGCGTTGGACCCCTCCACATGGACCGGCTCCGGCATACCATCACTCCTCTCGGTATCGGTTCAGGCAGGCGATCTTCTCGAACGGCAGCCGCTCCGGCCGCTCCCGCTCGGCGTCGATCTGTCCCTCGGACAGCTCGGGACGCATCTCCTCCCTCTTAAGGCCGAAATTAATCAGGGTGATAACCGTCATCTCCGCCGGAATGTCCAGGATCTCTTTGATCTTTACCTCATCAAACCCGGCGATGGGATGGGCCACAAAACCCAGCTCGGTGGCCCTCAAGATGATCTGCGCCGTGGCCATTCCGGTATCAAACAGGTAATACTCCCGTCCCTTGACCACACAGTCCAGATCCTTTTTGGAGAACACGGCCGCGATCATGGAGGCATGGCGGATCCACTCATTGCCCTTGGACAGGGCGGCGTGCATCTGTTTCAGGACCCTGGGATCGGTGACGAAGACGAACCGCCAGGGCTGCTTGTTGAAACAGGAGGCGGCCAGGCGGGCACACCCGGCCAGGTCGCGGACCGTCTCCCCGGTGATCTCGACCGGATCCAGTGAGCGGTAAGCACGCCGTCTCTCGATGGCTTCCCTGACGTCCATGTCGTCTGCCCCTACAGCCGCTTGAGAAAGGTTATGATCTCGCTGACAGATGGCAACTGTTTAATAGGATAGACTTTATAGAAAACGATGCGGCCCTTCTGATCTACGATGATGTTGGCCCGCTCGGAGATGCCGTTCTTGTCCCGGAACACGCCGTACTTCCTGGCCACCTCGCCATGGGGCCAGAAATCGGCCAGGATGCGGGTCTTGTTCAGGCCCAGGCTTTTGGCCCAGGCCGCCTTGCAGGGCACCGAGTCGACGCTTAGGCCCACCGCCACGGTGTTGAGGGCATCGAAGCGCTCGCGGTAACGCTCCAGGGATTTCATCTGCTTGGCGCACAGGCCGGTCCAGGCCAGCGGGTGAAAGGACAACAGTACCCGCTTTTTGCCCCGCAGATCTGACAGCTGAAACTTCTTGCCGTACTGATCGGAAAGGGTGAAGTTCTTGGCTCGATCGCCCACTTTTATTTTCGTCGTCATCTTTCCTCTCCTTCTGATGATGTAATGGCCAGGATCATCGCGGCTCACATGGAACGCAGCATCCTCTGTATCTTCTCCAGCCGTTTTTTTCGTGGCCGGCGCTTCACCAGCGGATGATGATCTCCATAAAGGGCCCGGTGATGCGGTGTCTTCTCCACTTGATAAAAAATCCCTATGGGCAGCCGATCCTTCTGCCGGGCCAGAGCCGCGGCCTCATCCACGCTGCCGGGAACCTTGTCCATAACCATCACCTTCTCGTTGTAGAGGTCGTACTTGTTGTTGAAGGTGACGCACACCTGGAGCACATCGAGAAAGGAGAATCCCTGGTGCTGGACGGCCCGGACCATCATCTCGGTCAGATGGTCGATATTCCCGGAGTAGGACCGGGCCACGAAGGTGGCCCCAGCCTCCAGCAGCAGGGTGAGGGCATTGAACGGTTCCTCCTCGCTGCCCCGGGGCGTGGATGGTCCCTGGTATCCCTTCTCGCTGAGGGGACTGCGCTGTCCCGTGGTCAGGGCATAGATGCCGTTGTCGTGCATCACCACGGTGATGTCAGCGTTGCGCTTGGCGGCGAAGAGCAGATGCTCCAGACCCTCTCCCATGGCGTCGCCGTCCCCGACGAAGTCGATCACCTTCAGATCGGGATTGGCCAGCTTCACGCCCTGAGCGGTCGCCATGGAGCGGCCGTGAAGACCGTAGAAGCCGCTGATGTTGGCGTAATCGAAGATCTTGGCATGCTGGCCGATGCCGGCCACCATGAAGAGATGATCCCGGCCGATGCCCTGTTCCTCAAGCCGTCCGATGGCCTTCTTAAACGCATTGAATATGCCGAAATTGCCGCAGCCGGGGCACCAGGTGATCTCGGCGCCGGTGGTCAGTTCATCGGCCATTTAGATCACCTCCTCTATCTGCCGGGCCAGCTCGACCGGCTCGAAGGGCCGGCCGTCGTACCGCCGAATGACGGCCGCGGGCTCCATGTCCATTTTCTCCCGCAGCAAATTGGCGAACTGTCCGGTTCGGCTTTGCTCCACCACCACCGGAGCGCTGCCCAGGTATTTTTCCAGATCCCAGACCGGCAGCGGTTCCAGATAGATCGGCTGGACCACCCGGGCATCGGTATCCAGCACTCGCAGGGCCTCCAGCACGCTCAGGGTCGAGGATCCATAGGTGAAGATCAGGGGACCGCTCTGGCCGTATACGTTCACCGTTTGCAGCTCCTTCATGTGCCCGACCAGCGATTCCCCCTTGTGGAAACGCTTGTCATGCATCTGAGCGATGATCTCGGCTTTCTCGGTGGTGATGCCCGCTTCGTCATGCTCGTAGCTGTTCCACTTGATGACCTCCGAGGACGGGGGGAAAAGCATGGGCGACAGGCCATCATCGGCGTCCTTATAACGGCCGTAAGTCCCTTCCCGGTGCATCAGGGCTCCGGCCCAGACGGCCTCTTTGAGGTCCAGTTCCACCGTCATGCGGCTTTCGGCCAGATGTTTCTCGGTAATCATGATGGCCGGGGTCTGAAATTGCCAGGCCAGGTCCAGCAACTGGGCGGCCAGCCGGTAGGCCTCCGCGATGTGGCCCGGAGAGGCGACGATCCTGGGGTACTCGCCGTGGCCCTTGTTCATGGCAAATTTCAGATCTCCCTGCTCCGTATACGTGGGAACGCCTGTGGCCGGACCCGGCCGGGATCCCAGGATGCATAACAGTGGCGTCTCGGTCATCCCCGCCAGGGAAAAAGCCTCATCCATCAGGGCCAGCCCGCCGCCGCTGGTCCCCACCATGGTCCGGGCTCCGGCCGCGGCGGCTCCGACGGCGATGTTGGCCACCGCCACCTCGCTCTCCGGATGCATCACCGCGATGCCGAATTCCTCCGCCTGCTCGGCCAAAAAGTGTAATATCGGGGATGCCGGCGTCATGGGATAGGCCAGATACATATCCACTCCGGCGGCCAGGGCCCCCAGTGCGATGGCCTGGTTGCCCGAGAGCACCGGGCGCCGCCGGTCTCCCGGCCTCAGCGCGAAGTGTCCTTTCAGCCGGCTCTCGACCAGCCCATAGATCCGGCCGGCATAGGCGACGTTTTCCTCGGCCCCTCCGGGGTAGACCTCCTCGATGACCTGTCCGGTCTTCTCCCGATCCCAACCCAGCCCGCAGGCCAGCGCGGCTATCGCCCCCACGCCCAGGATGAGATCGGGACGGGAATATTTACCGGCCTCGGCCGTCATGGCGACGCCCAGGCCCTGACCATCCTTGACCTGATCGGCGTTGAAGACCATGATGCCGCCCTCGGCCAGATCCTCCTGGTGCATCCGGTAACTTCTGGCATCCAGAGCCACGGCCAGATCGGCCTTCATATAGTGGCTGGTGATCTCGTCCACCGCGGTGCTGACCACCGAGAAGTTGTGCCCGCCGCGAATGAGACTCTGATAATCGTCCATCTGAAAGATGTGTCTGCCCATGCCGGCGAAGATGCCGGCGGCCACCGAGCCGGCCTTTTTGACGCCATGCCCGGCCTCTCCACCCACCAGGAATGTCAACAGACCGTCCTTCAACTGACATCACCTCCCCGTGTATCGACCAGATCAGACCTCGGGGTGCTGTTTCTTGGTGAAATAACTGATTTCGTCGAACCGCTGATAGCCAATGCTCTGAAAAAATTCTTTGGAATCGGCGTTGCCGTCCTCGATGAGACAGGCCACGATCTGAATGCCCGCTTCCGCCAGCCGGTGTTCGGCCTCCTTCACCAGCCTGGCGGCAACACCCTGCCGGCGGGAGGCCGGCATCACCGCCAGCCGATTAATCCATCCCTTTCGCCCGTCGTGGGTGGCAAAGACCGTGCCGACCACCTGGCCCCCGTGTTCGGCCACCAGAAAAACGGCGCCGGCGCCCTCCAGCTCCCGGGCGATCCGTTCCCGGGCATCCCGGCCGGCTGGTTTATACGGCAGCCGCGACCGCTTCCACAGAGACACCACGGCATCGTAATCCTCCATGCGGAACGGTCTGATATGGATACATTCTATCATTTTTATATAGTAAATATAAATCCGGCCTTTTCCAAATGTTTTTTCACCTTGGCCGGGCGGATAACACCGTGCCCACTACCAGGGCCAGAGCCGGATGCCGGTTGACCGATTTTCGCATGAACAGATAGGTCATCAAACGGCCGGACAGACGAGCCCCTCTGGACAATATATCAAGTTGTTTATGCGGGGGATGATGTTTCGGATGGACGAAAGGCGGGCCGGCTCAGAAGATGGTCCGGCAATAGGGCGGTTTCTCCATATGGTCCGGCAAGAGCGCGGATTTCTTCAACTCGGATTTGATATACGATAGGCCTCCCCATATGCGCAGGGTTCCCGGCCCGCCTTCCTCCCGACCGCAGGTGATGATGCGGGGTCCCATCGTGAGGCAATCGGTGGTTTCCAGCCCGTGCCCGGGAAGGGAAAAAATCTGCGGCCGCTTCGGCCGGGGATCGATGACCAGAAGCGTGTGTCCGGCAGAAACAGGCCGGCGGCCGCCTAATCCTATAAATATCCGGCCGTCGAAATAGACCTTCAGGGCCTTGATCCGGGCGTTCACCTTGAGGTCAAAGACCTCACGGCGGCCGCTCTCAGGGTCCAAAATCCAGATGGCCGCCTGCTCCTTCCGGGCCGTCTCATCCATCGGCTCCGGGACCTGTTGGGCGATCACCCATCTGCCATCAGGACACATCTCAACGGCCTGAATAGAATGGCCCGGGCTTCTGAAGACGCTCTTGGTCCCCTTCCTTAGATCCCACAGATGCATCTCACCCGCCGCGTCTCCCGAGAAAACGGCTCCCTTGCGGCCGATGGCCAGGGCTCGAACCTGATCGGCATGGCTGCCGAGCGCATACATCTCCTGAGCTGTTCGATCCCACAGTCGAACGGTTCCATCCTCGTGCCCCATGGCCACAAGACCATCCCGTCCACAGGCCAGCGAGCAAATGGGAGAAGGGCCGGCCGGCCATACCGTTATCTCCTTTTTACGAAAGCATGTTTCCTTCAATTCGCCGACCGTGTCCGACGAGAGAATGGCCCCCCCGGTGACCGCCAGACACCTGACCGGCTGCTCATGAACGTCGGTTGAGAAATTCCTGTCCTGAAAACCGGACAGAATACCGATGGCCCCATTCGCATCCCCATAGGCAACCTGCCCCTGAGTGAAGAACCCGATTCGCCGAATGTCGCCGCCGTCCAGATCGATGTCCTGAAGCAGGTTCTGATCCCGCTCGGGCTGTTCGTTCAATATTCTCCGGAAAGCCGTCTCCCGGGGCGTGAAGGGGATCGTCTCCTTCGCTCTCAGAATTTTCTTTTTTAAAGTGCTCTTTTCCCGGCAAGATGCCAGCAGCGACTCCTGAGCATCTACCCGCTCGGCCCGGTGCAGCAGTTCTCCGATATGAACGGTCTGGCCCCAGGCAGCGACCTTCTTCCGCCGGAAAACCTCTCTGATCTCATGATCATTCAAGCGTGAGGATATAGAGTTGTCGAGCTGATACAGCAGCACGGCTCCCTCGCGATAGAAATCGGTCTCCTCGATGGCCGGATCTTCTACCAGCGGCAGATGGGCCGTGACGCGCTCCAGCGTTCCCTCGCGCTCCTCGAGATTGAGCCGTTTGGTCGAATAGGTGCTATGAAACTTCACCAGCACATCGAGATGTCCGTATTCATAGAAGCGCCGGATCACCTCATGAAAGTAATCCGAATCTCTCCAGCCATCCAGGATGATCAATTTTCTCCGGGAATGCTGCTGCATAAATTGTCCAAAGAACAGGTCCGGATCGTCCCGGTCTTCGGCCAGAGGGTAATTTTCATAATGTTGAGGGGCCACATGATCGCGCAGCCATCTGAGACCGAGGATCCTGTTCAAGATCATCATATGGCCGGGGCGATCTCTCTGCAGATAGAGAATATCCTTCCGGCGCAGGCTGCCGAATCCTTCGATGAGAGTCTCGCAGAAGTAAGTTTTTCCGGTTCCGGAATCCCCGGTGACCGCCATGACCACCGGGGATCTCATCGACATCAGGTAAAAAAGCGTCTCCGACAGCTCGTACAACCCGGTGCTGCTCGGTTTGAGAGACAATATCGGCACCGTGGCGAAGTCGTGCAGATAGAGATGGTGGAGGAAGTCGGGCAGCCCCAGCCCCCTCATGGCCATGGCCGATTCCTCGAAAACGAGGTGGTCGTCGACCTGCAGCAATTGCAGCAGGCTGGTCACCAGGGCGGCGTCCAGCCCTCCACTTGTTTCCTTCTGCCCCTTCCCGATGCACCCCAATGCCCAGGCTAACACAGCACTGATATCCCGTTCGGGATTGCGGCCGTATCTGGCCAAGACCGGTATCGCCTCCAGGGCTTCGGCTCCCAGCCGGCCCAGAGCCCAGATGCATTCCCGCTTTTCACCGCGTAAAGAGAGCGAATAACCGGAGGACCGGCCGGAGAGGTCAACATCGGTGCTGTTGGGTCCCGTAAGAACCTCAAGAAAATACGGCAGGGCGGACCTGTCTCTGAAATGGCCCAGGGCGTAAATGGCGTTGCATCTTACCTGAGTGTATTTCCGAGCGCAATTCTCCAGCACGGTGAGGAGATGTTCCGTAGAGCGGATATCACGCAATTTCCCCAGGATGCCGGTCACCTCATACGGCAGGCCGCTGACCATCTCGAGCTGAGGAAGCGTCAGCAGATCGAGGCAGGGTCTCAAGAGCGCTTGCTGATGGGCCGGCCTCATGGTCAACAGGGGCCCAACCTGTTCTTCCAGCAGGGCCAGGGCTTGATCCTTTTGACGCGCTGCCCAAAGAGCATGAAGGACGGTCTCGATCTGGTCCCGTATGCTCTCCTCCTCTGAGATGATGGCGCACAGGCGGTCGATCGATCCTCCCGCGGCGGCCATGAGCTGCGGCCACATCTCGCGCCAGCGGGCCAGCTCAGATTCACCCTCCAGGCATCCCTCCAGGCCCGCAGCGAAAGCCCGGGCTCTTTCCATATATCCGGCCCGCAGAGCTTTTCCTCTGGAATCCCAATCGGGCCGATAGGCCGTCCCATTTCTTTGCCAGGCACGATGTTGGATGAGAGCCGTGATCACCTCCACCACCTGGAGCACCTCACCCGGATCCTGAGGAGCCGACGAGCAGAGCCAGCGATAGATCTTCCCAGTGACCGCCCAGCCGGTCGGATCGCCGAGGAACGGCGCGAAGATATCCCGCAGAACCTCAAGCCGGGCATCCTGGCGATGGCTCTGCCAGATAAAGAACCACAACTCATTCGATACCCGGTCCCGGGCCGTTTGGGGACCTTTCGTCCACCGGCCCCGGCGGTCTAAGAACATGACGGTCCGGGGATCGAATCCTCTCAACAGATCGAGAGTTTGCAGGATGCATCTGTCGATAGCGGGAGGTTTCATGGCCACACCTGGGTTGAACGGCATACGCGGGCGGTCAGTCCGAAGGATTCCTTTTTTCTTCCGGCCGGCGCCTTTCCAGGGCCCGAGCTACAATCGCTCGAAGCTCTCCTGGTGCAAAGGGCTTGGGCAGGTAATCGAAGGCTCCCAGCTTGATCGATTGAACGGTCGTCCTGGTGGACGGATACCCTGTGGTGATGATGACCGAGATGTTCATGTTCGTTTCTTTCACAGCGGAGAGAAGGTCCATGCCGCTCATGCCAGGCATCATCAGATCCGCGACCATGACGGCATAGGAGCACTGGCGCAGCCGTTGCAGCGCCTCCTCTCCGCTGAGCGCCATATCGACATCATAGCCTTCTTCCCGTAAAGCGTGTGAGATACTTTTACCCACCGGAAGCTCGTCATCGACGACCAGGATTTTAATTTTCTCGTCCATCTTCATGGCTCCGCATTCTCAATGCGGTAACGGTGCATCATCCGCCCCTGCGCCGCTTACTGGTGTTGTAAGGGCACCAGATTTTCCAGATCTTCCTGCAACCGTTCGGGCTCGAGCAGCAAAAGCCAGCCGGACCCGTAGGGATCCCGCAGGATCTGCGACGGATCCATCTTCAGCTCCGTATGAATGGCAACGACCTGACCGCTCAGAGGAGCCCAAATGCGATGCAGATTGTTCTGCTTGTCCGTCAGCCATAGACAGGCCTCACCCTGAGACAGCCGCTCACCTTCGTAGGGGAATTCCACCGAGCTGACCTGGTGAAGGGAGATCAGAAAGGTCTCTTCAACCCCGATACGCACCTTTCCGTCCGCCTCCACCCGAGCCCAGGAGTGGCCCGGAATGCAGTAAATGTCTTTGGTCATGGACGAGCCCTCAGCTCCCGGCGGCCGGCCGGCCGCAGCCGCCTGCTCCATAAGCCGGCGCTGGCCTAATCCTCGCGAGACGAGAATCCGCAATTCTTTCGGTGTAAAAGGCTTTGGCAGATAATCGAACGCTCCCATCTTGACCGCCTGGACGGCCGTTTTCATGGTCGGGTATCCCGTAATCATGATCACCACCGGTTTGGGCTTCCGCTCCATGACAGCTTCCAAGACCTCCATGCCGCTCATGCCGGGCATCATCAGGTCCACCAGGAACACATCGTAACCGGTCCCGCGTTCCCGCTCCAATGCTTCCTCCCCGCTTTGGACCGTGTCCACCTGGTAGCCCTCCGACTCAAGGGCGCTGGCGATGCTCCTGCAGACAGGCAGCTCGTCATCGACGACCAGAATCTTTTCTTTTGATTCCATGGTCAATCACCTCGCTTGGCAGATGGTTTACCTGCCTTCTCCACCGGCAGACGGATGATCATAGCAGTCCCTCTTCCCTCCTCGCTGTTTACCTCTATGGTGCCGCCATGACGGCGCACGATACCATAGCTCACCGACAGCCCCAGCCCGGTCCCGGCCGTTCCCTTGGTGGTGAAAAAAGGGTCGAAGACCTTCCCCAAATGCTCTTTTGAGATGCCTCGTCCCGTATCGGCGATGCTCACCTCGACCCGTTCAGCGTCGGCCAGCTTCCGGGTCCGGAAGGTCAACCGGCCGCCTCCCGGCATGGCATCCAGGGCATTGAGGATCAGATTGGCGAACACCTGCTGCATTTGATTGACATCGATCTGCAGCTCCGGCAGGTCCTTTTCAAGCCGTGTCTCCACTTCCACTTTCTGCAAGATGATCTGGCTCTTCAACAGCCGCAGCGTTCTCTCCACCACTTCGTTGATATCGGTGCGCACCTTCCGGGGCGGCGTCTGGCGGGAAAAATCCAACAACCCCTTGACGATGGTCCCGCAGCGGGCGGTTTCATCGACGATCAGTTTGAGATGCTCCTGAAGCCGATCGTCCTGTTCCAGCCTCTCGGCGACCAGATGGCTGTTGATCAGTATCGAGGTCAGAGGATTGTTCACTTCATGGGCAATGCCGGCCGCGAACTTTCCCAGAGAGGTCAATTTCTCCGATTGCACCAGTTGATCCTGCGCCTGGCGCAGCTCCTCGGTCTTTTCTCTGACCTTATCCTCCAGGGTGCTCATCAGAGCGCGGTAGCTCTCGGTGGCTTTTTGAAGCTCTTCGGTCATGCGATTGAACGATCTTCCCAGGTGCCCGATCTCATCTTGCGATGTGACCTGCAGCCGGTGGTCGAGATCTCCATGAGCTACCCTCTGGGTCGCATGGAGAAGCTCTTTCAGGGGATTGACGATGCTGGTCGACGTGATGCAGGCAATGACGGTCAACAGTGCCACGCAGAGCAGGGCGATTCCCAGAAATGTGAGCACAACTCTATTTTTCATATCCACATATGGCGCTTCCAGCATACCCACATAGAGCATTCCGATGATGTTACCATTGATATCCTTGATGGTCTCATAGGCGGTGATGTACCAATCATTGACGACGAAGGCCCGCCCGATCCAGGGCTGTCCCTGACCGATGACCTGATCGTAGACCTCCTGTGACACTCTGGTGCCGATGGCCCGAGTGCCCTCGGAGCGCATCACATTTGTGGTCACACGCAGGTCTCCCTGAAAAATGGTGACCGTCCCTATGTCCTTCTCCTTGTATCGCTCACCGCGATAGACGATATCTTTCACCTTATCAACGATCTGGTAATTTCTATTCAATAGCTTTCCGCCATAAAGCACTCCAAGCAGGGTTCCATCGTATCCGAAGATGGGGGCGGCCGCTGCGATCATCATCCCTGAAGTTTCCTCCGTCTCCGATCTCGGTCTGGCCTTTGGAGTGGGAACCAGCATGATGGCCGCCTTTTTGGCTAAATCGTCGCCGTTTTTCTCCAACTGTTCCCGGGAGATCAGCTCGGTCGACACGGCAACGTCTCCGCGCGACAAGGCCCTCTCGATCACCGCATCCTCTATGATATCGTCTCCGTATAGCTCCGGCCTGCTGGTCCTGACGATGACTCGGCAGCTCTCATCGACCAGGTTGAGGACGTCGAGATTCTCTTCTTGTCTGATCTTCTGCAGCTCCCGGCTCAAGACGTTTCTGTCGCCTTTCGCCATGGCATCTTTGATAAAGAACCTGACGGCGGTCAAGCGAACCACGTCCCTTATCTGGCCGCTCTCTTCCTGGTACACCTCCCGGGCCGAGTTGAGATCCAACCGCACCTTGTCCTGTGTCTGCCGGATAATGGTGTCGCCGATGAAGTGAATGCCGACCAAGACCGCCAGGAAAACGCCCACCACGATGACCGCAGAAAAACTGAATATCAGCTTAGCTCTCAACGACAAACGCAGCATAAAACATCTCCGCTGGCGGCCTCACAGACGCACCCTGATCGTGGCTCCAAGGACATGACAGGCGGTCCAATCTCCATCCTTCTCTTTCCCCTGGCGGAGATAGTACAGGCTGGCCTGGAGAACATCGATCAATTGGCCCTTGAGACCTCCCGTGAGGCGGTACTGATTGAGATCTTCCTGCTCAATGTCGACGAATATCTCAGCGCTCATGTATGGCTGTATATGAAGAGGAGACACTTTCTTGGCCGGGGAAAAGGTGAGATTGTTTCGGTACCGCCAAATGTTCTCAGTTTCTTCACGAATGCGGAGCTCCAGCCGATTTCGATCGGAGAGCTGAACGCCCCTCCATTCCCGCTGTAATGTTCCATCGGCGGATGGACGGTTTTCCTCTTTCCAGTCACCCTTTTTCAATTCATACACCTGAGCATACGTCACCGCGGCCTGAAACCATTTGGTCGTTTTCCAGGTCAGTCCAATGCCGGTCTGATGATAAAAAAGTTCAGAGACATCCCGGCCGATTCGAAATTGCTCTTCAAACCTGAGTTTCCACTTCGTATGGACATTTCCCTCCAGACTGCTGGAATTCCAAAACTGCCAATCGCCATCCTGGTAGGCATGAACCCGTGAGCCGATGAACAGACAAAGCCACAGGCTCAGACACATCGAGAGAAAGAGCTTCATGGGTCTCGTTCTTCGGAACATGTTGTCACATCCCTTCCCGCCAGACAGGAATATGTCCTGTTTCGTTTAAAAGTCAATCTAAATCTGATACATA
>CAZOYL010000039.1:0-19602 GCA_964584035.1 uncultured Gemmatimonadota bacterium | reverse complement strand
GCGATGCTCTCCTTTATATATGTAACTCTATTATTGCCCCGTTAAAGCCCCTATGATGATGTAGTTTCTAAGGTGGCTAACTCCATCTGAGCCTCGGACAGAAAACGACTCTCAGAATAGTTCTCGATCAACAGACGGTAGGATTCCTTGGCCTTCTCGATCTCGCCGGCCCTGGAAAAACATCGTCCGGCATTCATCAGTGCCTCAGGAGATCCATAATAGTGAGGAACTTTTTGAGCCGTCTGTAAATAGCTCTGGCCGGCCTGGGAAAAGTCCTCCAGCTGCTCGTAGCAGGCGGCCATGCCGGTGTATGAGGCGGCCGTCAGGGTCTTATCGCGATGATAGTCTTCAATGTAGATCTGATAGGCCGCCAGAGCCTCGTCGTAACGTTCCATTTTCATCCGGCTGTCAGCCATATAGAATACGGCCAGTCCGGCCTCCTGAGTGCCGCCATACTGGTCTACCAGCATCTGAGCCTGCTCGATGACACGGTCATATAGTCCCTGGCTATAAAGCATCTCGACCTGGCCTAAAAGACTGTCGGATGCATCTCGGCTCCGGCTCCGGCTGGTGGAGATCACGGTGGCCAGGATGGCCACCACAACCACGATGGCGGCCCCTGCCAGGACGATATTCTGATGTTCTCTTACCCAGGAAGTCATACGCAGCGCAGTGGTGACAAACTGGTCCTCTTTGAGATCACGCTTAGTGATTCTTCTCTTCTTTTTTGCCATCTTTGCCATCATTTAACCCTCTGTTTTATAACGATTTAAAAGGATTCAGTACCCCCGGCCCGATTCGAACGGGCGACGCAGGGATTAGGAATCCCTTGCTCTGTCCACCTGAGCTACGGGGGCACAAGGAGCCAGGCTTGATTCACTAGCCGTTAAATATCACCAAAAACCCATTTGAAGGCAAGTGTTTTTTAAAGTGAATCGATACGGCGAAAGACCGCGTTGTGGGAGACGCCTCACGTGACCGCCCGTCATAACAGAAACACGAGCAGCGCTGTCATCCGGAAGAGATCAAAGGGCGCTTTAGAAATCATACCCGACCTTCAGTCCGCCATACCAGGGAGTCTTAACAAAATTCTTGTGGTGCCAATCATCGTAGACGACGGCGAATTTTCTCCCGGGAATATCATTCGCATAAAGAGAAACTTCAAAGCGGCGACTCAATCTGACCGTGGTTCCGATGCTCACTCCCCAGCTAAGGGGCAGGCGGATGGAATTCGGCTGTCCCCAGATCGGTTGATATCCTCTTTCCGTTTCCTCTCTCCCCAACAGCGGCGTGATCCGCTGGCCCTGGCTACAGTCGCCGGACAGGCTGAGTACGAAGCTGTCGCAGAAGCGCAGGTGAAGTCGACAGATCCCCTTCCTGCCCGGATCATATACCGAGGGATAACCGATCCCCTCTCTTTTCAAGTACGATGCACCATAACCGTAACCGAGGTGAACATCGAGTATGGATATCCTCTTCTTGATGATACACTCAAATCCGGTAGAAAATCCATCGGCGTATTCACCCTCGAACAGCGCGTTTTCATCGACCGGATCGAACAGATCGTAGAGTTTCGCGAAGAAGGCGGAGAAGCTCAACAACGAGCTTTCGAAGCCAAGGTTGACGCTGTCGTTGATCTCCACCCTCGATCCTTCCAGAGGATACATAGTGACGTGCGCTCTCTCGGCGACAGGAAAACGCTGTGACCGTTTCACGGCCAAAATCAGCTTTCCCACCCCAAATGTATAATCGAGACCGATCTCAGGACCCAGAGCTAAAGGAAAACGATCCCGATAAAGACAATTCAAGCCGAGATGAAAGCTCGTTCGGGAGATGTCCTTTTTAATGCGAATCCAGGACTCATATCTAAAAGCTCCTGTCCTGAAATCGACCTGCATCAATTCATCTGGCGTATACTCATCTCCCCGTTGTTGGACGTAGATGGACGGATAATACATGCCCTGGCTGTCAACTTTCATTCTATTGACCGTCCGGCCAGCAATGATTCCGTGGTGAATCTCCAGCCCGCTGGTGTACGTAAACGCCTCCAGGACGGCATTGGCGTCGAGGGTCAAGAAATACAGATGGGAATCCAGATCGGTGGGCTCTTCCGACAGGAGCCCGCTTTTCCCCCTGGCAAGATCCTTTCTTCTGGTATAAGAGAGCGACCATCCCGTGGTGATAAATGAATCTTTTACCAAAAGACGATGCAGATACCATGCGGCCGCCGATCTGCTATTGCTCTTCCAACGGGCGCCGGTATGATAGGTTTCTTTGCCTTCCTCGATGACATCGTCGAACTGACTGGTTTCAAAATACGAATCTTGATCCACAAACCAAAAATTCAGCTCGGGCCCAAGCTTTGCGGGAGCGTTGGAGCGGATCTTTAGAAAATACTCTTCAAATGAGGGAAAGACGGAATACTTCTCATCATACCATCTCCTCATGACCTGATCCAGCCAAGATATGCGAGTGAGCTGGAAACAGTTGACAGAAGATAACCGTAAATTGGTGAAAGCACTTAAATCGAGCAACCCCAGCGATACTCCGTGTCCCTCTCTGGGATCAGTCGTCAGATCAAAAGCTGGAAAACCTCTTCTGTGCAATCTCGCTCGGAAAATATCCGTCCGGGGTAGAGTGAAAAGATTGTGATAGCTGTCTCTTTTATAAAGCGGCAGCACATTGTCCACCCTGCTGATGATATCTCCGGGCCTGAAACCATTCACGGAGAGCTGCGCCGAGAAAGGCCCATAGGTATGAACCAATGGTTTTGTGGCCAGGGTATGTTTGCAGACATCCTGATACAAACAGGCTGGATCCAGCTGAATTTCACTTCTTCTCATCTCTACCGATGAATGGTCATCAAGACTATCGACTACCTCAAGGGTATCGATAACATCATGGTAGAAAGAGATGTTCTCCTGCGCCCCGCCGTCCGTGGCGCGGGCAAACACCGTGGAGAGAATACAGAGCGCGGCGCAGAGAAATGTCGGGATGAAACATCGCAGCGGCCGGTGCAGCGGGATGGAAGGCATTCTTACCATGAGGAGGAGAGTATGGTGAGTGAATAAAATATCCCACAACCATTTAAGAGCTGTGGGTGGTTTCCGAAAGGTTCACCGATGCATGCTTATCTGGCTTCTCAATTTCCGATGAAAATTGTTATACTTCTCTTCTTGGGGACATTTTATCATACCTGACGAAAATTGTCAAGGGAATTTTTTCTTGTGTGCTTTATAATTATTCCCTTTAACTTATCGAGCCAAATAAAAAGGGGCTATGAAAAACATAGCCCCTTTAATTAGCGGATGCCAAAGCTTGGATTCCAGAGATGATTCCTTTACATATCGCACACAGAAGGGAGGTCTATCTCTCATAACACATTGTGTTCTAGTAAGCTCCGAGAGATCCTAACGGTATATCCTTTCGAACATCTCCCAGAAGCCCGGAAAGGACACTTCCACCGACTCCGCGCTCCTGATACACGTCTCCCCCTCAGCCACCAGGGCGGCCACCGCCAGGGCCATGGCCACCCGGTGATCCCCATGGCTGTTGACCCAGGCTCCGTGCAGTGGTGTCGACCCCTCGATAATCCAGCCGTCCTTCGTTTCCTCGATCCTGGCGCCCATCTTACGCAGCTCATCAGCCATGGCTGCGATTCGGTCGCTCTCCTTGACTCGCAGCTCTGCCGCATTTCTGACGATGGTTGTTCCTTGCGCCTGAGTGGCCGCCACGGCCAGAACGGGCAGTTCATCGACCAACGAAGGAACGATCGATCCGGAAACCTCGACCGCCGACAGCTCGCCGGAGCGGATCGAGAGATCGGTCACTGGCTCGTTGCCGACCATACGGTCTCCTGACAGAGAGATCCCGGCACCCATGTCATTCAGAACCTTCAGCAGGCCGGTGCGGGTCGGGTTGACGCCCACACCCTCGACCGTCAGTCGGGAAGCTGGAACCAGGATAGCAGCCGTGAGAAAATAGGCTGCTGACGAGAGATCTCCAGGAATTACACTATCAAGGGCCTTCAACTCTCCCCCACCCTGGATGGTGATGACATCGCCAGAGACGTTCAGCTCGGCTCCGCGATGGATCAGCATCCGCTCGGTGTGGTCCCGGCAGGTCACCGGCGCCCGCACCGTGGTCCTGCCGTCGGCATAGAGCCCGGCCAGCAGCAGAGCCGACTTGAGCTGAGCGCTGGCCACCGGCAGAGTATAGTCGATCGGCCTCAGCCGTCTGCCCCGGATACGCAGAGGTGCGAACCGGTCCCCGCCGGCGCCCGAGATTTCGGCGCCCATGGACCGCAGCGGCTCGATGATCCGCCGCATAGGACGCCTTCTCAGTGAATCGTCTCCGGTCAGAGTGACCGCGAAGGTCTGTCCGGCCAGCAGGCCGCTGAGCAGGCGCAGGGTCGTCCCGGAGTTGCCGGCGTCGAGAGAACTCCGGGGCGGTTTGAGGCCCCTCAGGCCCTGTCCGTCGATCCTCAGAACGCCTTCATCGATCTGATCGATCGTCACGCCCAGAGACGTCAAGCAACGGATCGTGCTGAGACAATCCCTCGAGAAAGGGAAATTGCTCACCAGGCTCCGTCCCCGGGAGATTCCGCCCAGCATGACGGCCCGGTGGGCAATCGACTTATCTCCCGGCACGGTTATCCTTCCGGAGAGCGATCGCGTTCTTTGGAGAATCTTATCCATGGTGCTCCCGGAATCCCTTCTGTCCGGTCAGCTCCCGCTCGACGGCTCGTCCGACCTTGCCGATCTGGGACATCAGTTTCCGGAAATTTTCCGGGGTCAGCGACTGGGACCCGTCTGAAAGGGCCTCTCCTGGATGGGTATGAACCTCAACGATAACGCCGTCCGCGCCGGCCGCGATGGCTGCTCTGGCCATGGGGGCCACCATGCGGTAGCGGCCGGTGCCGTGGCTGGGATCGGCGATGACGGGCAGATGGCTGATTCTCTTGACCTCCGGGATGGTGCTGATATCCAGGGTGAAGCGAGTGTAGCTGTTAAAGGTTCGCACGCCGCGCTCACAGAGGATGACCCGGTCGTTGCCCTCGGACAGGAGATACTCGGCGGCCTGGAGGAACTCCTCGATGGTGGCCGAGATGCCCCGCTTCAGCAGGACCGGTTTCCTCGACTGGCCCAGCCGTTTCAGCAGCGTGAAGTTCTGCATGTTGCGGGCGCCTACCTGGAGGATGTCGGCATACTGTTCGACCAGAGCAACATTCTCCGCGTCGATCGTCTCGGTGACCACCAGCAGGCCGGTCTCCTGGCGCGCCTCGGCCAGGATCTCCAGTCCCAGTTCGCCCATTCCCTGAAAGCTATAAGGGGAAGTCCGCGGCTTGAAAGCTCCTCCTCGCAGCACGGAGGCGCCCCCTTCCTTGACCGCATGGGCGATCTCCAGGAGCTGTTGACGCGATTCCACCGCGCAGGGACCGGCCATGACCACTAACTGTTCTCCTCCGATGGTGGTGCCGTTCAGATTGATGACCGTGTCCTCCGGCTGGAATTCGCGAGCCACCAGCTTGTAAGGCTTACCGACCCGGACCACCTTCATGACCCCCGGCAAAAGCTCGACCTGCACCGGGTCTATAGACTCCGTTTTTCCGGTGACCGGAATGGCCATACGCTCCAGTCCCGGCGTCGGATGCGGGCTCAGCCCCAGTTCCTTGATCTGCCGGCAGACCCTTTCGATCTGGTCCTCGGTGGCATTGGCATTCATGACGATGAGCATAATTGATCATCCTTTCGGTTAGGAATGGAATCTACCCTTTTCCCTTTTGTATTTCTGACAGCAGCGCCCGCAGCCCGAGCAGATAGCTGTCGGTCCCGAACCCGCAGATCTGCCCGGTGGCCGCCGGCGCGATCATAGACCGGCTGCGGAACTTCTCCCGGGCGAAGATATTGGACAGGTGCACCTCCACGACCGGCAGTCCCGCGGCGGCGACGGCATCGCGGATGGCTACGCTGGTGTGGGTGTAGCCCGCAGGATTGATCAGGATGCCATCGGCCCACTGACGCGCCTGTCCGATGGCGTCGATCAGATCGCCCTCGTGATTGGACTGCACGATGGTCACCTCAACGCCCTCTCTTTCCGCCAACTCGGTCAATTGTCCGTCGATCTCGGCCAGGGTCGCCCGGCCGTAAATCTCAGGCTCCCGCAGGCCCAGCAGATTCAGGTTGGGTCCGTGCAAAATCAGTATCTTTGTCATCATCGGTGCTCCTTGAGAATCCGGTGAATCAGCGGTTCCGGAACGTCGTCGAACATCTCCACGCGGCCGATCGCCCTGGGCAGCACGAACCGGACCCGGCCGCTGCACATCTTTTTATCATGCCGCATGAATTCCATGACCGTCTCTCCATCGGCCTTCGGATCCTCGGTCGGCAGCCCGGCGGCCTTCAGCAGAGCAACCAGCCTCCGGCGGGTCTCATCATCCGTCAGGCTCATCCTGACGGCGATCTCGGCGGCATAAGCCATGCCGATGGCCACCGCCTCGCCGTGCCGGTAGGTCCGGTATCCCGTTGCCGCCTCGATGGCATGGCCCAGGGTGTGACCGAAATTGAGAATAGCCCGCTCTCCCCTTTCCCGCTCATCGGCGGCCGCCACCCGGGCCTTGATCTGGCAGGAACGTTTCACGGCCGTCTGCATGGCCCCGGGATCACACTTCAAAAGCTCAGCCAGGTGCTGCTCCAGATAATGAAAGAACTCGCCATCGGCAATGACGCCATACTTGATCACCTCGGCCAGCCCGGCACGCCTCTGTCGCGGGGCCAGCGTCCTGAGCACCTCCAGGTCGGACAGGACGGCATCGGGCTGATAGAAGGTGCCGATCATGTTCTTCCCCCGGGGATGATCCACCCCTACCTTCCCACCCACTGCGGCGTCGACCTGGGCCAGCAGAGTGGTCGGCGCCTGGACCAGATGCAGGCCTCGTTTGTAGGTGGCGGCCGTGAAGCCGGCCAGATCGCCGATGACGCCGCCTCCCAGGGCCACCACGGCGGAGCTGCGGTCCAGTCCGTGCTCGAAGAGCACGTCGTACAGCCGGGAGGCCCATCGCAGGGTCTTATGTTTCTCGCCATCCGGAACCTGAGTGGAGAACACCTCGTATCCGTGATCCCGCAGCCCCCGGCAGAGAGGGTCCAGGTAGAGAGCTCCCACCATCGGATTGGTAATCACCAGGACCTTTCCGGGCCCGATTCTTCCCTTCAGCAGCCGCCCGGCGCGGCTGAGCAGATCCCGGCCGATGAGCACCGGATAACTCCTTGGGCCCAGATCGACGGTCACCTCATCCATGAGAGGACTCCTCTAAACGGTCGATGATCCTTTCCGCGATTTCTTCAACCGACAGATCCGATGTGTCGATATCCACATCGGCGACGGCATAAAAAGGCAGCCGGACAGCCATCATCTCCTCGATGCGCCTCCGGCGGTCTTCCACCTCTATCAGCGGTCGATGATGCTGGCCGGAGATGCGCTCGGCGATGACCTCGGGGCGAGTTGTGAGATGGACCAGTTTGCCCAGCTTCTGAAGATTCCTGACATTTTCCCGGTCTAACACCACCCCTCCGCCTGCGGCCACTACCGTGTTCCGGCGCTTGCTGAGTTCGGCCACCGCTCTTTTCTCCAGCGCACGAAAGTACGGCTCGCCATGCCTACAGAAGATTTTTTCGATAGTCATACCCTCCTGCTGCTCGATGACGGCGTCCAGATCGATGAACTCCCGATCCAGACGTTCGGACAGCCTTCGGCCGACGGCCGTCTTTCCGGTGCCCATGAAGCCGATCAGGATGATGGCGGGCATATCGATCAGGTCCTTTCGATCTGTTCCAGGTAGCCTCTGAAATTACGCTTCATCTCCATTAGACTGTCTCCGCCCAGTTTCTCGCACAGGGCCCGGGCGATCTCGAAGGCCGTGACGGCCTCGGCGATCACGGCCAGGGCCGGTACGGCGCAGACATCGGATCGTTCCCTGACCGCCCGGGAGGGCTCCTTGGTGTCCATATCGACCGTGCCCAGCGGCCGGCCCAGGGTCGGCAGGGGCTTCATAGCCGCCCGGAGGACGATGTCCTCCCCGTTGGAGATACCCCCCTCGATGCCCCCGGCCCGATTGGTCCTTCGGGAAAAGATACGGCCGTCGTGCCCGATCTCATCCTGGACATCCGATCCCGGCCTGCCGGCCGCCGCGAATCCCAGGCCGATCTCGACCCCCTTGACGCCCGGAATGGACATCAGGCCGGCGGACAATCTGGCATCCAGACGCTGGTCCCAGTGAACGTGACTGCCCAATCCCGGCGGGCATCCGTTAACCCGAACCTGGCAGATTCCGCCCAGGGTATCGCCCTGAGCCCGAGCCCGGTCTATCTCGGCCATCATGTTGGCCTCTGCCTGAGAGTCGGCGCAGCCGACGGGAGACTTCGCGGACCGCTCCCGAACCTTCTTCCAGGGTGTGCCGGAAACATCGGCGGTGACCGATCCGATCCGAATGACGTGGCTGCCTACGGCGATGCCGAATATCTCCAGCAGCGTTCCGGCCACCGCGCCCACGGCCGTCCTGGCGGCCGTCTCCCGGGCGCTGGCCCGCTCCAGGACATTGCGGACGTCCTGGTGCCCATACTTCAGGCAGCCGGGCAGGTCGGCATGTCCCGGCCGGGGGCAGGTAACCCGCTCTGACGGCGATGCCGGCTTTTCCGTGCTCATCTGCTCCTGCCAGTTCTTCCAGTCCCGGTTCTCGATCAGCAGGGCCAGGGGGCTGCCCAGAGTCTTTCCGAAACGAACCCCGGAGAGGATGCGGACACGGTCCGACTCGATCTTCATCCGCGCTCCCCGGCCGTAGCCACTCTGGCGGCGCCTCAGCTGGCGATCGATGTCCTCGGCCGCCAGCTCAAGGCCGGCCGGCAGACCTTCCAGTATGGCCGTCAAAGCCTGTCCGTGCGATTCCCCGGCCGTTAAAAATCTCAGCATCGCTCTTCCCCCTGTTCCTGGTTCCCGGAAATGATCCTGCGTCCGGCGGCATCCTTCAGCGCTTGACGCATGACCTCCAGAGGGGCCGGCCGTCCTGTCCACAGCTCAAAGGCCAGGGCCCCCTGATGCAGCAGCAGGCTGCGTCCGTCGGCCCAGCGGACCCCCCGGCTTTGAATTTTTTCTACCAGTCCGGGCCGGTCCTGATCATAGACGATGTCGTAAACCAGAGCCCCCTCGGGTATCAGCTCAACATCCACCTCCAGCGGCACCGTGGCGGCGTTGATCACCAGATGAGCCTGCGCGATCTCCCGTTGGACCTGAGGATCTTTCCAGGCCAGCGCCTGGGCCGAGATCTTCTGCGCCCATTTCCTGGCCCGGCCGATCGTTCTGTTGACCACGGTCAGTTTTTCCGGGCTGTGAGGGCTCAATGCCCAGCTGATGGCTCTGCCGGCGCCTCCGACTCCCAGGAGCACGATTCTCTTGCCTCGAGGTTGAAATTCATAATCCTCACGTAGGGATTTCAGGAAACCGTCTCCATCGGTATTGTATCCGGTCAAAACGTCCTTCTCGTTGACCACGGTATTGACCGCTCCGATCCGGTCTGCCAGCGGGTCGATCCGGTCCAGATGGGCCATCACCGCTTTCTTATGCGGATGGGTAACATTGAAACCCAAAAAGTTGAGTCCTCTGGCCGCCTCCACAGCCGCAGGCAATACATCATGTAATACATCAAGCGAGAGATATATCACATTCATATTCAATTCATTGAAAGCGGCGTTCTGTATAACAGGAGACAGGCTGTGCGACACCGGATGGCCGTAGAGAGCCGCCAGCCGGGTCTCGGTTCCGATCCGCATCCTCATGGCCGCCCCTCCCCCTGCCCGCCGGGTCGATCCGGTCCGCCCGGTTCGGCTCGGCCCAGATATTCCCGGCCCTGATTCATGATCGTCCGGAATCCTTCCAGATCTTCAGAGGTGATCATCCCGGTGATGTCCTTGACAGCGGCTTTCAGTTTCTCAAACAACTCCGCCGAATGGGGATTGGCCCTTTGAATCTCGTAATAGAGATCGGGGCTCTCAGTGATCACCGATCGAGTAGTGTCCATCTGGCGGAGAAAGGTGGTGCTGGCCACCTGCAAGAGCTCTTCATAGCTCAGTCCGCTGCCGGTCAAGGTCCGGGCAAAGATAATGTTGACCAGGTGCGACAATCCTAAAATGCAGGACATCAGCCGGTCGTGGTGCTCGATGGGCATTTCGACCAGCCTGGCGGAGGTTTCTCCCATCAGCTGACGCATCGTCTCCAGGGAGGTCCGATCTCCGCAGTCACACAGGCAGATAACCTTATCGGACAGCACTCGGGTGTCCGGACCGAACAGGGGATGTATGCTGGTCACTCTCAGACCGGCTTTCCTGGCCCCTGCGATGCCCTCCAGCAGTCCGTTCTTGATGCTGGCGATGTCGCAGATCACTCCTCCGGGCCGATATTCTATTAGCTTGCGGTAGATCCCGGGACTGGTTGCCAGTGGCGTGGCCATCAGGATCAGGCTGGCCCACGGGCAGGCCGCGTTAAGATCCTCAAAGGACTGAAACCCGGACAGAGGACCGGCCGGGTCGGTGATGGCCACCTCACGCCCCTGATTGCGAAAAAAGCGGGCCAACCAGCTTCCCATTCTCCCCTTTCCTCCAATAATTAGAACCCGTTCGGAGGAAATGTCTTCCTCGACCTGAGGCAGTACTTCCTGACGGGCGCAGGCTTCCCTGATCAGCTGCGTCATAACGGCGGTCACCAGGCTGGCCGGCACCCCTAAGCCTTCAGCCCGCCGTCGGGCCCGGTCGATGACGTCCTTTTCAACGCTCCAGTCACGGATGGGGCTGTTGGCAAGCCTTTTCTCCAATCCGATCTTTTCGGCCAGCTCCAGACGCCGGGCGATCAGTTCGATCAGTTGTTCATCGATGTGACCGATATCGGTTCTCCATTTTTGCAGCCGGTTCATTTCGAGATCCTCTCTGGAATAATCACAGAATAAAAAACCCGCCTCCGAAAATGGAGGCGGGTCTCATGTGGTCGCTTGGCTTGGTTTCAGCCGTTCACTCAGACACCTCTTTCCCTTTCGGCGGCTTCTGCAGCTCTTTATATCGATAGCCGTAGATATAATAATACCCGTAGCCGCCGTGAGAGCTGCCGGCCGGCCCTGCCTGGCCGATCCCGCGCCAGGAAATGGTCCGCTGGAAACAAGGTGAGGTCATGATACCCCTGATTGGAAAATACACGGTTTCTGCTCTTTCTTTTGATTCTAACAGAAAAAGCCTTTTTTGTCAAGCGAAAAATTCAATATCGCTTTCGAACCGGCTGACCTCGAACCGATACCGGACCGCCGCCGAACCCCCATCATGCCGCTGCCGGATGCATTCCTCTCCGGTTACTCGCTGTCATAATGCACCAGCGAATAGATCTCCCGCGATCCCAGTTTCTTTCGACCCCCGAGAAAATCGAGCTCGATGAGAAAAGCCACCGCCACGATCTGACCACCCAGCTGTTCCACCATCCGGCAGGTGGCCTCGATGGTCCCGCCGGTGGCCAGCAGATCGTCCACCACCAGGATCTTCTGACCGGACCCGATGGCGTCCTTGTGGATTTCCAGAGCATCGCTGCCGTATTCCAGCTGGTACTCCAGACGCAGCGTCTCGGCCGGAAGCTTTCCGGGCTTACGAACCGGCACCACTCCGACTCCCAGGCGATAGGCCAGCGGTGCGGCCAGGAGGAAACCTCGGGCCTCGGTGCCCACCACCAGATCGATCTTTTGCCCGCGAAAATGTTCATACAGGGCGTCGATGGCCTTCCGGAAAGCCTGTCCCTCTTTCAACAGGGTGGTGATATCCCGGAAGACGATTCCCTTCTTGGGAAAATCCGGTATGCTGCGAATATACTTCTTTAATTCGTCCATGACGTTCCTTCCGCTGGTTTCTAAAAAATCACCTGAAAACCGTCATATTCCCGATCGTCTTTCTCCAGCCACCGGACCTGAACGTCCCGTACATGAGCCGATGGGGGTCCCGCCCGGAGGGCCTTGATCAGTTCCTCGATCAATCCTCTCTCCCCCTCCGCCTCCAGCTCCACATCTCCATCGGACCGGTTACGCACCCATCCACACAGTCCCAGGCTGCGTGCCGTTTGCCTGGTGAAGTACCGGAACGAGACACCCTGGACCACGCCGCTGACACGTATATAGGCGCCTGCCTTGATCATCGCTTGGCTATTAAAGTGAGGGCTCGTTCGACGGCCTCTCCGGGCGTTTGCGCCGGCTCCATGCCGTCGATATCCCAACTGTCAAGACCCACCACCGGAATGCCCATAGACAGGCTCAGGGCGATCTCTGAAAGCGTGCCGTATTGGCCTCCGACGGCGATGACGGCGCTGCAGGAACGGACCACCAGCGCATTTCTGGAATGGCTCAGTCCGGTGACGATGGGCACGTCGACATGCTCGTTGGCGTCTCCGTCCGAAGAACCCGGCAGGATGCCGACCGTCAGCCCGCCTTGAGATTTTGCTCCGGCCGAGGCGGCAGCCATAACCCCACCCAGGCCGCCGGTGATGACGATACAGTCACGCCGGGCCAGCTCGGCGCCCACCTCCCGGGCCAGTCCGGCCTGCTTCACGGTACAGGCACCGCCGCCGATGACGGCTATGCGGAGCCGCCTGTTCTTTCTTTTGACTGACATGGGGACTCGAACTGCAGGAAGGAAAGAGCTGGTCGGGGCGAGAGGATTTGAACCTCCGACCTCCTGCTCCCGAAGCAGGCGCGCTTACCGGACTGCGCTACGCCCCGACCCAAGATCACTTATTCCACAGACTGTAGATAGGCATACCATCTCGATCAAATCCTCCACAGGCTGATGATGCCCACAGAGGCGAGAGTGACCACGGTGCCGGCCAGGAGGATGCCAAGAATGATGGCCGGCAGTGCATATTTGAAACGAACTCCGAACAGAAAGGCAGCCACGGTGCCGGTCCAGGCGCCGGTGACCGGAAGAGGAATGGCGACGAACAGCACCAGCCCGAGAGCCTCATATCGCTCCACCAGGTTGCCTCTCCGCCTGGTTCTGGCAAAAAGCCAGTCGAAGAAACGTCGCCACAACGAAAACCGTCTGCTCAGAGCGCTCGACAGGGGGCTCAGGAACAGCAACAGAGGGATGACCGGGATGAAATTGCCGATCACTGCCCATAGATAGGACTGCTGCCAACTCAGTCCACTGCCCAGGGCATAAGGAATCGCTCCCCGAAGTTCCGAAACCGGCAGCATGGCGATGAGCATGGTGTAAAGTTCCCGGGGGATATATCCGGCCATCGGCACCTCGATTTATTCCTGCGCCCAGGCATGATCGCCTATCAGTGGCACGAAGGTGCAGCCGCAGATCTCGTCGGTCTTAAACTGGGAGCCTCTTTTCTGGATGCACATCAGATTCTGAAAGGCCGAACTTCCCACCGGCACCACCAGCCGGCCGCCATCTCGCAATTGTTTCTGTAAGGGCTCCGGCACCAGCGGCGATCCGGCCGTGACGATGATACCATCGTAGGGAGAAAATTCTCTCCAGCCCAGGGTTCCGTCGCCCACTTTGATGACAACATTCTCGATCTTCAAACGGGTCAGCAACTCTCTGGCTTTTCTGGCCAACAGGGTGTCCCGCTCGATAGAATAGATCTTATCGGTCAGTTTCGAGAGAATGGCCGCTTGATAGCCGGACCCGGTGCCCACCTCGAGAATTTTCTCCTCCCCTTTCAGATGCAGACATTCGGTCATCAGAGCCACCATGTATGGCTGGGATATCGTCTGTCCATGCTCCAGCGGCAGGGGATAATCGTTGTAAGCCTGAGGCTGCACATCCCTACTGACGAAGGCATGCCGGGGCACCTCTCGAAAGGCCATCAGAACCCGCTGGTCCTTGATGCCCCGGGAGACCAGCTGTTCTTCGACCATCCGTTCTCTCTCGAAGACATACTTGTCGGCTTCATTCAATTCCGCTTTATTGCGGTTGTCATTCTCATCGGAGTGAAGTGTAATCCCATTCACGTATCTTCTCCATGGCCCGGTAATTGGTCAGGTCCAAATGCAGCGGGGTGATGGAGATTCTCCCGGCCTCTATGGCCCGGAAGTCGGTTTGCTCTCCACCCTCCCAGGAGGGCTGCTGTCCCCCGATCCAGAGGAAAGAATTGCCCTTCTCATCCGTCTTGATCTCCACGGCATCCCGGTAAATGCGTTTTCCCAATCGAGTAATCTCTACTCCGGCAATGTCCTCTCTGTGCAGGTTGGGAACATTAACGTTCAGGTAGGTATCCTCCGGCAATCCGTTCTCCAGGATCAGCCGTGCAATTCTTGCAGCCACCTCGGCGGCCGCTGTAAAATCCAATGGTTTCCAATCGGCCAGCGAAACCGCCATGGAAAGAATGCCCAGCATGGTTCCCTCGATGGCGGCCGCCACCGTCCCGGAATAGCTGACATCGTCCCCCAGGTTGGGGCCGTGATTGATCCCCGATATAATCAGATCCGGCCGCGGATCCAGCATGTGCCGAACGGCCAGCATGATGCAATCGGTGGGCGTTCCCTGAACGGAATGAATATCCTTCGATACTTCATGGACCCTGAGGGGTTTCGACAAAGTCAATGAATGGCTGGTGGCACTCTGGTCCTGATCGGGGGCCACCACGAACACATCCGCCCCCATCCCAGATATGGCCGTTCTTAAAGCCTCAAGACCTTTGGCACCCACGCCGTCGTCGTTGGTCAGCAGTACTCGTGTCATGATCGGTCGTTTATCGGCAGAAGATCGTTTTCACTATCAGCCGAATGAATCGGACCGTATCCCGGCCCGGGCTGATGGCGCTCTCCTGGTTTTCGTATATCGAGCTGATGGGCATCGATCCGATTCGGTATCCCATTCGACCGGCCTGGATGAGCATTTCCGATTCGGTTTCGTATCTCCAGGTGGTGAGCCGCAATCGTGAAAGCACATCGGTGTGGATAAAACGATAGCCCGATTGGCTGTCCGGGATCTTCTGTCCGGCCAGGGCGGAGACGATGGCTGAGGTCAGACGGTTGGTTAATCGCCTGATCCGGGGCATCTTTCCTACCCGATCCATTCGGGTTCCCACGATCATGCCCTCCCGGCGAACAGATGCTCTTTCCAGGAAACAGGGGAGAAACCGGGCTTCGTGCTGTCCATCGGCATCCATCAGGATAACGCCGTTATATCCCCGAGATCTTACCGCCTGAAAACCGGTTCGAAGGGCGGCGCCCTTGCCCATATTCAATCTGTGAAAGAGCACGTTCACACCCAGAACAGCCGCCGCTGACCCGGTACCGTCACTGGAGCCATCGTCGATCACGAAGACATCCTCCGGTGACAAAAAGTTGAGAGCATCCCCAACCACCCTGGCGATGGTCCCGGCGGCGTTATAGGCCGGTATCAGAAGAGCGATTCTCAAGGGAAACTTTCAGCTCCCTCCTCCTCACTCTGGAACCTGTTTCCTGGAAAAACACAAAATATCCTTATCTTTATCTATTTAACAAGTTTTTCTTCCAGGGGCAAGACTTTTTTTCATCAGCACTCAAATTTCCCCGGTGACACTTCAATGGTCTCCAAGACTCATCGCAACAGCACCATCTTCCTGGTCTGACTGAATGAACCGGCCGTCAGCTGGCAAAAATAGATGCCGGCCGCCAGTTCCCCGGCATCCAGCTCGATACGGTGATATCCGGCCGGATGCCATTCGGAACACAGCATCCGGACCCGTTCGCCCAGCACGTTATAGAGAGCGATCTCAACGTATCCATCGTCGGCCAGATCAAAACCGATGGTCGTCGTCGGATTGAACGGGTTGGGACTATTCTGATGCAGCCGAGAGCTCTGCGGTCGGTTCGCTGTCTCCAGATGGGTCGTTTTGGCCGGCCCGGCGATCAGTCGGAAGGGTCTCTCCCGGCGGTAGATAAATTGGTACTGATGGTCCTTTCTCAGATCCAGATCCGTCTTCGCATCCAGATCTACCAGCCTGAGCTCGATCTCCGGCGGCAGCGAGGCGTCCAGTTCCCAGGTCAACCGGACCGGCGATCCGTTCTGGTTGGATGAAACTATCAGGTCCCAGATCTCGGTCCCCCTGACCGGCGGCCGGAAATCAGCGGTCAAAGCGCCGGTTCCCGCAGGCCATTCGGGATGGAACGCATACAGCGAAACAAACGATCCCACCGGGGGCGGTTCGCTGAGATCCAGAGGATCTCGCCGGGGTGACGCCATCGGGGCACAGCCCAGAAAGTTGAACTCGTCGCGGGACGTTCCGCAGCTGGCCAGCAGCTGGATAGCCCAATGATCGGATGATCTTCCAGCCTGAAACCAGGGATCATGCCCCACCTCATCCTGCCCTGTTCCCATGATGGGCGGTATCTTGAGAATCACGTCGGCCCCGGTCAGATTGTGAAAGGCATATCCTTGCCAGGGACTCAGGACCGTCACATTCGAGGGAAGCAGCCACTGGCCCTGATAAGCATAGGGTCCGTTGACGGCCGTGCTGTCTATCCGAAGACTCCTGCATGAGACGGAAAAATCGAAAGGCAGCCCGACGTCAGTCCAGCCTGGCGGCAGCGTGATCTCGAACGAATCGGCGGTCGAAACGGTCGTTCCCGAGCCGGCATCGATATTCTGGGCCGATTGGCTGACGATCATCCAGAAGGCCTGGCCCGGCTCGAACTGGCCGGCGGCGGGGTGTTCGCTGTAATTTCCGCTTTGATATTTAAAAAACCGCCAGTGGGTCTTATCATAATCGCCCAGATCGTCGGCCAGCACCGTCTCGACACTGGCATCGTCGAGCTCCAAAGGAACCGAGAACATCCGGTAAGCGGTCTGCTCGCTGCCGCCGGTG
This sequence comes from uncultured Gemmatimonadota bacterium, assembly GCA_964584035.1. Classification (GTDB taxonomy): domain Bacteria; phylum SM23-81; class SM23-81; order SM23-81; family SM23-81; genus CAZOYL01. The sequence goes on along the minus strand of CAZOYL010000039.1, from coordinate 2,730 downwards.
ATCGAGCCGGCCCAGGCCAGGTTCGGCACCTGGACACGGATCATATGGGGAGCCGAAGCCGGATCGATCGCCGGGTGAAAGGTCGTTTGACTCCCATCGCCGGCCGACAGATAATACTCCAGGCCCCGGGAGGTCACCAGGCTGCCGGCGATCGTTGCACTATATTGATCTCCGGCAGCCGTCATGGAGACGGTGCTGAAAGCGCTCTCACCTCCACGGCGATAATGGATCATAGCGTCCGTGACGCCGGTATCATCGGTGATGATGGCCGTGATGGCCAGGTCCTGGCTGGCAGGGGCGGATGCTACCGGCGTATGCGTGATCATCGGAGGCGTGTTGGTCACCTCCTTGCGGACCATGATATCATCGAGGAAAACGCCGGTAGAGGTGCTGCTGACATCACTGGTGAAAACGAAGGTGATCCAGACGTGCGTCTCTCCGGTGAGATCGCCCAGTGTGTATACGTCGGTGAGATCGAATTCCTCCTGTCCCACCCATCCGCCGGAAATTCCGCTGGTGTTGATACCATAGAAGTTGGTTCCGTTCGTGGAAGCCATAATTCCGAGAAAGTCATAACCCTCCTCGGTATCCAGCCAGTAATAGAACAGCAGTTCGGCATCGGCGGCGTCGCTGAGATCGAACGGCCCCCAGATCATCCAGGCTTTCATATCATTGGGGTAGTCATTGGTGGCCGGATTCAGATCGGGATTCCCGCTGCGATGATCTCCACAGCACCAGCCGCTGTAGGAGCCTCCGTGAAACAGGTAGCTGCTTTTGCCCCAGTAATAGGGAGCGAACCCCAGAGAGTTGAAGGTTTGCCAACCGTTGGATTGGGGAAACAGCACCTCGAAATCCTCGTTCAGCAGCACCTGCCAGCCAAGAGCCCGGCATTCATCTGCTTCCGAACAGCCGGCACCATCGGCGCCGGTCGTTGCTGGAAAATATCGAATCCGATCTCTGGCCGGGTCCACTTCCATGGTGCACTCCTGCCACCGGGAGTGAACCGGTTCCCGGGAGGTCACATCCGAAGAGGGCATCCGTTCGTTTTCAGCAGCGTCTCCCGGAGTCAGGATGATCAGGCACAGTAGAACGGCCGCCAGCATCGAACTGATTGTGGATCGTTTGTCTTTCATGGCTTGATCTCCTCATTGCGGAAAAGGAAGGGGCCGGCGGTCAGGGATGATCCGGAGGATCCGGAAGTTCAGTAGACGGGGTGCGTTTATCACTGCTCCCGTCACCGCCTCCCGACATGGCCACAGCGGCAATACCGACCACCGCCAGAGCTCCCAACCCCAGCCAGTGCCATGTTTGCAGGCCGCCCTTCTTCTCCTCCATGACGATGACCGGTTTCTCCGGGGGAACGGCCGGCTCTTCGGCCATGGGCCCCGGCGAAGGCGCATCAGCAACTTCCTCCTGCGGTAACGTCTCCACCGGAGGCTCAGCGGCCGGTTCCTCAAGTATGGTTTCCTGAGGAGGTGTTTTCGTCACGTCTTTTTTCTGGGGTACTTCCGCCGGCACGGTGACCGGCAATGGAGGCGGAATGGCAGCCGCCCGGCTTCCGACCGGTTCCGCCTCCGGCTTCGGAGCCGTCTCTTCGACCGGCGGCGATACCTCCTCCGCCTCGGGAGGCAGTACGGAAATGCCGATGAATGTTTCATCCTCCGGATACCTGGCCAGCATCCGTCCTATCGGATCCTGCAGGCGCAGATAGTAGTCCAGTCCCTCTTCGGTTACCCATTTCGCCGGGATCTGGCCCTCGAAGAGGTGCTCGCCGGATAGGTTCATGGAGAGTGAAGAGAAATCCTTTTTGCCCGCCCGGCGGACCATGATATACATTATAACACCCGTTGCCGTTCCCTCCAGCTCGGCCCCAATCACGACCGGCTGACCCGGTTGAGCCGAGGTGACCGGCTGGTGGTCAATGAGCCACCCTTCCTGCGCCCATGGGCCGGCCACGTGAACGATGGTCAGCACATGAAAGACGATCAGCGCAGCGGTCAACGATCTTCTCGCCATATCCGCCTCCTGATGAGGTTTCGATTTGCGGTTCTGCTCCGGGAATTCTTCCCACCCGGCTCAGAACTTCGAGTGATCCATTCTAGTGATTTCACGCAACATTGTCAAGAGAAAAATAGTACCCTCCCGCCTGTATCGTTGCCTCCGAAATTCCTCAACCCGGAATGGAAAATAAAAAGGGCTGTGCTCCAACACTGGAACACAGCCCTCATCAAGGTCGGGGCGACTGGATTTGAACCAGCGACCACTAGCCCCCCATGCTAGTGCGCTACCGGGCTGCGCCACGCCCCGACGGATCGTTCTTGTTTCACTCTTCCCAGTGCTAGTAATTTATTGCCCCGCCTGGGAAAAATCAAGTGAAAAATTGACCTCCTGGCTCAAGCCGACATGAACAGCTCCAGAAGCTCCTCAAGATCCTTCTTAACCATCTTGAGCACATCGCGCAGGACGGCATCCTCGAAATTCATCTCCAGCTGGTTGGAAGATGGATTTCGTCGGATCTGCGAGAGTTTTTTCCTCGCGCCGGCGATCGTGTAGCCCTCTTCATAGAGCAGCTGCTTGATAGCGAAGATGGACTTGATGTCCTTGATGCGGTAAGCCCGGTTGCCGGCGCGATTCTTGGGAGGCGCCAGAGTCGGAAATTCATCCTCCCAGTATCGCAGCACATGGGGCTTGAGACTGGTCAAGTCGCAGACCTCGCTGATGGTATAGTAC
>CAZOYL010000038.1:7732-19781 GCA_964584035.1 uncultured Gemmatimonadota bacterium | reverse complement strand
CATTCCCGCCGTTCCTTTGACCGTCACCGTCAGGAGATGATGCTCCTGTTGTTGGCCGGCCTGCTTCTTTTTCCGGGAATATCCCGGGCCTGGGGCGGGCGGGCTCACAGTTGGATCAATCGCCAGGCTTTCCGGCATCTGCCGGAGGAGATGGCCGGTTTCCGTCGATGGGCCGGCATCATCGCGGCCTATGCCAGCGAGGCCGACCGCCGCAAGTCGACCGATCCCCTGGAGGGGCCGCGGCACTATATCGATATCGACCGCTTCCCCGAATTCCACCGGGGACAGCTGTGTCATGATCTGGATTCCCTGAAGGCTCGATACGACGGCCGGCTGGACGTCTATGGCAACGGTGTGGTTCCCTGGGTCGTCGCCGGTGTAACCGAAACCCTGTCGGTGGCCATGGCCGCCGGTCGCTGGCAGGAGGCGGTCCTGCGGGCGGCGGATCTGGGACACTACGTGGCCGACGGTCATCAGCCGCTGCATACCACCGAGAACTATGACGGCCAGTTGACGGGCAACGACGGAGTTCATCTGCGTTATGAGATACACATGGTCAACCGGCACCTGGAACAATTACCGTCCGATTCGGCCATGGCCCGATATGTGTCCGATCCCGGAGAATATTTCTTCGAGACCATTCCCGGCACCTGGATCTACGTTGACAGCATTATGGCCGCTGATCGCCGGGCCAGGAAGAAGACGGCCCGTTTCGACGAGGAGTATTATCGCCTGATGTGGCAGCACACCGGCCCGTTCACCACCGAGCGTCTCATCAGGGCGGCCCGCGTTCTGGCCGATCTGTGGTATACCGCCTGGATCGATGCAGGCCGGCCGGAGTTTCCCCCGCCTGCGGAGCCGGAAGCCATCGCCCGGCTGAAACCCGAGCCGGAGACGCAAAGGCTGGTAGCCGTTCAGGGCGTGGTCACCCTCGGCGGCGGGGTCCTCGATCATCGACGGACCAGAGCCTATCTTCAGGATGCCTCCGGCCGGGGCATCCTGTTGGCTGACGATGTGACCCCGGCCGCTGTCGATATTTCGAGAGCCTATACCGCCGGCGTCTATCCTGATACGGTTCAGGCCGGCGATCTTTCCAGAGAACCCCTCAGGCGAGGCGATGTGCTCGCCGTCGAGGGGATCGTCAGACAATATCAGGGGACCACGGAGATCGTCGGCCCGTCCATCGCGGTGCTGGAGAGAGGACGCTCCCTTCCCGAAGCCCCCCGGCTGACCACCTGCCAGGCGAGAGATCCTCGTTGGGACAGTACTCTGATCCAGGTCAGGGGCACGGTTGTTTTTATGCTGGAGGATCGAGGGTGGACCCGCCTGCATCTGGACGATGGCTCCGGTGCCGTGGCGGTGATGATCGCCGCCGCAACGGGCATCGATGTCTCCCGGCTGCGAGAGGGCGATGTGCTCAACGTCTGCGGCGTAGGCGGCCGTCTCAGCGGGGAGGGAGACCGGGCCATCATGCCGGGATATGCGGATCAGGTGGTCGTGGAAGAATCTGGAGACATCGATCCGCAGCATCTGGAAAAGCTGAAGGCCCTGGGGTATATCGAGTAAAAGATGAGATACCGGTTGGATTCAAAAAACATGGAAGAGAGAAGATGTTCGCTGAAAGACTGAAAAATTGTTGACATCCAAAGCTTGAACCGTTACTATCATTGACATGGAGGCGGATAGGTGCTGGTGTGCCTGCTGGACTTCAAATCCAGTTGGGGATCATATTGGTCCTCGGTAGGTTCGATTCCTACACGCCTCCGCCAGTTCTTTTTCACCGATCGGCGGTCATCACGACGGATTGTCGGTCATTCCTGATGTGGCTGTAGAGAGAGGAACGGCTCATGGGCAAGGACCCGATTCGCCTGACCGGTCTGACCGCCGCCGCCGGCTGAGCGGCCAAGGTCTGTCAGGAAGACCTGGCGCAGGTGCTGCGCCATTTGCCGACCTATCAGGATCCGAACGTCATCCTGGGATACGATGCCCTGGGGGATGCCGGGGTCTATGATCTGGGCGATGGCCGGGCTCTGGTCCAGACGGTGGATGTGCTCACGCCCATTGCCGATGATCCCGAGCTTTTCGGCCAGATCGTGGCCGCCAACGCCCTGAGCGATCTCTATGCCATGGGGGCCAGGCCGCTGACGGCCCTGAATATTTTAGCCTATGCACCTTCCCTGGACCTCTCTGTCGTGGGCCAGATTGTGCGCGGCGGCATGGAAAAGATCAAGGAGGCCGGGGCGGTGGTCCTGGGCGGCCATACCCTCAAGGATCAGGAACTGAAGTACGGCCTGGCGGTAACCGGCATCGTCAAGAAAGATGAGCTCGTAACCAATGCCGGAGCTCGCCCCGGGGATCGTCTCATCCTCACCAAACCGTTGGGCACCGGAGTGGTGTCCACCGCTCTCAAGGCCGATGCGGCCCGCCCCGGCGATGTGGAGCAGATCAACCAGCTCATGGCGCAGCTGAATCGAAGCGCCGCTGAATGTATGATCGCGGTGGGCGTCAACGCCTGCACAGACATCACCGGGTTCGGTTTCCTGGGCCATCTGCTGCAGATGCTCCGGGCCAGCGGAGTATCGGCCCGGATACGGTCACAGGAAGTTCCCAGGATGGACCATGTCCTGGATTACATCCGCCGCCAGATGGTGCCCGGCGGCACGAGAAAGAACCTGTCCTATGTCCAGCCGCATCTCCGGTTCGCATCTCCGGCCGATCCTCTGATGACGCTGCTGCTGTGCGACGCCCAGACCTCCGGCGGCCTGCTGATGGCCGTTCCCGGAGAACGGGAGACCGAGCTTGTAGAGATGTTGCACGGCCGGGGCGTATCGTGGGCCCGGTCAGTGGGTGACATCGTCGAGTCCCGGACGCCATCGATCGAGCTGGCCTGAGCTTCGGATCGCACCCTCCTGCTGAACAGATCGATGGAACCGGTCGATGAAGCCGGATCTGGGCTTCTGCCGGGACCGCCCGGGGATCCTTTCAGCATCCCGAAAAGGCTTGACTTTATCCGTAAACTTTGTTAAAATAACTTTTCTATGCAGAAACTCACCTGTGGCATCAGGCCGTTGACGCCTCGATCGGAGAGAATGCCCGTGGAGAGAATGCCGATAGAGCGAATGCCGCTTAGGCGAATGATCATGGTCATGGGGAGGATGTGAATGGAAAAAATGTCGACACCGCCGGCCCCGATACAGAGAACCCTGTTCATCGTGAAACCGGATGCCGTGGCCAGAAAGGCGACCGAAGAAATACTGCAGCGGGTCACCGAAGCGGGTTTTCGGATCTGCGCTCTGAGATCGGAACATTTGACCGCTGAACGAGCCGGCCAATTTTATCATGTCCACCGGGGGAAGCCTTTTTACGATGGCCTGGTGGCCTTCATGTCGTCCGGTCCCATCGTCGTCACTGTGCTGGAAAAAAACAATGCTATCAAGGAGTTAAGGAGGGTCGTGGGCGCCACAGATCCGGCCCAGGCCGAGCCGGGCACCATCCGCCGGGATTTTGCGGAGAGTAAGGGTCGCAACGCGGTGCATGCCTCGGATTCTCCGGAGACGGCCCGCGAGGAGGTCGGATTTTTCTTCCCCGATGCCCATTTCGACGGCGACTGAGGTGATCTCGCCCGGATCTCCCCCGAGGGGATCGAAGCGCGACGAGCCGTGAGATCGCCGCAGATGGCCAGTGGAGATCACTCCCCTCCGGCTCGAAGAGCGATGATAGGGGTCGGGGGGGAGAGTTCTGTCCGGAGAGAACCATGAACATCAGGATACCTTACGGCCAGAAAGACCATCTCACCGTGAACCTGGATGATGGTCGAGTCCTGGGCCAGGTTCATCCCAATCCGACGGCAGCGGTCGATGAAAAGGAGGTTCTGGAAAGAGCCTTGAGAGAACCCATCGGTTCTCCGCCGCTGGACCGATTCCTTCGAGATGCCCGGGATGTCCTGGTGTTGGTCAACGATGCCACCCGACCGACCCCCACGGCCAAAGTTCTGGAGACGATCATTCCTCTCCTGGGAGACATCCCGTTTCGTTTCCTGGTCGCCGCCGGCAGTCATCGAGAGCCCACCGAGGATGAGTACCGACAGATCTTCGGCGAGTTTTACGAGCCATTCCGGGAGCGGATCGAGGTTCATCGGGCCCGCCGGCGGGAGGACATGGTGGTGGTCGGAACCACCTCCCGGGGGACGGAGATGGCTGTCAACCGGAGGGTCCTCGAAGCCGACCGGCTGGTCGTCATTGGATCGGTTGAACCTCATTATTTTGCTGGCTTTACCGGGGGAAGAAAATCCTTTCTGCCCGGAGTCGCCGCCATTGAGACGATCGAACACAACCACGCCCTGGCTCTCCAGCGGGAGGCCCACACGCTGGCCCTGGAGGGCAATCCTGTTCATGAGGATATGATGGAGGCCGTGGCCCCCCTCCTGGAAAGAGATGTCTTCGCCATCATGACCGTTGTCAACCAAGAGGGAGGGATTCACGACAGCACCGCCGGTCATCTTCGAGACTGTTTCCCGCCGGCCACGGAGAAGGCCAGAGAGGTCTTCGTGGTTCCGGTGCCCGAGAAGGCCGATGTGGTCGTGACGGTGGCTCCCTTTCCCACCGATATCAACCTGTATCAATCCCAAAAGGCCCTGGAGAACGGCAAGCTGGCCCTCAAGGAGGGCGGCATTCTGATGCTGGTCTCGGCCTGCCGGGCCGGCGTGGGCGATGACACCTTTGCCCGGCTGCTGAGTGCCGCGGCGAGCCCCCGGGATGCGCTGCAGCAGCTCCGCAAGGGCTATCGTCTGGGCTATCACAAGGCGGCCAAGATCGCCGAGATCTGTCTCTGGGCCCACATCTGGGCCTTCACCGAATTATCCGACTCGCAGCTTGAACCTCTTTTCATCAAACCTGTTGATGATTTACAGGGAGCTCTGGACGAAGCTCTGCAGCGGCAGGGTCCCGAGGCCAAGGTCCTGTTTCTCATGGAAGGAAGCCTGACCGTGCCCTATCCCGAAGAAAACCGGACCGAATGACGACCACCAGGTCAGTATCAGCGAGGTCAGAATGAACGAGATTGTGCTCAAGAAGACGCTTTCGCCGGAAATCAAACTGTACCGGATCAGAGCCCCCCTGATCGCAAAAAAGCGCCAGGCCGGCCAGTTCGTCATCATCCGTCTGGAGGAGCTGGGAGAGCGGGTTCCTCTGACTATCGCCGATTCCGATCCCGAGGAGGGCACCATCACACTGGTCGTCCAGGAGGTGGGCGCCACGACACGGAAAATGGGCACCTACCGAGAGGGCGATGGCTTTCTCGATGTGGTCGGGCCGCTGGGCCGACCGACCGAGGTGAAGAAATACGGAACGGTGGTTTGCGTCGGCGGCGGGGTGGGAAACGCGGTGGTCTTTCCGATCGCCAAAGCCATGAAGGCGGCCGGCAACCGGGTTATTTCCATCATCGGAGCCAGAACGAAGGATCTGCTGGTGCTGGAGGATGAGGCCCGGCAGGTCAGCGATCAGCTCTATGTCACTACCGATGATGGCTCCTACGGGGAACATGGATTCGTCACCGACCGGCTGGCCAAACTTCTTCAGCAGGAAAAGGACGTCCGCCTGGCGGTGGCCATCGGGCCGGCCATTATGATGAAAGCCGTCTGCGATTTGACTCGAAACTACGGCATCCATACCATCGTCAGCCTGAACTCCATCATGGTCGATGGCACCGGCATGTGCGGGGCCTGCCGTGTGGAGGTGGGAGGCCAGACCAAATTCGTCTGCGTGGATGGACCCGAGTTCGATGGTCATCAGGTCAATTTCGAATTGCTCATGGCTCGTCTGCGGATGTACCTGCCCGAGGAGAAAAAAGCCATGGATGCCTGGATGAGCCGGGACCTTGCCGGCCCGTCAGAGGCCGAGCATACTCCAGCGGGGGAAGCCGATGCCTAAAAAGCCGACGGCCGATAAAAAGAAGCTCAATCTGCAGCGGGAATCGATGCCCCGCCAGGACCCTGCGGTTCGGGCCGGCAACTTCGAAGAGGTGGCTCTGGGATACGATCAAGAACAGGCCCTCAGAGAGGCCGGCCGCTGTCTGACCTGCAAAAAGCCCCGCTGTGTGACCGGGTGTCCCGTGGAGGTCGATATCCCCGGTTTTATCGCCTGTCTTCAACAGGGCGATGTGCTCGAGGCCGCCCGGATCATCAAGCGGACCAACAGCCTGCCGGCCATCTGCGGCCGCGTCTGCCCCCAGGAGGACCAGTGTGAAAAAGCCTGCATATTAGCTAAAAAGGGAGCTCCCATCGCCATCGGACGGCTGGAGCGGTTCGTGGCCGATGAAGAAGCCCGCCAGGTATCCGCGGAAAAGGCCCCCAGAGATTCCTCCGGAGGACGCCGGGTGGCTATCGTCGGAGCCGGCCCGTCCGGTCTGACGGCGGCCGGAGATCTCATCAAGCTGGGCTACCAGGTGACCATTTTCGAGGCTCTGCATGAGCCCGGCGGGGTGCTCATGTACGGCATTCCCCAGTTTCGTCTGCCCAAGGAGATCGTTCGCCGGGAGGTGGAATATATCGAAAGCCTCGGCGTGGAGCTGAAAACGAGCTTCGTGGTAGGCATGCTGCAGACCGTGGATGAGCTGATGGCCGGCGGCTACGATGCGGTCTTTCTGGGCAACGGAGCCGGCCTGCCCTATTTCATGGGTGTTCCGGGGGAGAACCTCAACGGGGTGTATTCCGCCAACGAATTCCTTACTCGCTCTAACCTCATGAAAGCTTACCGGTTTCCTGAATATGACACGCCCATCAAGATCGGCCGTCGGGTGGTGGTGGTGGGCGGCGGCAACGTGGCCATGGATTCACTGAGGACGGCCCTCCGATTGGGAGCCGAGCAGGTCACCTGCGTGTATCGCCGCTCGCGGAACGAGATGCCCGCTCGGGGCGAGGAGATCGAGAATGCCGAGGAGGAGGGCATCGACTTTCAGTTGCTGACCAATCCGGTGCGCATTTTAGGAGATGATCAGGGCTGGGTCAAAGGGATGGAGTGTATTCGTATGGAGCTGGGGGAGCCGGATGCCTCCGGGCGCCGCCGGCCGGTGCCCGTAGAAGGCTCGCAGTTCAGCATCGATGTGGATCAGGTGATCGTGGCCATCGGGCAGGGAGCCAATCCGCTGGTGGCTTCCACGACGGAGGGGCTGGAGACCAACAAGTGGGGCTACATCGTGGCCGATCCAGAGACCGGCGCCACCAGTAAGTCCGGTGTGTACGCCGGGGGCGATATCGTCACCGGGGCGGCCACGGTAATTCTGGCCATGGGCGCCGGGCGGAAAGCCGCCCAGGCGATCGACGAGTATCTCCGGGGACTGGACCGCTGATCGGCGGATCTGTCCCTCTGGGTGCACCTGACACATCAGGAAAGGACTTGACAAGCCGGCTTTCATCGATATATTGAGGGAGTCTTTTTATGATTATTTCCGTAAGGGGACTTACCGGCGGACTCCATCGGCGATCCCAGCAGGCAGACGCCTCCGAGCTGGATCTTCGGGAACAGGAGGCGTGTTTCACCGAGCCGGTTCGCGTCGATTACACCCTGGAGAAGATCGGCCAGCAGGTCATCTTTCGAGGCGTGATCAGCACGTCGGTGAACATGACCTGCAGCCGGTGCCTGGAATCCGTTCAGATTCCCATCTCCGAGACGCTGACTATCCTGGTGAGATTCGATGCCGAAGCTTCGCCGGAAGAGATCCATGAGGAGATCAGGATCGTTCCCCCGGATACGGGCCGGATGGATGTGACCGAGGAGCTTCGCCAGACGCTCCTCCTGGCGCTCCCGGTCAAGCCGCTCTGCAAGGAAAACTGCCGCGGTCTGTGTCCCCGTTGCGGTACCAATCTCAATGCCGGCAGTTGTGATTGCCGCCGGAAGACAATCGATCCCCGCTGGTCGGGGCTGAAGAACGCAGTGAGCACATCACAGGGAGAGAAACGTGGCCTTACCAAAAAGAAAGATCTCCAAATCCAGAAGAGATAAGAGGAGAACGCACTGGAAGTTGTCGGCACCCGGCATGGTCCAGTGCCCCCATTGCCATCAGCCCAAAATGCCGCATCGAGCCTGTTCGCATTGTGGATATTATAAGGGTCGAGAAGTCGTATCTCCTAAGCAGAAATAGGTTCTGAGAAGCGAACATGAAGATTGCCATCGATGCTATGGGCGGAGACGATGCTCCACACCCCATCATTGAGGGAGTGGTGCAGGCGGCCAGCCTGGTTCGGGAAGACACCGAGATCATTCTGGTGGGCCAGGAAGCGCTGATCCGGAAGGATCTGAAAAGCCGGTTTATTCCCAGAGAATTGCCCATTTCCGTGGTCCATGCCCCGGAGGTGGTCGCCATGGACGAGTCTCCCGCCGTTGCCTTGCGCAAGAAGCGGAATTCGTCTATCATGGTGGCTATTGAGCTGGTCAAACGCGGCCTGGCCGATGCCATCGTCAGTGCCGGCAATACCGGTGCGGTCATGGCCGGGACGCTCCTGGAGCTGGGCCGCCTGAAGGGCATCAGCCGGCCGGCCATTGCCTCCTTTTTCCCCACCGAAAAGGACACCACGGTGGTCCTGGATGTGGGTGCCAATGCCGATTGTAAGCCTATCAATCTCTATCAATTCGGTGTCATGGGGGGGATCTACGCCAGCCGTATTTTAGGAAGAAAGCATCCCAAGGTGGGGTTGCTCAGCATTGGAGAAGAAAGCTCCAAGGGGAACGAGAATACCATCCTGGCCCATCGGATGCTGTCGGGCAGCTCGCTGAACTTCATCGGCAATATCGAGGGGCGAGATATTTTACGGGGCAACGTAGACGTGGTGGTCTGCGAGGGCTTCGTGGGCAATGTCATTCTGAAACTCACCGAGAGCATCGATGGGCTGCTGACCACTCAATTGAAGCAGTATGTCATGAGCAGCCTCAGATACCGTCTGGGAACCCATCTGCTGATGCCGGCCCTGATGGCTTTCCGCCGCGATCTGGATTATGCCGAGTACGGGGGTGCCCCCCTGCTGGGAATCAACAGCGTCTGCATTATCTGCCACGGCGGTTCCTCCGCCAAGGCCATTCGCAAGGCCATCGATGTGGCTCAGCGGATGGTCAGGGCGGATGTGAATTCCGGGATCGTCGAACAACTTCAGGAGAATGGAACAACATCCCATGAACAAATGCCTTCAAGCTGAGATCATCGGCACCGGCTCGGCGGTGCCCGAGCGGATCCTGAATAACCAGGATATGGAGAAGATCGTCGATACCAGCGATGAGTGGATCGTGTCCCGCTCGGGGATCCACGAACGCCACGTCACCGATAAGGACACGGCCACCTCCGACCTGGCCACCGAGGCGGCCCGAAAGGCTCTTCAGGAGGCCCGGGTTTCACCCCAGGATGTGGATATGATCATCATCGGCACGGCCACACCCGACCGGGTGTTTCCCTCGACGGCCTGTTTCGTTCAGGATAACCTCGGAGCCGTCAATGCCGCCCCCATGGACGTAGGCGCAGCCTGTTCGGGTTTTCTCTACGGCCTGACGGTGGGCCGCAGCATGGTCACCTCCGGCCTGTATCGTACCGTTCTGGTCAGTGGCGCCGAAACGCTCACCAAGATCACCGATTATCAGGACCGGGGCACCTGCGTCCTGTTCGGGGATGCCGCCGGCGCCGTTCTGCTGCGCGGCACCGATGCGGACCGAGGTATCCTTCAGACCTATCTGGGAGGCAACGGTAGCCTGTGGCATCTTCTGGAGATGCCAGCCGGCGGATCTCGTCATCCGGCCTCTCACGAGACGGTCGACCAGCGGATGCATTATATCAGAATGAGCGGCAACGAGGTCTTCAAATACGCCGTCAAAGCCATGGGCGATGCCGCATTGCAGGTTTTAAAACAGGCCGGTCTGACGGCCGGCGATGTCGATCTGATGATTCCGCACCAGGCCAATATCCGCATCATTCGGGCCACGGCCAAACGCATTCATCTGCCCATGGAGCGGGTCTACGTCAATATCGATCGATACGGCAATACCTCGGCCGCATCCATTCCATTGGCCCTGGATGAAGCCAGAAGCAAAGGTCTCCATAAACCCGGAGACATCTGGCTCCTGGTGGCCTTCGGAGGGGGTTTCACCTGGGGTTCGGCCATCATTCGGTGGTAGTTTTTCCGGGAGACCGGTATGAAGCTGGCCATGGTTTTTCCGGGACAGGCCTCTCAGTTCGTCGGCATGGGACACGATCTCTATCAGGCCTATCCCTCGGTCAGGGCCCTGTATGAGCAGACCGACCAGATCTTAAACGCCGATATTACCCGGCTTTCCTTCGAGGGCCCCGAGGAGGAGCTGGTTCGCACGGAGAACACCCAGCCGGCTATCTTCGCGCTCAGCGTGGCCTTATGGCAGCTGCTGATCGACAGGGGCCGGAAGCCTTTCGTCGTGGCCGGGCACAGCCTGGGAGAGTATGCCGCTCTGGTGGCGGCGGGGGTTTTTCCATACCAGGAGGCCCTTCCATTGGTCCGGCTGAGGGGACGTTTGATGCAGGAAGCCGGCCGGCGCCGGCCGGGAGCCATGGCGGCCGTCGTTGGTCTGACCGGCGAGGATCTCACCGAGATCTGCCGACAGGCTGCGGACTCAGGTCTGGTGCAGGTGGCCAACCTCAACTCACCGGGCCAATTGGTCATTTCAGGAGAGGTTCCAGGCGTGGACCGGGCCATGGAGCTGGCCCGGGAAGCCGGGGCCAGGCGGGTCATCCGTCTGCCCGTCAGCGGGGCCTTTCATTCGCCGTTGATGGAATATGCCCGCCAGCCGCTGGCCGAAGCGCTCGAACAGATGACCATGAAGGCGCCTCAGGTGCCCGTCGTGGCCAACGTAACCGCCCAGCCCGTTGAAGCGGCCGATCAGATTTCGGATCTGCTGATCCGTCAGCTGATCAGTCCGGTGCGGTGGTCCGAATCGGTGGAGCGTATGGCCCAAATGGGCGCCGAGAGCTTCGTCGAGGTGGGCCCGGGAAAGGTCCTGCAGGGCCTGATCCGCCGAACCGTCCCCGGGATCGGCATCTCCGGGGTGAGCGACGCCGGATCGCTGGAGGCTTTTTTAGATGAAGGGACCTCGCATCGAACGGCGAGATAACCTGTTGGTGTCATATTGGTGAGGTTGCTCATGAAATTACAGGAACAGGCGGCTGTGGTGACCGGTGCCGGGCGGGGAATCGGCCGCGCCATTTCCCTTCAGCTCGCCCGGGAGGGGGCGCGGGTGGCCTGCTGGGATGTGGACCGGGAACTGGCCGCTGAGACGGCTGCCATGGTTTCCCGGGAGGGAACGGACGGCGCCGCCTGGGCGGTCGATGTGACCGACCTGGAGGCGGTCGTGGCCGCGGCCGACGCTGTGCTGGAACGGTTTTCCCGGGTGGACATCCTGGTCAATAACGCCGGCATCACCCGCGACAATCTTCTCATTCGAATGACACCGGAACAATGGGATCAGGTCATGGCCGTCAACCTCAAGGGGGCCTTCTATTGCACCCGGGCATTGGCCCGGGCGATGATGAAGCGAAGGACCGGCCGGATCGTGAATGTTGCCTCGGTGGTGGGCATCATGGGCAATGCCGGGCAGGCGAATTACTGCGCCTCCAAGGCCGGCCTGATCGGTTTCACCAAATCGGTGGCCAGAGAACTCGCCGCCCGGGGCATCACGGTGAATGCCGTAGCGCCCGGGTTCATCGCCACCGAGATGACCAGAGAGCTGGGCGAGAAGAACAAAGATGCGTTTTTGCAGGCGATCCCCCTGGGCCGCTTCGGGTAGCCGGAGGACGTGGCCCGGGTGATCTCGTTTCTCGTGTCGGAGGATGCCGGATATCTCACCGGTCAAGTCATCAACGTGGATGGCGGTATGCTCATGTCGTGAGCAGGCCCCGTGTCCACACTCTCAGGAGGTGGATGGAATGTCCGTCGAGTCGAAGGTCAAGGAAATCATCGTCGAACAATTGGGCGTGGATGCCGGTCAGGTAACCCCGGAAGCATCCTTCGTAGATGATCTGGGCGCCGATTCCCTGGATACGGTGG
>CAZOYL010000038.1:0-7722 GCA_964584035.1 uncultured Gemmatimonadota bacterium | reverse complement strand
ACAAGGAGGAGAAGGAGAGGGCAGTAGACGAAAAGGTAAAGTCAATTATCGCTGAGCAGTTAGGTGTCAAGCCCGAAGAGGTAACACCGGAGGCATCATTTATCGATGACCTTGGCGCGGATTCCCTGGATACGGTGGAATTGGTCATGGCTCTCGAGGAGAAGTTCGATATCGAGATACCCGACGAGGATGCCGAAAAAATAACCACCGTCGGAGAGGCCATCGACTATCTGAAGAAGAATGCCGAGGGTGAGTGATCGATTCATCCGCTCGCCAGCCCCCCGCGGCTGCTCGGCACCCTCTTTAAACCAGCCCTGTGAGGCGCGCTCTCTGTCAAGGTGTGAGATCTATGAATAATAGAGTTGTGGTGACCGGCATGGGAGTTTTGACTCCGGTCGGTCTGACGGTTGAAGAATACTGGAAGGCTTTGCGCCAAGGCACCAATGGAATCGGAACGGTCACCAGCTTCGATGCTTCCCCGCTGACGTCTCAGATCGCCGGAGAGGTGAAGAATTTCGATCCGGCACAGTTCTTCAGTCCCAAGGAGATCCGGCGGAACGACCGATTCGTCCAATTTGCTGTCGGCACGGCTGCCCAGGCCATCGAAGATGCCGATCTGCATCCTGAGAAGATGGATCTGTGGCGCGTGGGCGTCATCGTCAGCTCCGGTATCGGCGGCATCGCCACCCTGGAAAAACAGCATTCCATAATGCTGGACAAAGGGCCCGGGCGGGTGAGTCCTTTCTTCATCCCGATGATGATCTCCGATATGGCCCCAGGAGCGATTTCCATCCGGTACGCCTTCAAGGGTCCCAATTACACCACCGTCTCGGCCTGTGCTTCGGCCGGTCACGCTATTGGAAATGCCTTCCGCATCTTGCAGCGGGGCGAGGCCGATGTGATGATCGCTGGCGGAGCTGAGGCCACCATTACCCCATTGGCCATGGCCGGGTTCTGCTCCATGCAGGCTCTGTCCACCCGCAACGACGATCCCGAACACGCCAGCCGGCCGTTTGACGCCCAGCGGGACGGATTTGTTATCGGAGAGGGAGCCGGCATTATGGTTTTGGAGACGCTCCAGCATGCTGCCGATCGAGGGGCCTCCATTTACGGAGAGATTATCGGCTGTGCCTATACCGCCGATGCCCATCACATCACCGCTCCGGCTCCCGGCGGCGTGGGCGCCGTCAAGGCCATGGAATTGGCCGTCCGGGATGCCACTTTGCAACCCGGTGATGTCGATTACATCAACGCCCACGGGACCTCCACCCAGCTGAACGATAAATTCGAATCGGCCGCCATTCACACCGTTTTCGGCGAGCGAGCCGGTCAGATCCCGGTGAGCTCCACCAAATCGATGATCGGGCATCTCCTGGGGGCTGCTGCCGGCGTGGAATTGATCGCCACCATCCTCACCATCCGGGATGGCATCATTCATCCCACGATCAACTACCAGTACCCGGATCCCGAGTGCGATCTCGATGTGGTGCCCAATGAATCTCGCCGGCAGCCCGTGAATGTGGCCATCAGCAACAGCTTCGGTTTTGGCGGTCACAACGTCTGCCTGGTGGTGAAGAAATTTGAGGGTTCCCCGTGAACACCGGGATCCTATCGTCCCGGAAGAGACCTCCGAACGGGTACCGATCGAACGGCTGGAATCGGCGCTGGGATACGCCTTCCGTGATCGGCAGTGGCTGCTGAGAGCCCTGACGCACCCTTCCTGTTCCCAACCTCCCGCCGGCGAATCCAATCAGAGGCTGGAATTTTTAGGCGACGCCACCCTGAGTTTCGTCATCGCCGCGGAGCTCTATCGGCGGTTTCCGGAGGAGCCGGAAGGCCGGCTGACCGAATTTCGATCCAGCCTGGTGTGCGAGGAGGCTCTGGCCCGGCAGGCGCGGCAGCTCCATCTGGGACGGTACCTGTTCATGGATAGGGGACAGGCTCTCCAGGGCGGCGCTGAAAACCCATCCATCCTGGCCGATGCCTATGAGGCCGTTATCGGCGCCGTATACCTGGACAGCGGCATACGGGCCGCCAGCCGGGTGATCGTGAGCCAGCTGCTGGGTCGATGGCAGCCCCGCAGCGCCCCGGCCGTTATTAGAAATGAGAAGAGCCGGCTGCTGGAACAGGCCCAGGCGAGAGGCCGGCAGCCCCGTTACCGGCTGGTTTTCCAGGGCGGGCCGGAACATAGGAAGGTCTTCGCCGTGCGTGTCCTCTTGGGTCGTAAGGTGGTAGGGCAGGGGTGGGGGTTCCGCAAGCGCGATGCTGAACGGATGGCTGCCAGGGAAGCTTTGAGATCCATGGGGCTTTTAATGGAGGATACTTAGCAGAGGGGGAGGGCGCAGATGGATTATTTTCTCACCGAAGAGCAGAAGATGATTCAATCCTTGGCTCATGAGATCGCCGAGGAACAGATCAAACCGGTGGCGGCGCAATTTGATGAGTCCGGCGAATTCCCCTGGGACATCTTGAAAATTCTGGCCGATGCCGGTTTTTTCGGTCTCTACATCGATGAACAATATGGCGGAGCCGGCTGCGGTATTTTTGAGCTCGTTCTGGTGACCGAGCAGCTCAGCCGGGCCTGCGGCGGCATCGCGGTCTGCTATGCCGGCAGTGCCTTGGGAACCTTTCCCATTCTCCTGTACGGCAGCGAAGAGCAGAAGAAAAGGTATCTTCCCCAGTTGGCCAGCGGTCAGAAGATCGCCGCCTTCGGACTGACCGAGGCCAATGCCGGCAGCGATGCGGGCGCCATCGAGACCGCGGCCGTTCGTGACGGGGATGAGTATATCCTCAACGGCACCAAACAATGGATCACCAATGGGGGCGAAGCGGACATATACACCACCGTGGCCATCACCGACCGGGCCAAGGGAAGCCGGGGGGCGTCCGCACTTATTCTAGAGAAGGGTATGAAGGGTTTTGATTTTGGCAAAAAGGAGAACAAGATGGGCATTCGCGCCTCGGCGACCCGTGAGCTGGTTTTTCAGGACTGCCGGGTGCCCCGGGAAAATCTCCTCGGTCGCGAGGGATTGGGCTTTGCCGTGGCTATGAAAACCCTGGATCAGGCCCGGCCCGGTGTCGGCGCCCAGGCCCTCGGGATCGCCCAGGGGGCTCTCGATGAGGCCGTGCAATATGCCCACAGCCGGGTGCAGTTCGGCAAGCCGATCTCCTCATTTCAGGCCGTTCAGCACATGCTGGCCGACATGGCCACGCAGATCGAGGCCGCCCGAGCCCTGATCTACGCCGTCTCCAGGATGATCGACTCCGGGGCAAAGCATTTTTCCAAGGAATCGGCCATGTCCAAACTGCTGGCCTCCGATGTGGCCATGAAGGTGACTACCGATGCCGTCCAGATCTTCGGCGGCTACGGCTACATGAAGGATTATCCCGTGGAGAAGATGATGCGGGATGCCAAGATCACCCAGATCTACGAGGGCACCAATCAGATCCAGAGGAGCGTCATCGCGGGCAATCTAATCAAGGAACTGGCCCGCGGCCGTTAAAGATCGGCCGTTAAGAGGTCGCGTCGCCTGACCGGCCATCTCATCGGAGATCGAGCCCAAGCTGGCTGACAGAGGTGTCGACACGGCCGGCGGCCACAGCGAGATCGGTTATATGGCACAGATCAAAGCGGGGTCTCAAGGGGTCCGGACCCACGGTCAGCAGCATTGGCGATTCGTGGATACCGGTCCGGGAGACCCCTTTTTCAACATGGCCCTGGATGAAGCCATCGCTCAAACGGTGGGAGCGGGGACGGTTCCTCCCACGGTGCGGATCTATGGCTGGAAACCCAATGCCGTTTCCATTGGATATGCCCAGCGGGCACTGCAGGTGATCGATTTCCAGAAATGCGCCCGGCAGGGCATACCGGTAGTGCGGCGTCTGACCGGGGGAAGGACCGTCCTGCATGAGCAGGAGGTGACCTATAGCGTTGCCGCCCTGAGGAGCCAATGGGGCTCCCCAGTCTCTGTTCTGAGCATCTATCAGCACATCGGCCGGGCGCTGGTGGCCGCACTCCGACATCTCGGCATTGACGCCCGGTTAAGCCGGTCGCGCCGGGATATAACCGGATCGCCCGGCGGCGCTGGGAATGCTCACCCCTGCTTCACCAGCGCCGGACGGTATGAAGTCCTGGTGGAGGGACGAAAACTGGTGGGCAGCGCTCAGCGGTGGGTGGGCGAAACGGTCCTGCAGCACGGATCGCTCCTGTTGGGCCAGGAACATGCCCGGCTGGCCGCGCTGTTGCCCGCCCGGCAGGCGTTCTCAAAACATGACGCGGCTCGGAAGTTGATCGAGAAAACGATCTCGTTGAACGCGCTTCTTGACCGGCGGGTATCCTACTCAGAAGTCTCCCGGGCCCTGCAGTTCGGCTTCGGAGAGGTCCTGGAGGGAGCGCTGCGGCCCGGCCGGATATCTTCGCGGGAGGAGAAACTGGCCCGTTCGCTGGTCCGGGAACGCTACGGACGGCTGGAGTGGACGCTGCGGACCTGAAGCCCACTTTCGTCTTGACTTTTTCTCCTGCAAGGGTAATATTAACAAGCTCGGTCTCTCTGTGGGAAAGCTGGGCTTGCCTTTGACGGTCCGGAACAGGGCACTCCCTCAGGGCGCGGACCAAGAAAAAAAGAGGAACCATGAACCCACTGTCAAACTGTATCTCATTTCGGGCGGCGTCGTTTCGGGCGGCCATGGCCGCCCTTCTGGCGGCCGCCGCACTGTTGGCCTGCGGCGGGGAGCGCGACCGGGAGACACCGTCGGAGACCGCCGGCGATCGCTACGGAGGCACCCTGGTGGTGGGCATCATCGGCGACGTCGATGCGCTCAATCCACTGATCTCCAGCACCCGGGGAGCCTCGGACATCGAAAGCATGATCTTCCTGACCCTGACCGAGATCAACCCGGATCTGGACAGCTACAGCCCGTCTTTGGCCAAATCCTGGGAGTTCTCAGACGACCACCTGCGGCTCACCTTCCATCTCCGCAACGATGTCTATTGGACCGACGGTGTCCAGACCACCGCCGATGATGTGAAATTTACCTTCCAGAAGCAGATCGATCCGGTCATCGCCTGGAGCGCCATCCGCTGGAAACAGTTCATCCAGGACGTGGAGGTGGTCGATGACACCACCATCACCTATATCTTTAAGGAAGTTTATCCCTACCAGCTGATGGACGCCGGGGTGGGGTCCATACTGCCCAAACATATCCTGGAAAAGATCCCCAGCGGGCAATGGCGAAGTATCGATTTCAACCGCCAGCCCATCGGCAACGGACCCTTCAAGCTGAAACGCTGGATCAGCCAGCAGACCCTCGAGCTGGTCCCCAACGAGGACTACTATGCCGGTCGGCCCTACCTGGACCGCATCGTCTTCCGCGTCATTCCCGATCAGACCAGCCTCCTGGCGCAGCTGAAAAGCGGCGATGTGGACCTGATGGAATCCATTCCGCCCAAGGATGTGGCCAAGATGGAGGAGGATTTTCGGAACGGCCGTTCTCCGGTGCGAATCGTCAAGTATCCCAGCCGGGCCTACGGATATATCGGCTGGAATATGACCCATCCGCTGTTCGAGAGCAAAACGGTGCGCCAGGCTCTGACCATGGCCATCGACCGGGACAACCTCATCGAGGCCGTCTATTTCGGGCTGGCCGAGCCCTGTTACAGTCCCATCTCGCCCATTCTGTGGGCCTATAATCCCGATATGCCGAGATTTTCCTATGATCCCGAACGGGCCCGCAGCATGCTGGCCGCTGAGGGGTGGGCCGACCATGACGGCGATGGCTGGCTGGACCGTGATGGCCGGAAATTCGAGTTCACCGTGAAGACCAATCAGGGAAATCGCATTCGGGAGGCCATCACCGTTATTGTCCAGGACCAGCTGGCCAAAATGGGCATCAAGGTCAATCCCCGTCTGGTGGAATGGACCGTTTTCTCCGATCAGACCAACCGCAAGGACTTCGAAGCCATCGTGGCCGGCTGGAGCGTGGGGCTGAAGGTGGATCTGACCACCATGTGGCATTCGGAGTCGATCAACGATAAATTCAATTACGTTTCCTATTCCAATCCCCAGGTGGATGAGCTCATCGAATCGGCCCAGCGGGAGATGGACCGGTCGAAGGCCAAGTTGCTCTGGGACAAAGCCCAACGGCTCATCGTGGAGGACCAGCCTTATACCTTTCTGTATATTCCCCAGCAGGTCAACGGTGTTCACCGGCGATTCCGGGACGTGAAGATGGATACCCGGGGCACCTATATCTATCCGGAGACCTGGTGGGTGCCGGCCGAAGAGCGGAAGTACTGATGCCCGATCGGTGCCCTCATCCTTCCGGCGGTCTGTTCTTCGAGCGTCCCACGTTCTTTGAAATATCGGTGCGTGTGGGATTTCTCCTGATCCTCTTGATGCTCGCCTGCGGGGGCGGGAAGGAACAGTCCGGATCACCCGGCGATCTATCGGGCGGCACCAATGGGGGCACGGTCATCATCGGGCAGATCAGCGAGCCGGATGCCCTCAACGACTTCGTATCGACCGACGCCCAGGCCACCGCGATGATGGAGAACCTGCTCTTTCTGCCCCTGACCCGATATGACCGGGACCTGGAGATCGTCCCCTGTCTGGCGTCATCATGGGAATTCTCATCTGACCATCGCCAGCTGACCTTCCATCTGCGCCGAGATGTCACCTGGTCCGATGGTGTCCCCACCACGGCCCACGATGTGGCCTACAGCTATCGGATGTGGATTGATCCCGAGCTGGCCTGGGCCAACCGGAGCATGCTTGACCTGGTCGATTCCGTCAGGGTGGTGGACGATTTCACCGTCACATTTTCTTTCCAGGTGGCCTATGCCGATCAGCTGTCGGATCTTCAGCAGATCATCCTGCCCCGGCATATCCTCGAAAAGACGCCGGCGTTGCAGATGAGAAGCAGTTCCTTCAATCGCCGGCCGGTCGGAAACGGCCCCTTTGTGCTTGAAAAGTGGGTCAGCAACCAGTATCTGGAGTTCCGGGCGAATGACGGTTACTACGCCGGCCGTCCGCATCTGGACCGGATCATCTTTCGCATCATCCCCGATCAGACGGCTCTGCTGACCAATTTGGAGATCGGGGAGATCGACATGATGGAGGCCGTCCCGCCGAAGGACTACGATCGGATCTCGAAAAACCCTCGTTTACGGGTGTGGATCTATCCCTATCGCGGCTATGTCTATCTTGGCTGGAATCTTCTCAACCCTCTTTTTGAAAGCCGCCGTGTTCGTCAGGCGCTGACCATGGCCATCGGCCGTCAGGAGATCGTGGATGGTCTCTGGTACGGTATGGGACAGATCTGCATCGGCCCGGTGGCGCCGCACATCGGCTGGGCCTATCATACCGGGATCGAGCCCTATCCGCATGATCCCGACAGAGCCCGGGAGATGCTGGCCGAGGAGGGCTGGATCGATCACGATGGGGACGGATGGCTGGACAGGGATGGCCGGCGGTTTCAATTTGAGTTGAAAACCAATTTAGGCAATCAGATTCGCGAGGATGTCGCTGTCATGGTGCAGCGGGATCTGGCTGCCGTAGGAATCAAGGTTCTCCCACGCATCCTGGAGTGGACCGTTTTCATCGATCAGACCGAGAGCAAAGACTTCGACGCCTTCATTCTGGCCTGGCAGACGGGATTTACCGTCAATCCCACGGACATCTTCCACTCCAAAGCCATCGACGGCAAATACAACATGGGCTCCTA
>CAZOYL010000037.1:0-19816 GCA_964584035.1 uncultured Gemmatimonadota bacterium | reverse complement strand
CCAGGGCCAGGCCGAAGGCGCCGGCCGCATCGGCATCGTAAACCTCGGCGACTCGCTGGATCTCCAGATAATGATTCCCGGAACCCAGTGTTCCCACCTGGCGGCGTTCTCTCTTCAAGGCTAGGTCGCTAACGGCCGACGGATCGGCTCCCGGCACCATGCCCCCGTCCTCGGTGAGCTCCAGATCCTCCTTGATACCATAACCCCGTGAGACAACCCATCGGGAACCCTTCCTGAGCACATCTTCCACCTGGGCACCGGACAGGGTGATCTCTCCTCTGGAACCCATGCCGGCAGGGACAATGGCAAACAGCGTATCGACCAGTGATCTGAGATGGGGCTTCATATCCTCCCAGGCGATCCCGGTCTTCAGAGTCCGCACTCCGCAGTTGACGTCAAAACCCACACCCCCTACGGAAACGACCCCACCCGCCTGAGGATCAAAAGCCGCCACACCGCCGATGGGGAATCCATAGCCCCAGTGCGCGTCGGGCATGGCAATGGAAAATCGTTGAATCCCGGGCAGACAGGCTACATTGCCGACCTGCTCGTAGACCTTATGATCCATCTCCTCGATCAGAGATTTACTGGCGAAGATCTGACCGGGAACGTTCATGGCCCCCGATCGAGGTATAATCCACTGATATTCTTTCTGTTTTTGCAGCAGATTTAGATCCAAGCGACGATATCTCCCGGTTCTGAAATCTCAGGCGGCTCACAGATCAACCACACAGCGTACCACGTGCTCAGGCCCCTCACACCCCACGAATACCATCGAGTAGGTGGCCGCCTTGACCTCCGTTTTGGGATCATGCCGCCGGGGATCCAATGGTTCCCCCCAGGCCTCGCCCAGCAGTTCGTTCTGTCCCGAAAATTTTACCTGAAATTTTCCAAAGCCCATATGCCGGACATCGGCTTCGGCCAGCAACCCATTGAGCCATTCCACCAGCAGCTCGGCCTGATCATAAGCCTGACAGCGGATGGTCACTTTGTGAAGTGGACGCACCCGCTCGATGTTCACCATCAAGTTGAACAGCGCCCGGGCCGCCTGCGCAAATGCTTCCTCCGGGGTCGGTCCGCGACCCTCGATGCCCATATCCGCCTGGTGCTCGAAATAATCATAGCTGCCCGGATTCACGTCTGTCACCAGCTTCGCCCCGTGTCAGTGCCCCCGCAGCTTTCGTTGCGCCATGATGCGATCCAGCCAGGGCAATTTATCGATGATCAGCACGCCCTCCAGATGGTCGATCTCATGCTGCAGCACGCGGGCTTTGAGCCCCTCGGCCTCAAGGGAGACCTCGTTTCCGTCCAGATCGAGTCCTCGGATCAGAATCCGTTCGTCGCGATCGACCACGGCGGAGACGCCCGGGCAGCTCAGGCAGCCCTCTTCCATGCGGGCTTTTCCGTGCCGCTCGATGATCACCGGATTGATCAGATAGATACATCCGTCGCCCACGTTGGCCGTAATGATCCGCCGGGCCACACCCACCTGCGGCGCCGCCAGGCCGATCCCCTGGGATGTCACCATGAGACTGGCCATGCCTCGAGCCAGAGAAACCACCCGGCCATCGACCCGGGTCACCGGCTGGCTTTTACCGGCCAGCACATCGGCCGGATAGGTGACGATCCGAAGGTCCGAATCGTGGTCTTTAGACGATTGTTCTTCACGTGGTGGGTTTTCAGGCATATGGTTTCCAGACGTATGCTTTTCAGACGTATGCTGGTCGGACAGCATCAAGAATCCCTCGATCGGCGTTCAGGTTCTATTCGGCGAGCCGGATCACCCGGCGCTTTTTTGCAGACGATTATGGTCTTTCAGATGAACCACCACCGGTCGAAGTTTAATGGCCTCCTCGTCGGTCAGACTGACATACGAGATGATAATGATCTCATCGCCTACCTGACCCAGGCGAGCCGCCGGTCCCTTCAGGCAAATGGTACCCGACCCGGCTTTTTCTTCGATCACGTAGGTCTCCAAACGGGTGCCGTTATTCAGATTGACCACTTGAACTCGTTCCCAGGGGTACAGGTCGGCGGCCTCCATGATAGCTCGATCGATGCCGATACTGCCATCATAATGCAATCTGGCGCCGGTCACCACGGCTCCGCGTATTTTTGATTTGCACAGGGTCCTCAACATGATGCCTCCAGAGTGATCTTGACGCCCTTGACAAGCTCCTAGCGCTTCGACCTGCCTGCCGATTTCCGGGTTCCCCTGCCCGCTTCCCTGGGTTTGCGGGGAGATTTCAGAGTTTTCCCTGTCTTGTCCCTTGATCTCCCGGGCGTCTGAGGAGTCCGTTCGATCTTGCTTTTTAATCGGCCGGGCGTTTTGAGGGCTTCTTCGACCATTTTGACGGCGCAATAATCACCACACATAGTACACGCCTTGTCCTCATGGGGCTGGCTTTGCTGACGCACCTGACGGGCATGCTGGGGATCGATGGACAGAGAAAGCTGTTTTTCCCAATCCAGATGCTTTCGGGCCCGCGACATCTCCCGATCCCAGTCAAGAGCTCCCGGCAGGCCTTTTCCGATGTCTCCCGCATGAGCGGCCACCCGGGCGGCCATGACCCCCTCTCTGACCTCTTCAGTGGTGGGCAGTCGGAGATGTTCGCCCGGGGTGACATAACAGAGGAAATCGGCCCCGGCGCTGGCGGCGATGGCGCCGCCGATGGCACAGGCAATGTGATCATATCCGGATGCCACGTCCGTCACCAAAGGTCCCAGGACATAGAAGGGCGCACCGTAGCAGAGCCTTTTTTCCAGGAGAACATTGGCCTCGATCTGGTCAATGGGCACATGACCGGGCCCCTCGATCATGACCTGAACGTTTTGTTCCCAGGCCCGCCGGGTCAGCTCGCCGAGGATAATGGTCTCCTGAACCTGGGCTCGATCAGTGGCATCGGCCAGAGATCCGGGACGCAGACCATCGCCCAGGCTGAGCGTCAGATCGTGGCGCCGGGCCAGCTCGAGCAACCGGTCGAACTGCTCGTAGAGAGGATTTTCCCGCTCGTTGGCCACCATCCAGGTGACCAGGAAGGCGCCCCCGCGGCTGACGATATCGGTCAGGCGGCCCTGGTCCTTCAGACGGCGGAGCGTATCCCAGGTGACCCCGCAATGGACGGTGATAAAATCGACCCCTTCCTGTGCCTGCCGCTCGATAACGT
Source organism: uncultured Gemmatimonadota bacterium (assembly GCA_964584035.1). GTDB lineage: Bacteria > SM23-81 > SM23-81 > SM23-81 > SM23-81 > CAZOYL01. The sequence continues at coordinate 16,649 of CAZOYL010000037.1, read as the reverse complement.
CGAAGATCTTATCGGCCCGCATCTTGATCAGGGCCCTCTGCTCAGCGATGGTTTCCACCACCGTCTGATAGATCGGCACCGTGCCCAGCGGAACGGGACAGGCCTTCAGAATCCGGGTTCGAATTTCGGTCAGGTCACCGCCGGTGCTCAGATCCATGATGGTATCGGCGCCGGCCTCGACGGCCACGGTGACCTTTTCCAGCTCGGCCTCAAGGCTGGCGCTGTCCGTGGAAGTGCCCACGTTGGCATTGACCTTGGTCCGCAAACCCTCTCCGATGCCGATGGGTCGGGATAGATCCCGCCGGTTATTGTTGGGGACGGCGATCCGGCCGGCGGCCACGCCACGGGCCACGATCTCCGGCTCCAGTCCCTCATCTCGGGCCACCCGGCGAACCTGAGGGGTGATGTCTCCGGAAAGAGCTGCCTGCATCTGATTCAAACCGATTTCCTCCTTCAGGACGCATTCTCTGTCATGCCGGCCGTTCCCCGGGGCCGGCCGGCGGCCGGCCGGCAGGTCAGTTTCTCGGTCAGCTCCGGCAGGGATGCCGCCCGGATATCCGGTTCGATGCCCCTGACATGAGCAGGCGGGGCTCCGAAGTTGTTTTTCAGCGTGATCAGAGCGGTATTGAGACCCAGCCTTTGGGCCGGGAAGATATCATTATCCAGCCGATCGCCCACCATCATAGCCTCTTTCGGCCGGCATCCCGCCTGATCAAGAACATAGTCGAACAGCCCCTGATCCGGCTTGGAGCAGCCTACCTCCTCGGAAATGCCCCAGGCTGAGAAAACGTGCCCGACACCATACTCCTCCAGCAGATCTTTTACTCGAACGACATTGTTGGACAGGGTGGCCAGCCGGTACCGGCCGGCCAGCGCCTCCAAAGCCTCCGAAACGCCGGTTCTGAGCGGTTGAAGACGACGATATTCTGCCCAGGACAGGCCGTTAAAAACCTTCCAGTATGCTTGTTTAGCCCGAAGATAGTCTTCTTCCGATGTGACGAAATACCTGATCAGATAATCCAGGGTGGACGATGCACCCTCCCGCCAGCCGCTTTCCAGGGCCTTCTCATAGACCGTGCCGCCGACCGGATGTCCCTGGGCCGCCAGAATGCCTCTCAGGGCTGCCACGAGGTAATCGAAAAGAGGACCATCATCGAGGATGGGACCGCCGATGTCGATAAATAACCAGTGAAGTGTCACCTCGTCTCCCTTGGGATGCTGTTTATATTCCTGCCGTTTCTGCTTCTGCTGTTTATACTTCTGTTGTTCAGCATTCTGTGCTTCAGCATTCCGCTGGGGCCACAATCCTGCCGGTCATTCTCCGGCTGATAATTTTTGCTCTACCGAGGCCAGTTTGCCGTTCATGGTTAATTCTTTATCTCGACGATCATCGATCACCAGGGTGGTGCTGACCCGCAGGGCACCCATTTGGAAGGGGACCTGATGCATCAGGGCAACGGCTTCCAGGATGTCATCCAGGGGACCCTCGATGACGGTGGACATGGGAGTCAGCCGGTAGTTGAGCCTCCGATAGTTATCGAGAATCCTCTGACAGCCGGCGACATAGGAGCTCAGGCTGGGAGTGCCGGTGCCCAGCGGCACGACGGTGACCTGACAGACGGGCATGACCTGCCTCCGGTGTGATGCTATTCGTCTCTGCGGCCGGCGTGCAGGTACTCCGAAAACAGCCGGCCCCAATCGGTATCGAGGGCTTTTTTAACACGCCTTTGACCGACCAGATGATACCAGTAGAGATCATGATACAGGCGCGAGGCGATATACGACCAGCCGACGATGGGGCTGCGCAGGAGAAATTTCTCCAGCGGTTTCAGCCATCCGTGATAGATCATCTTTTGACCGCGGCTGGCCAGGGTATTGCGGTGGCCGTGAAAACCGAAGTTCACTCCGGAGATGTTCTCCCCCACCACCTCGATGCGATCCGGATCTCCGACGCCCAGGCCTCTCTCGTGGGCCAGGCGAATGAACGGTACGGACAACGGGTCGAAGCCCATCATCTTTGCGGCCATAGCATCCAGAGCCACCCAGTCGCCGCTGGCCAGGATGAAATTCTTCACGTGGGGCACCATGGCGCGGGGACCGGGACCATCTCCGGCAAAGGTTCCATCCATGACCGCGAACAGGCCCGGATGGATCTCCTTCGAAATGGTCAGCAGATCGACCAGGGTCTCATGGATGACGCTGTGAGTCCAGTGCCGGTGAGTATGCAGAAGCCCACCGAAGGCATTTTTCATGGCACCCGTCATGGTTGTGAAGACATGCGTCTTCATGGTGGGCAACTGTATGATATCCTTGCCCAGCAGGAACCGGGGCAGATAAATCCCCTCGGGGTAGACCTCATCCAGAACCAGCATGGTGCCTTTGGGCCGGTACCGGACCCATTCGACATCGGCATCGTTGAGATGCACCACGGGAAGCCCATATTTCTGTTCCACGGCCAGATGACCATTGTTGCGTTCGCCCACGCGATCATCGACCACCACGGTGCGGTTGTGGGTGGCAAAGAGGTTCTCTCGGGAATATCCCTTATTGATGAGCCCCTGAACCACGCCTTCCAGCTGCCACGGGGTGGTGGAACAGGCCGGGAAGAAACGATGCCAGGTGATATTGATCTTCAGGCAGGTCTGCCGGTCGGCGGACAGATACTGCGCCGCTCCGGCCAGTTCCAGCAGCCGGCCATAGTCTTCTATAACCGTATCGGGTGTGGTCTGCAAAACGGCAACTTTGGCCATGCGTCTCTCCCCGGTCACTTCAGAGTGAGGTACGGTCGATGCCGGCTGACGTCCGGATGCTCCTATTCCAGCCCCTCGTCCTGCTCTTCCGTCGAAATAGTCAATGGGGTCGAATTCGAGAGAACCTCTTCGTAATATTCCCGATAATCCCGGTTGATATCATGGGAACGGATCAACACCGAGGTCTCGTTGTTCTGATCCAGAGCATAGTAGCTCCAGTTGGTCGAGCCCACCACGGTGAGCTGGTCATCCACGATGATCAGCTTGCAATGGGTCGTCACCTCGGGATCGTCCATGAAGACCGCCACTCCCTCTCCGATCATCAGCTGGCCGAATTGCTCGTTGAGCTCCGTGTTGCTCTCGTTCCAGGTGGAGCTGTCCAGGATAATCTGCACATCGACGCCCCGTTGACGGGCATCGACAAGGTCGTCGAGGAGCACGTTGGTGTCGCTCCAGTGGGTGCCGGCGACGTGCTCGATGTCACCGGAAAACCTCGGCTTTTCCGTATAATAGCGGGCCGAGAACATCATCACCTGAATCGATCTCTGAGCGTCCTGGAAGATCTGATGCACGGTCGGAAAGTAATCCCGGTTGCTGAGGATGGTAATATCCCGAGCCTGGGTCTGGGGCTCCACCAGGCATTTCTGGGAAGCACAGCCCGCCAGTACGATCATGACCATCAGGGACATCATCGAAAACCGGATGATAGACCTCATGGATGAACCTCCCGGATAGTAGAATATATCGGCATGATTATGATAGGCTCAGGGCGTAAAGTCGCTCCCGGCATCCAGGCTGACAATATAAGCGGCCAGAATCTTGGAGGTGTGGTCGAGATCATCCAGCGAGATCATCTCCACCGGTGTGTGCATGTACCGGTTGGGCACGCTGATCAGCCCGGCGGCCACGCCCGCCCGGTTAATCTGCATGGCATTGGCATCGGTCCCGGTGGCCCGTGAGGCGCCCTGGGTCTGAAAAGGAACCCTAGCCTTACGGGCAGCCGCCATCAGACCCTTCTCCACCACGGGATTGATATTGGGTCCCCGGACGATCACCGGCCCCAGTCCCAGCTTGATCTCACCGGCTTTTTGTTTATCGGCCTCGGGATGATCGGTGGCATTGCCCACATCCACGGCGATGCCGACATGGGGATCGATCCCGAAGGCACTGGTCCGAGCGCCTCTCAACCCCAGCTCCTCCTGTACGGTCGACACGGCGAACACCGCGGCCTTAGGTTTTTGGGCCGCCAACAGCTGCAAGGTCTCGGCAACGGCGAAGCTGCCGATGCGATCGTCGAAACCGCGGCTCACGGCCAGCCCGTTCCTCAGCTCCTGGAAGCCATAGTCAAACACGATAGGATCGCCCACCGAGACCAGTTTTTGAGCCTCCTTTTTATCCTTGACCCCGATATCGATCCAGAGTTTATGCATCTCGGAGACCTTCTTTCTTTCCTCCGGATCCATCATGTGGATGGCCTTTCGGCCGACGACACCATAGACAATGCCCTTCTCGGTGAAAATCTTCACCCGGCGTGCCGAGACCAATCCGGGATCCACACCCCCGATCGACGAAAAGAAGATGAACCCCTCATCGTTGATATAGTTCACCATGAAGCCGACTTCATCGCAGTGTCCCGCCAACATAACCCGGGGTTTTCCCTCGGGATTGAGGACGGCGATGGTATTGCCATGAACATCGGTCCAGATCTTGTCGGCATAGGATTTCATATGCTGACGCCAGACCTTCTGGACCGGCTGCTCGAACCCAGAAGGGCTGGGCTGGGCGACGAGAGATTTAAGAAAATCTAAAGAAGTCTTCTTCACTCTCCCCTCCTTTCATAAAACGGTTATTGCCGGATGGAATGATGCTGACACTAAACTTTGGAAGGTTTTGGAAGCGATGGCGACCAGATAACGGTCATCATTTTGGTAAAAAACCCAAAAATATAAACTACGGCAAAGTCCCTCTTGAGTCAATGACTTTTTGCCCATCCTGAAGGCCCGGTGCGACGATCGCAGACATCTCAGAAATTCACCTTTGCCCCGATTGCGGGCAAAAGAGGAAACTGATAGGTCGTGATCCGGCGGGCATAATCCCTGGTATAACTGTAGTCATAGACATTCTTGTGAACATACAGATTGAGAATCTCCAGGTACACGCTGAGATCCCAACCCTGAAATTGAAACAGACGGTCCAGGCGCACATCCAGACGCTGGTAGCCGGGAAACCTCTCAGAATTTATCTCGCCCTCCAGGGGGATATATCCGCTCACCTCTCCGGTCTCGTCATCCACCAGGGTCTCAGCTCCCAGAACGGGCGTATACGGTCTCCCGGAGTGCAGGGCCCATTTTAAAGAGAACCTCCAGCGTTGGTCGAGCCGGAAGTTCACCACCGCAGAGAAGGTGTGCCGTTGATCCTGCAGAGGATAATACTCCGGAGTACCCGGCTGATCCTTCTGCCTGGTGATGCTGTATGCATAACTGGCCCAGCCATTTAATCTATTCGATGGGAGCCGCTCGTAAAAAACCTCCAAGCCCCGAACGGATCCCCGTCCATAGTTGGTAAATTTTAACTCCGGCCCGATAACAAAAAGATCGGACAACTCCTTGATATATCCTTCCAGGCGGACCCTGGAGGCGGCGGTAAGCTGATGCTCCAGCCCCACGATGTAATGAACGGCCCGTTTGGGTTTCAGGTCGTTGGACCCCAGGGGCGGTTCCATCTGCACAGGATCGATGGAGTACTGATAATAGTGCCCCCATGAAAACTTGAGCCGGGTCAGATCGGTCACCTGATGACCGAGAGAGAACCGGGGGCTGAGAGCTCGAACCGGGCTGGTATTCATCATCTCGTATCTCAGCCCGAAGCCGATATCCAGCACCGGGGGGATAACCTGCCATTGGTCTTGAAGATAGACACCGAGATAGCGGAACAGCTTATTCACCGACGTGTTCAACAGGGTGCTGTCCAGTGCGACGTTGCTGTTCTCGGTGACGTGCAGAAAATAATCCTGCTTGAAATGGATATCCAGATCTGCATCGCTGTCGCGAAGGTAAAAACCGGTCTCTATCTCGTGATCCTTGAACGACATCAGGGTCAGGTCACCATTCAGATCGAAGTTGACCACCTGACCCTTGAACCACTGGGGCTGGGCACCGCTGATCTCCGATCTGAAAGGTTGGCGGGAGTAAGCTGCCGTCAGATGTGAATAGGACTTCGGGGTGAGGATCCATTTCCAATCCAGGCTGGCCAGGGTCAGCTGATTATCCCAGGCCAGGTCCCCGCTGTCGGCAACGGCATCGGCTCGATCATCGAGATTCTCCACCTTGATCTTGAGCGCATCTCCGGAATCGAGAAAATCGAACCCGAGGATATGACTCCGGCTCAGGGGATAGGCCGCCTTCAGCTGTATGTCGTGAAAGTGAGGGAACACGTAATTTTCAAAGGCGCCCATGGTTTCCATGAGTTTATCATGGTAAGTTCTCCGCATGGAGAATATCCAGGTGCCATTCCGGCCCGGCAGCTTCCCCTGGAGAAGAGCATTGGCGCTGAGGACGCTCAGGCTGACGGTGCCCTGCAGAGAACGATCTATGCCGTCCCGATTGACGATCCGGAGGATAGAGGCGAGGCCCATGCCGTATTCGGCCGGGTATCCCCCGGCATGAAACTCGACGTGATCGATGAGTTCCGGATTGAAGATGCTGACGGCGCCGCCCAGATGATAGGGCTCATAAATATAGATCCGATCCAGAATGACGATGTTCTCGCTGGCTCTTCCCCCCCGGACGTAGACCCGGCCGAAAAAATCGGCCGGCGAGACGACTCCGGGCCGCGTCTGAATGGTTCGCAGGACATCCTCGCTGCTGCCGGATATTTCCTCGACCTGCCGCCTTTCCAGAAAATGTGTGCTGGTCAGCTGCTGTTCCAGAGAAAGCTTCCGTTCTCCCACCACCAGGACCTCCTCCATGGGAACGGCCTCTTCCTCCAAACGGATCTCCATATTCATCTGCTGGCCGGGAATCAACCGGAAAGATTCGCTCACCTGATCGGTATATCCGACCCTCTGGAAGTGAAGACGATACTCATCCGGGAACAGAGCGATCTGAAAAGATCCCTGTGGATCCGTCGCCGCGCCCAGGGACGTGCCCACGACCAGCACATTCACGCCCTCCAGGGGCATTCCGGTCTGACTATCGCGAACCCGCCCCTGGACCGATGCCCGGGCAACGGTCACATCCTCGGCCAGGCCGGCGGTCACAGCCGTTACCGCTAGCAGGGAGCATATCACGGCCACACGCGGGCCTGCTCGACAGAGAATTTTAAGAGGAATGAACATCGCCATCCGAAAAAAACCCGGGTAATGGCCCGGGATGGTGAGACAGCAATTCTCATCAGCCGATCGTGGGGACGAACAAGCCACCCAACACCATCAACTGTTGGAAGGCTCACCATAACAATCTTTGGGAGAAATAAATGATTGGAAGTACGGCTGCAGGTATTTTCTCACGTCATAACACAGGTGACAGGTATCGGCGTACCCGGATCGAGCCTGATAACCCCGGTCGACGGCCAAATCAAGCAAACCGTGAGCCCCTTTCCGGCGCACATTCTGCCACAGGATGTTTCCGTCATCTTCGTACCGCTGAAGAAGTTTAGACAAGGGTTGATCTCCAACTCTTCCCAGGCTGAGACCCGGGCAGATCATGATCCATCCGTCAGGATCGATCTCTAATCCCTGCAGCTGGGTCCAGCTGCCGCCAATATAATCAGGGGGACGACAGACATTTTTCTTGCGGGATTTCTCCGAGCGGGGACTTTTCAGGCAAGGATTTTCCAGGCACAGCTTTTTCAGACGATCATGCTCCACGAGACGTTCGGCGGCCCGGCCGACCGTGGTTACCATCTTCTCTCGAACGAGCACGCCGTCCAGACGTTTCAGGCGATCCCAGATCTCCTCCGACAGGTCGTTGTAGAGATTGGATGAACTCCTGGGCGGCAAAAAGGTCACCGAGTAATCGACCTTTTCAATGCCGGCATCGAGAGCCAACTGCCCGGCCCTGATGGCCAGTTCGGGGGTAACGGCGGCGGCGTGGAAGCCATCGGTGCTGATCGTCATGGCCGTGACGCCGGCCTCCTTGAGCACTTGAAGCCTCTTGAATGCGCTTTTTTCCCTCTTGGCCCAATAACCGTTGGTGAGCACTCCGATCTCTTGGATCTCTCTGATGCGGGCGATTTTAACTATTTCGGTCAGGACCCTGGGATACAGAAACGGCTCTCCCCCATAGATCCACAGAGACTCCAGAGGATGTTCCTTCAGAGCCTGGAGGTAGTTGTAAACCTCCGATGCATTCATTAATCCCTGGCCCTCCAGGCCGCAAAAATAACAGCAATGCCGACACTGAGAGGTACAGCGATATGTCAGGAGAAGATTCAGGCGTTTGATATTCATGAGGATATAGGTGCCGGAACCAGTGTTCCGGCTGGCCGTGTCATGGGGAATGGCGGGAAGAAGAAATGTCAGGTTTCAACTTTCTCATCTTTCGACTTACTCTTCTTCTCATCATCGCCCACATCCTTGATGTCCTTTTGAATATCGTGGGCCGCTTTTTTAAACTCCCGCAAGCCCTTTCCCAATCCTTGAGCCACCTCGGGAATCCGCTTGGCACCGAACAACAGCAGCACGATCAATAAAATCACAAGGATCTCCGTCATACCCAATCCACCAATCATGATCTCACCCCCGTTTCCTCTCGTCAGTACCACCGTAAAATATGCGCCGCCAGAGCCATCCCTAAAATGCTGATGATATTTAACTTGATACTAAAACCAAAGGTGATCGAGAAAACTTCCAGATTCAGTGTGCCGGCCTCAAATCCAAGCTTGATCGATTTGATGAAAAAATCCTTGATCACACCATCGGGCAGCACCAGCCCGATGACCTCTCCCAGCGTGCTGCCGATGAGAGCTCCGAAGATGAGGATGAGCAAAACGGCGCCCACCGATTTTCTCTGTTTCATCCTCTCCTCCGAGGACGAATAACCGTATTGCACGGGTACGTTAACCGCGCTGTTGGGGTTCGGTGAGCGTGAAGGCCACCGTCATGGTCGCTCCCTGCCGCCAGACCTTCAATGTGATCCGGTCGCCGACATGAGCCCCGTAGAATTCAGCAATCAGATCATTCTCGTTCCCGGTGGGCTGATCATTGAAAGCCACCACGATATCGCCCACCTTCAACCCGGCCCGCCCGGCCGGGCTGTCGGGATCGATCTGTGAGATGATCACCCCGTCGGTGGAATCGTATCCCAGGCTCTGGGCGATCTCCGGGGCCAGAGACTGAATGTGGATGCCGGTCCAGAACGGGCGCACCTCGCCATAGGTAATGATCTCATCCAGCATGCGACGGGCCGTATCGATGGGTATGGCAAATCCGACGCCCAGTGAACCGCCCGTTTCCGTAAAGATGAACGTGTTGATACCGATGACCTGGCCGACGCCGTTCACCAGAGGACCGCCGCTATTTCCGGGATTGATGGCCGCATCGGTCTGGATCATGTTCCGGTAGATGCGCCCCTGACGAGGATCGAAATTCCTGCCGATGGCGCTGATCACCCCGACCGTGACACTGGGCCGGGAGTCTTCGAGGATATAGCCGTATGGATTCCCGATGGCAATAGCCCACTCGCCGATAATAAGATCATCGGAGCGGCCCAGCGGCGCTGAAGGCAGATCCTGGCCGTCGATCTTCAGAAGAGCTAAATCCAGAGCCGGATCGGAACCCATCAGACGGGCGTCGAATTGGCGCCCGTCGGCCAGGTTCACGACGATTTCACTGGCATTTTCGACCACATGCTCATTGGTCAGTATGTGGCCGACGTCATCGACGATAAATCCGGAACCCATGCTCTGGACCTTCTGGCGGTACTCCCGCTGCAGTTCCGGGAAGAAATACTGAAACATGGGGTCCTGGAACATGCCGCCGAACGGTCCGCTCCGCACCACCCGCACCTGAGTGACGCTGATACTCACCACCGCCGGCCCGACCCGCTCTGCCGCTTGAACAATGGCGTTCCTTCTGGAGCCGGTGATCTCCTCCTGGTGAGTGACCTCGGTGGCGCCACCGGGAACACCGGCCAGAACAGTTCCGGGCGGTTGGGAACCACCGGGCGATGAACGGGGAATAACTCTCAGCAACAGCAAACCCAACAACAGAGCGATGACGGTGGTGAGGATATAGCCGCCGCTTCGATCCCTGCCGAGGAAGGAGAAACCCCGTGGTTGATCAACATGATCAGAATTCATAATATCATCCGTCAGGCGATGGTGTTATTTCTTGGCTTTATCCCAATCCGCCTGAAACTTCCGGATCCCCACATCGGTCAGCGGGTGATGGGCCAGTTTTTCGATAACGGCAAAGGGGATGGTGGCGATATCAGCGCCGATGAGGGCCGCCTCGGCCACATGCAGCGGATGGCGAATACTGGCCACCAGGACCTCTGTTTCATAAGCATAATTTTCGTACACCGCCAGGATCTCCTCCACCAAATCCATGCCCACCTGGCTGATATCATCCAGCCGTCCGATGAAGGGGCTGACGAACGTGGCTCCTGCCTTGGCTGCCAGAATTGCCTGGCTGACCGAGAAAACCAGCGTCACGTTGGTATGGATACCCTCGTCCCGAAGGGTTTTGACGGTCAGAATGCCGTCTCTGACCATGGGCACCTTGACGGTGATGTTTTCATGAATCTTGGCCAGATCCCGGGCCTCGGCGATCATCTTGCCAGCCTCCAGACTCAATATCTCGGCGCTCACGGGGCCGTCCACCAGTCGGCAGATTTCCTCCAGAATCTCTCTGTCACCCTTGCCGGTCCGCTGGATCTCCTTGCTCAATAAGCTGGGATTTGTGGTCACACCATCCAAAATACCCATACTGACCGCCTGCTGGATCTCATCCAGATTGGCCGTGTCAATAAAAAATTTCATCGCTGCTCTCCTTTCAAATATCCGTTTATGTTGGATAGCTGACGCTCATCAGACAGAGCCCCTGGGGAGGAACCACCACCGGCGGGGAATGGCTCATATCGCGTCCCAGCACCAGATCGGCAAACTGCTCCACCGAAAGACGCTCCCGTCCGAGCTCCACCAGTCTTCCGACCAGGATCCTGACCATGGCATGAAGAAACCGGTTGGCCGCAATCCTGAGATGGATCTCGCCCCCATCGCGCCGCAAACGCGCCTGGTAAATCTCGCACCGGCTGTGCCGCTGATTCTCCGGCTTCAGGCAGCAGGCGCTGAAGTCATGAACCCCCGTCAACGCAACGACACCCCGCTGCATCAGGGTGAGATTCAGGGACCCGTGGACGCGCCAGGTATAACGGCGCTGAAGCGCGGTGGGGCGCTCGGCGATACGGTAGAGGTACTCCCTTCGCCGGGCGCTGAAACGAGCGTGGAAATCCGGCGCCACCTGCTGAATCCGGCGGACGACCACATCATCGGGCAAGAGAGCATTCAATGCCCGGTGTAATTCCTTCAAGGGCAGCAAACTGGCCGTGCCGAAATTGGCCACCTGGCCCCTGGCATGCACGCCGGCATCGGTGCGGCCGGACCCGATGACCTTGACGGGCTCTCTCAGAAGCGTCGCCAGGCTGTCCGCTAAAACCCCTTGAACCGTTCTCCGCTGCGGCTGTATTTGCCAGCCTGAAAAATCGGTGCCATCGTATTCCAGGGTCAGCTTGATATTTCTCATGTCAACGGGCATGGTAAGAATGAACGCCGCCGATCGGTCTCGATATCGCCGCCATCACGGCCGGGCTCAGCCTAGGTTCCCGGCAGGACCGGCAGCCAATAGCCGGCCAGGAAACAACCGCTGAAGAAGATGGCTAAAAAAATCAAAGAACCGTAGTCGGTTCGGGAAAATTTCAGCTGTTGAAACGAGGTCCGGGGACCATCCGTCTGATAATTTCTCGCCTCCATGGCCACCGCCAGCTCGTCCGCCCGGCGGAAAGCCGATAGAAACAGCGGGACCAGGAGGGGCACCAGGCTTCGGGCCCGGCGAAGAAGGTGGCCGGTGAAGATCGCGCCTCTGGCCAATTGCGCCTTTTGAATGGTATTGGCCTCTTCAATGAAGGTCGGGATGAACCGCAGGGCGATGACCAGCATGAGAGCCAGCGCATGCGGCGAGAGGCCGAACCACTTCAGGGGCAGCAGTAATCTTTCCAGACCGTCCGTCAGCTCCAGAGGTGAAGTGGTCAGGGTCAGCATTGAGGCAGACAGCACCAGGATGGCGACGCGCACGCAGAAGAACAATCCCCGCCAGAAACCCTCGATCGTGCCCAGGCCCACCAGCGGCAGCGTTCGCCCCTCGGTGAAAAAAAGATGAATGATGAAGGTGAACAGAAACAGCCAGAGAAAAGATCTGAGATTGCGGAAGACCAGCCCCAGCGGCAGCCGGGCGATGGCCACCAGCAGGCCGAGCCACGATAGTAACAATATGTATATGAGCAAGTTCGAAACAGCCAGCGTCAGCAGCATGATGGCCACCACGGCCATGAACTTGGTTCTGGGGTCCAGCCGGTGAACGGGCGATTTGACCGGAAGGTATTGCCCTAAGACAATGTTTTTAAATAACATCGGTTGCAGCTCCGAAACCTCTCCGGTGCGCAGCGGCTCAACGTTTCAATATATGGCCTGAAACAGAGCAAGTCAAATGAAATTCGTCAGCTTGGAAGCTCCCGGAGGCCAGTTTTTATTTGACAATGGCCCTATTTATGCGTACATTAAAAAAAATTTATCCGCTTTCCGAGGGGGTGATGGAAGAAGGTGAAAAAAGGTAAAACCGCTCTTCTGTATCTTATGGCCGTCATCATCGGCCTGATCCCCGCTCTGGTGGCGCTGGTCCAAAAGGCCAATACTTACGCTCTGGCGAGATATTATTTCTATACCATCATCATCGCCGTCATTCTGTGGTTGGTCATCCAGCGGGTGAGCCGGAAGAAAGACGCCATCTGAGCGTGCGATGACACTCGGTACCTCGGTTCGGCGAACAGTTTTTCGATGAAAAAGCGCCGGGAGAAACCTCCCGGCGCTTTTTCACATCAACGACCCCTCTGGTCTGTTCAGTGATCTCTCCGGCCATCGCCTCAGAAACGGTAACCCAGGCTCAGGAACAGCCGCTCCGTCTCCCGTTTCTCGATCAGATCCGTCTCATCCGTCTCGGCCGTCTTCCAGGAACTCTTGACCCAGGCCACATCCAGGGTCATCACCTGCCCCACCAGAAACCCGGCCCCCAGACTGTAGCGGTCGCGATCCTCGACGATGTCGGGCACATTGAAGGCAATGGGATCGGACCCATAGCCGGCTCGGAACTTCATCCCCAGGCGCGGCAGGACATATTCCCCTCCCAGGCTCCAGGAGAGGGTCTCATCATACTCCTGCAGCGGCTGATCGTTGAACTTCATCTGGCTCCAATCGGCGTACCGCAGGTCGCCGGCCAGGAGAACGGTGGGAACCGACCAGGCCAGTCCCAGGCCGAACTTCCAGGGCGTGGAGACCTCGTTCTGAAAGTAACGCGAGTCGGTGTACCGCTCCACCGTTCCATCATCATAGACATCCCAGGTCCGCTCGAGGGCTTCTCCTGACAGGTCGTAGGTCACAGGGGTCTTAAGGGTCATGCCGGCCCTGAGAAAACGGTTGATCCTGAGCAGCCCGCCCATCTGGACGCTGACCCCGTCGAAATCGACCGATTTGGTGTCATGGATATAGGTGGTATCGTAATCATTCGGTGGATCGTTGTAGACACCATTGATATCGGCAAAATAAGCATCCCAGTCATAGTTATAATCGCCATCCAGAAGGCTGATAGAGGCGCCCAGAGAGAGCGTCGGCGAGACGTCGACGGCCCCTCCGAGAGTCCAGGCGAACAGTCCCCCGGACTGCACCTCTCGTCCCCTCTCCCAGCGATCATCCGGGGAGACGTAACCGCTCTGCAGGAACAGGGCGTCGAAATTCTCCACCCGCCCGGCCCCCAGGGCAAACACCAGGCTGCCCCGGTAGGTGGGCACCGGAAAGACCATGCCGATGGAATTCAGACGGGTATTGTTCTCGTTGTCGTCCTCGGTGGTGCCGTAGTAGGTGTTGGTGGCGTGGTACTTCTGATGCGAAAGCCCTCCCGAAAACTCGATCCGGCGCACCTGGGCCAGACCGGCGGGATTCCAATAGAGGGCCGAGAAGTCCTCGGCCACGGCGATGCCGGTTCCGCCCATGCCCATGGCCCGGGCGCCGATGCCGAACTCTTCGGTCAGTTGAATGGCCTCGTCGGCGCTGACACCGGCGGCATTCAGGATCAGAGCGTAACAGAAGACCGCGAAAAGAAGGACAGGCATGAACCGCCGCATCATCCCCGGGCCCCGATCCCGCTGAAAATCCATCGCCGGGATGCCTGTGTGCCGCCTATGTGATTGAACCATCATCGCCGATTTCCCCCGTATGTTTTCCGGTATCTGTTCCAATGAGGTCCGGGCATGACGGGCCCGGTCATTAAGCCGGCTCACCGGCTCCCATCCGGCCCATCATCATCTTCCCCCTGCCGTTCCTGTTTCTGTAGCTCGGATGAAGAGCGATCATTCTCGCTGTCTCTCCAGTCCGGCGAACGCCGTTTTCCGTCCTGGGGTGAGCTCTGAGACGGCCGGTCCGCCTTAGACTCCTCGGAAGATTTTTTCGGCTGGCTGGCCGTGGATGGCGGCGCCGGCGAGGAGGGCGGAGTTGACCAGCCCGACCCGCGGCGGTCGTCCCAGATATGCCGATCGGTGTCGACCGGAGCGCTCGTCCGGTCGGCGCCCGGGTCCCAGAACCAGTAATCGTTCCACCACCAGGGATAGGTATAGTAATACCGCCAGTGCCCGTAATCGCTCGGATAGTACCAGTGATAGAATGGATCATACCAGACATGATCCGGATCGATCCAGCGATCCGAGATGGCGGTCTCCGAGAGATAGCCATCCTGCTCATCCATGGCCGCTCCGGACCGCCTGATCATGGTGTAGCAGCCGATCACGGAGAAGCACATGATCAGCAGGAGCAAACCGGTCATGGCTCGTCCAATCGTGGTTTTCATCTGTAAAGCTCCAAAGAAAAGAAGAGGATAGAAGACGGCCCCCGTCTCTCATCCGGGCCATGTAGGTCACTCATCTATTGGACGAGCTTTCGGGGGCCGACGTTTAAACAATTCTGTCGCCGCACGGGGCCGCAGCCCTGGAATTAAGGCACTAAAAATACTCCAGATAGACAATACGAACCTGTCGGGAAAGGTACTCGATGTTTTTCCGGTTTTCGGCCAGGTTCATAAAATCGAACTCAATGGTCAACCGGTTGCCGAAGGACCATCGCAAGCCAAGATCAAGATAGCCGTTGCCCTTTCCAAAGGAGGACAGTTTCCTGTTATCATTGAAGGCAAAATCATATTCCAGGATGATCTCGAATTCCTCATTAAAATTCTTATCCAGCCCCAGAAAAACACTGGGCTCATCGTCGCCGTCATCATCCTCCAGGCTGTAATTGGCTCCCAGATGCAGGCCCATGGGCGTGCCCAGGACCCGGTAGTTCTTACTGACCACCCAGAAGAATCCCTTCGACTTGACCTCATACCGGGCGATGGAATCATTCTCCATATAGGCCCCGTACCCCTGCGAATCGAATCCCATGGCCAGGGCCGGCAGCGCAAAAGTCTCCTCGACCAGTCGATACTTCACGGAGACGCCCGGCTGGGGAAACCATTCCACCTTCTGATCGCTGATAATCTTCTCCCCGCCATACGACACGCCCAGCAGAAGCCGGTCGGTCAGGCCGACGGATATGCCTCCCAGGGCGCCTCCTCCGGGAAACAGCCGCAGGTCGACATCGAAACTTCCCCTGGGCAGCAGTCCGGCGGTGGGACAATCGATCAGATCTCGAGGCTGTACCGGCTGAACATCCGTATCAGTCTGGGACCAGAGCGGAGCGGCCGTCAACAGCATCGACACCGTCACCAGAACTGTGATCTTTCCCATGGCGAATCACCTCCGTGTATCGGATCTGCCGTATATATGTCATCGGGGATCAGAAGTTGCATCATTTCCCCGCCCCTCGAGACCGGATGATGGTGTCCTTCAACCAGTGCTCATCATCGGGCTCCGGGTAATCGATGGTATAATGAAGTCCCCGGCTCTCCTGGCGCATCTGGGCGCAGCGGATAACCAGCTCAGCCACGGTAGCCAGATTGCGCAACTCGATCAATTCAGACCTCACCGGAGATCGCCGGTAGAACTCATCGATCTCGCGAAGAATGATCTGTATTCTCTCCCGCGCCCGCTGCAGCCGCCTGTCCGACCGTACGATCCCGACGTAATCGGTCATCAGGAGCTGGATCTCGGATCGATCGTGGGAGATCACGATCCACTCCTCGCCGTCGAAGGTGCCCTCAGTGCTCCAGGAGGGAAACTCCGGATCGGCCTTGTCATCGGCGCTGTCCCATTCCTCCCGGACACTCCGGGCCGCCCGGTGGGCGAAGACCAGCGCCTCCAGCAGGGAGTTGCTGGCCAGCCGGTTGGCTCCGTGAACGCCGGTGTGGGCCACCTCCCCGCAGGCCAGCAGCCCCCGGATGGCCGTTCTTCCCTCCAGATCCGTCACCACCCCCCCGCACATGTAATGGGCCGCCGGCACCACCGGAATAGGTACCCTGGCGGCATCGATGCCGTGCGACAGACACTGACCGTAAATATTGGGGAACCGCTTGACCAGAAATTCCTGTCCCAGATGGGTGACGTCGAGAAGGACGCATTCATCGCCGCTCTTCTTCAGCTCGTGGTCGATCGCCCTGGCCACCACATCCCTGGGGGCCAGATCCGCTCTGGGATCGTAATTCTTCAT
>CAZOYL010000036.1:0-19910 GCA_964584035.1 uncultured Gemmatimonadota bacterium | reverse complement strand
ATCCGCGAGCCCGTGCCCCTCGAGCTGCTCTCCGGGGAGCTCGAGGCGATCCGGCGGAATCTGGACTCCGGGGACCTCGACGGGTACAGCATCCTGGGAACCTGCCTCATCGACCAGCACCCCGAGCAGGCGGAGCTCATCCGGGAGTTCACACGGAGTCACTGACGAGAGAAGGGGAGAACAGATGATCGCGAGGGATGATGTAGAGGCGCTGGCCGCGAGGGTGCACGTGCTGCTGGAGAGCCACGGCGTCATGGTTGAGAACGACGAGCTCAGGGGCATGTGCCTGACGAAGGGCTGCAGCGAGGGGCGTGAGCATCGAGTCCGGATACCACGGGGCATCATCGACGAGATGGTCGATTACCAGCGCAGGAGCCAGGAGGGCTACGAGCGGGATCACGAGCTCGTGTACCTCTGCGGACCGGACTGGACCCATCACCTGATCTGGACCCACACCACCGAGGAGTTTCGCCGGGCGTGGAAGGACCACTTCCTCATGCAGGCCTTCGACTGCGGCCCCACGACCTACTACGACTATCCGGCGGGCAGGAAGGTGCCGGCGGACGGCGGGATATTCGAGAGCATGATGAAGCTCGCCGAGGCGACACCCGAGATCGGCTACACGAGCACCTGGTACCGGCAGGACCTTCCGCCCACCATCGAGAGGATCCACTCCCTGGTCAACGGGATCAAGCTGACGCGGAAGCTCGACGGAATCGAGGCGATCTACCCCGAGGTCATTCCCTACCTCAAGGAAGCGAGCGTGATCGTGTATGACGACCAGGACAGCTCCGCCTTCCTCGCGGGGTCGGAGTGCATGACCATGCCCCTGGTGCTCGAGAAGAGATCGGCCGCGGACATACTCGAGCGCCGCCGCTCGGGGGTACATCGCTATCATGTCGCGAGCATGCCGACCCTGGGCATAAGCACGCCGGTGACCCTGGCCGGCGCCGTGGTCCAGCACTGCGCCGAAGATCTCAGCGGGATTACCATTCACCAGCTTGCCGGGGCCGGGGCGCCGATCATCTACGGCGGCTCGCCGGCCTGCTTCGACATGCGCAAGGGGACCTCGCCCATGGGGGCGGTGGAGACGATGATGATCGACCTGGCCTACAGCCAGGTGGGCAAGCACCTGGGATTGCCCACCCACGCCTACATGGCCCTGTCCGACGCCAAGAGCCTCGACGCTCAGGCCGGGATGGAGACCGCCATGGGGGCCATCCTGGCCGCCCTGGCCGGCATCAACGTCGTCTCCGGGCCGGGCATGCTGGATTTCGAGAGCTGCCAGAGCCTGGAGAAGCTGGTCCTGGATCATGAGATCTGCGCCATGGCCCACCGGCTGACAGACGGCATCGCCCTGCGCGAGCAGCCGCTGGCCAGGCACATCTTAGAGAAGATCGGCCAGGTGGATCACTTCCTGACCGATGATCACACCATGAAGTGGTTTAAGGAGGAGGCCGTCTTTCCCGGCCCGGCCATCGACCGCGGCACCCTGGGCGAATGGCTGGCCTCCGGCCGGCTGAGCGCCGCCCAAAGGGCCCATGCTGAGGTGGAGAAGGTTCTGGCCCAGACCCAGCCGAAGCTGCTGCCGGAGGATGTGCGCAGAGAGCTGGAGAAGATCGTCCTGGCCGACGGTCGGCAGTACGGGCTGAAGAAGCTGCCGGAATTCAAATAATGTGATCGTGTTTATGGAAGGAAAAAACAAAAAAGCCGCCCGCTGGACTTCCCAACGGGCGGCTTCATTTTTATTCTGCTCATTTCCGGCCGGCTTTTCCGAACACGACCGGCGAACACGACCACGGGATTTCTCTACTTCAGCAGCACCATCTTCACCGTCCGGCTGACTCCTCCCGCCTGCATGCGGCAGAAGTACACCCCGCTGGCCAGATCTCCTGCGTTCCATTTCACCGCATATGACCCCGCCGCCCGGCGACCATTCGCCAGCACGGCCACCTCGGCTCCGGTGACGTTATAGACTCTCAAATCGACCCGCTCGTCCCGGGGAATAACATACCGGATCTCGGTCTCCGGATTGAACGGATTGGGGAAGTTCTGGCTCAGCCGATACTGCTCCGGCAGGCTGCTGCCGGCGGCCTCCTCGGCCACCGGCGTCTGAGCCGGCACGGGCGCCTGGGCGCACTGCACGATCATCCGCTCGGCATCGTTCTCCACGTAGACGACGATGTCGCAGTCGGCGGCAGACCATCCCGAGTCGATGATGAAGGGCTCCGAATGCGAGAAGGTTTCCCCCTGGGCGATGTCGAAGGCGACGCCGCCGGCATCGGGAAGATAGTCGCGCAGGATCTGATCAAAGTGACGTGACGAATATGTGATGTCCGATTCTGTCAGGGCGATGCGCAGGTGCAGGTCGTCGAAGCCGACGATGCTCTCTGCAAAGACCTCCACATGGATCATGCCGGAATCGGATTTCTGGTCGTATTCCACCTGGACGTCGATAGCCAGAGGGGTGGGCACATAGAGCCAGTTGTTGATTTTCTCATCATAAGCAGACCAGGTCGTGTAGACATTGGTCCAGGCGCCGGTCTGCTCGTCCATGCCGTTGAACCACACCGTCGGCATCCAGTGGGCGTAACCCTGGCTTCCGGCAGAGGTTTCGGGATAATAGAAAAACCTGACGCTGGCCTCGGATGTGTAAAAGTTACCGCCCACGTGATTACGGATGACGACCAATTGATCAGGACTGAAACTGTTCTTGACAACACTGTCAAGCGCCGCCTCGGCATAGGGGCAGCTGCCTCAGGTGGTGCTGGCGAACAGCTCGGCCAGCACGCAGCGCTGGGCGGCATCGGCCGGACTGAAGGCCATCATTCCGGCCAGGATGATCCCGGACACGAAAGCCAGCAATCTACCGCGCATACATTACCTCCATCGGTGAACGGGCGATATTTGTCGGTTACTTTCTCCTAATATCCTAGCATATTTCAAGGGTTTTGTCAATAGAAAAAAACGGACGCCGATTCGTCGGTTCCAGAGGCTCAGTGATACTTCCTCAGCCGCTTGCGTGAGAAAGCTACTCGCCTCAAACGAAAGGCGTCCGTTTGAAGTGCCACTCTTATTGTAACTGCTATTCCGATGTCATCAGGTGTCTGTCGAACTCTCCCACCCGTCCCGAGGAGGCCGATTTGCGGCCATCGGAATCCACCGCCTTGACCGTGTAGTAATAATTGGCCAGCGTGTCGCCGGCGGCCCCGCTGTCCAGATAGACGGTATCGGCGGTGGCGGCCAGTGAGTCCCCGTCGGTGGCCGGTATGGTGCTGCGGTAGACGACATAGTGCGACACGCCCGACTCGGCGTACGGCTCGGTCCAGGTCAGGAGAATATCACCGGCGGAGGATTTGGCGCCGCCGGTCAGGCGGGCTTTCAGGCCGGCCACCGCGACGGGCGGCGATCCGCCGCCGTCACCGGTTCGGAAATCGGTCTCATTAGGACCGTTGTACGGCAGCGACAGCCACCGGCTGTGGTCCAGCTCCAGCGGGTTGCCCGGCTGATACAGCACCCGGGCCCGCCAATGGTAAGGCGTATCCCCCAGCAGCCCGCCGGCCGTCTCCTCCAGCTCCACGCCGGTGGCCGAATCCGCTAACATCCAGGCGGCGCTCTCGCCCAGCCCGGTGCCGTCGAAATTCGTCCCCAGAGGCTTGACCTCCCACTGCAGCTTGACATACTCGCTCATATCCGGGTACCAGCCGGTCGCCCGCAGACGCACCTGGCTCTGCGATCCGGAGAAGCCCAGAGGACCGACCGGGGCCATTCCATCGGTTCGGACCTGGCCCGGGCAAAAAGTCAGCCGGCCGGGTACCGAGCCGCCGGGATAGAGAAAGACCCGGCCGGCATCGGTCTGGGCACCGTCGTACAGATGGGCCCCGGCCAGCACCTCGCCGAATCCATCACCGTCCACATCGCCGGCGGCGGCTACGCAATACCCTAAATAGGCCTCCGTTTGATCGCCGTAGGTCCTCCAGGCCTGGACCAGATAGGGGGTTTGTTCCTTGCCTAAATAGAGGATCATACAGCCCTCATCGGCCTCGCCGTCATCATAGGATTGGGCTCCCACCAGCACATCGCCGAGGCCGTCCCCGTTGATATCGCCGGCCGATGACACCGAATATCCATAGTCGGCCGTCTGCTGGCCGCCCTGGCCGGTCCAGGCGGCGCTATCGGCCGGCCCGCCGGACCCTCCCAGGAAGAGATAGGCCCGCCCCTCGCCGACCCAGAACTGAGTGTACCCCGGGGCTCCGGCGACGATGTCGCTGTACCCGTCGCCGTTGACATCGCCGGCCGCAGCTACCGACAGGCCGACCTTCTCGTAATCGTCACCGCCGGTGAAGGTCCAGTCCGGGGTTAGCGAGGGACCAGAGGGGCCGCCCAGGTAGAGATAGACGCGGCCGACCTGGGCGATGGGCTCTCCGCCGCTGATGCTGTAGTTGGGCGCCCCCACCAGGATGTCGCTGTATCCGTCGCCATCGACGTCGCCGGCCGAGGCCACCGAATATCCCAAGGTTGCTTCGTTCTCATCGCCCTGTGCCGTCCAGGCCGGGGTGACCGAAAGACCCGCCGGACCGCCCAGAAACACATCGGCGCGGCCCTCATCGTATCCGCTGACATCATAGTAAGGCGCTCCGACGATCACATCGCTGTAGCCGTCGCCATTGACGTCGCCGGCCGCGGCCACCGAGAAGCCGAAGTAGGCCCCGGGGGCGTCGATCTCCAAAACCGCATCCGGCGCCGTCCCCGGTCCGCCGGGGCCGCCGGCATAGAAGTAAGCGGCTCCTTCCCCGGTCTGCCCGTTGCTGTATCCCTCGGCGCCGATGATCAGGTCGCCGTATCCGTCGCCGTCGACATCGCCGGCCCAGTCCACGGCACTGCCGAAATAATCCATGGCCGATTCGCCCTGATCGGACCAATCGGGCTCGGTCGACAGGCCGGAGGAGCTCCCCAGGTACAGAAAGGCGCCCCCGTTGAGGGTATAGATGTCCGGGTAGAGGGGCGTTCCCACCACCACGTCCTCATATCCATCCCCGTTGACGTCGCCGGCACCGGCCAGAGCCCAGCCGAAGGACTCGTAATCGGCGCCGCCTTCCTCGATCCAGATCGCCTCGGGCAGCAGACCCGAGATGGTGAAGGCCGCATCGGTGGTGTCCACATCGAAGGACAGGTCCGGATCGGTGGCCGTGATGCGCAGCCGGTACTTGGCTCCCTGGCTCAGACCGGAGATGTCCCACAGGTATGAGCCGCCGTTGGTCAGTCCGGTGTCGATGACGGTCCAGGAGGTGCCGTTGTCCGGACTGTATTCCAGGTCGATGCTGAGCAGCTCGGTCTGCCCGGGATCGGGATCGATGGCCGTCCAGGTGATGTCGATATCCTCGTAGAAGATCTCGCCCCCGGCCGGATGGGTCAGCACGGCCTGGGGATAGCCGCGGTAATCCACGTAACAGGCGTAGTCGCCGATGATCGAGCAGCCGTAGGGGATGCGCATGTAGCCGCTCTCGCCCCAGTTGGATCCCCAGGAGTTGCGCATGAACCAGATGCCGCTGTCGCCCTGATCATCGTCCCAGCCCACCAGGCAGACGGCGTGGTTGCAGCCGCCCTCCTGGCAGCCGTTGAAGATGCCCCCGTTGTAGCCCTGAAAAGCGCTGTTGACATAAACACAGACCGACACCGGGCCGAAATCCATGATGGCCTGCTTGATCGAGGCGATCGGCGGGTTCGCTCCGCCGACGAAAGCCCAATCGTTGATCAGGTAGGAATGGGGATAGGGGCAATCGCAGGACCCGTTGGTGGCCGTATAGGGGAAGTAGGTCTCCAGCACCGCTCCGGTTCCGCCGCAGGGATCGGTCTTCCATTCGTGATAGTCGTGGGCGAACCAGCCCCCGCCGCAGCCCCAGCCGTCCCGGTTGCAGCTCACCAGCCACTGCTCGGAGAGGTCCACGTCCACCCCGCCCTTGATCTTGATGTTGCATTCCAGGGCGCCCACGGTGGCAAAGGCCCAGCAGCTTCCGCAACCGCCCTGATTCCGGATCGGCGGGGTCCCGCTGGAGTCGCGCCAGTCGAACCGGGCCGGCAGGCTCTTGGTCGGCACCGGCGGGACGATGGGCACGCCCATCTGCCAATCCTCGGGCACCTCGGTGCCGCACAGCTGATCGAGATCGTACTCGGTGGCCGGATTGGGACCCACGGTGAAGGTCCAGCCCTCCTGCTCGCCCTGCCGGCGCAGGGCCTCGATATCATCCTCGGTGAGACGAGCCCGGGCCATCCCGGTCATCATCAGGGTGGAAACCATGATCATCATGATCAACACGAAGGGGGAACTCATGCCGAACCGGACTGCTCTCACACCTGCCTCCTTGAGGTCATCGTCTATAGACCATCGTCTATACATCATCGTCAGGAAACACCGCTTTGTATTCACCTCTTATTTATTTATTCTACCAGATTCGTGGCCTTTTGTCAAGAGGAAAACGCCGCCGTGTTGGTCGCAAAAACGGGGATAGGGATTCGGTAATGACTAGCCCGGAGATTGAAAAAACGTCCTCACCAGAGTAAGGACGCTACAGAGAGACGATACGCTTCTCATCCTGTGTCTAAAAAAACTTCCGTCTCTTCGATGATCCCGGGAGAGGCGGAAACTCTATTAACGTAGCGCTCGATTCATGCCATCACTTTTCCGTCATCAGCGACCGATCGAATACCCCCACCTGTTCTGAATATTGAGACTGCCGGCAGCCGGCAACGGCCGTCAGCCAATATCGATAGACCTTGGCCGGATCCCCGATGACGCCGGTGGTGTCAAGATAGCAGCACACCTCGACGGTATCGAAAGGCTGGACGACGGGTTTGGAGAGGATGTCTTTTTCCCGGAAGACATAGTACTCGTCCACCGTCACCGGATTTCCGAGGCGATCCAAAGTCGCGGCCGCCCATTCCAGCATCAGGTTCTCTCCAGCCTTGCGGGCCGAGAGATCCGCCACGGCCAGGGGCACGCCCGCTTTCTCGATGATATCCACGGCCTGATCGTAGGCGCTGTCCAGGACCCCATGAACATACTCGTCGATATAGGGTCGCAGGCCGACCGTGTCGCCGGCATCCAGATAGCCCTCCATGGCCGTCTCGACGCTCGCGA
This sequence comes from uncultured Gemmatimonadota bacterium, assembly GCA_964584035.1. Classification (GTDB taxonomy): domain Bacteria; phylum SM23-81; class SM23-81; order SM23-81; family SM23-81; genus CAZOYL01. Next base: position 12,772 of record CAZOYL010000036.1, on the reverse strand, counting down.
ATTCCGCATCCAGCCCCGCCTGCCAGACCGCCCAGATGGGCTCGGCGGCGGTGTATTTCACCGGATCCCAGGTGATCTTGGAGAACTTCTTCCAGGCGCAGTCGCCGTCCTCCGGCGGCCAGCTGGTGTAGTGCCCCGGCAGGGCCGAGTCGCTGACGGCCATCCACAGGGGCAGAAAGACATTTCCGTATTCCGGATCAGCCCGGCTGTCCCACAGCACCCCGAAGAATCGGGGATCTTTCTCCGGCCGGACGAGCATGACGCAGGCCGAGACGGTGGCATCATAGGCCTTGTCCCTGAGCAGCTGCCTCATGTCGGCGGCGGCGATGTCGCCGCTGTCCTTTAAGGCCAGCAGATCGGCATCGGTCACGCCGGGTGGGCGGTTGCTGAAACACGCGGCGAAATCCAGGTCGGTGGTGTCGCAGCCGTGGGCGGCGGCATTGGCCAGGAGGCCGGAGCTGTGCCGGTTACCTGGGACGGACCATTCCGTTCGGATATTGTACTTCTTCAGCCGGGCCGAGACCACGTCGTCACGGATGGGCTTGGCCACGTAATTGTAACCGGTCGTCTCCAGAAGCCAGAGCCCGGCGGTGTCGGCCAGCAGGTAGGTCTCGGCATTGATCCCCCGGGGCAGGATCAGCTCCTCGAACAGGTCGATGGCCTCCCCGGTGGTTCGGCATCTGGCCAGGGCCAGGGCAATGTAATCCTGATCGAAGAAATGTTCGCTGCCCAGGCTGTCGTCTTCCCAGGAATCCATGTCGTGGCTGATGATGGCCAGCCCATATTCGTTGATCCCGTAACCGCTGGTCTGGTCCAGCACGTAGCTGTTGGTGGCGATGAATTTGTGGGTCAGGCTGCACTGCGGGATGGAGATCATCCGAAAATGGATGCTGTCGCCCGGATCGTGAATGGTCCGTGGCGAGAGCCAGATCCTCTGCTCCACGGAAGAATACAGGTCCCGGCATTTGGCCAGGATGGTGATGCTGTCCCGGGTGACATTCCCGGTGGCGGCGAACAACTGGCACTCATCGGCCGGGCTTGTTCCCCGGCCCAGCAGAAGAAAAAGGCCGGCCAGAAGAAATGGCCTGTACGGAATCGTCCCCATCACGGCGCTGCCTCCTCTTCCCGGCTGAAAAACCTCTCCTCGCGGTATCAAGGAAGACCATAACCATAGCTATAATAGATAAATTATATCACAGATGCCGGCGGCTGTCAAGATTCTTTTCAGAATAACATATCTTCATTTTGTAAATAATATCCGGTGTTCCGGAGATGCCGCTCTAAAAAACAGCCGCGACATTTCCCCTCCTCCGGAGATGAAAAACGCCCTCGCGGAGGCGCGGATGATAGGGTTGAACTCCGCACCGGAGACCATCCCCGGGCGCATAAGAAACTCCCGCCCCGGTGATAGAGACCTCCGGGACGGGAGTCTGTTCAAACAAGTCGGTTCAAACAATAAGACAAAAAACGCCTGCGGCTACCTGGCCGGGGGCGTGTTGTTGATCACCATGATCTCCTCGGCTCCGCAGAAGATCTCTCCGTTGACCGTCTCTCCGGTGAACTCGAAGCGGTTGTACGCGCCGATCTCCAGAGGCAGGCCGGCGATATCGGCCATGTCGAACTTGGCCACGAACTGGCCGCGGTTATCGGCCCCCCAGGATTGAATGGCCACGCCGTTGATCGTCACGGTGGAGCCCACCACCTGGCTGTAGCCGATATCGGTGTGCACGGTCAGGCAATCGCCCGGCCGGCCCAGGTTGAGAACGTTGGGCGAGATCTTGATGGCCACATCGATATCACAGGCATACGATGCGGCCGCTCCCACCAGCAGCGCGGCCAGGGACAGCACGATCAGAGAATTGACGACAGACATGACGGTCTTGGATCTTTGACGCAACATGAATCACCTCCGAAATGGACGTTGACATCGAATGACGGGAAAACTCTTCTCTGCCGGCCTCGATCACCACCCTTCGACTGGCCTGTGACAGGTTTCTGATTTTAGCGGGAATGCCAGACTTTTTTCCGCGCAAACCTAAAGACGCCGCGCAGATATAACCTAAGGGTACAACTTCCGTGCCAACTCCCGGAGGATCAAATGGCTCGCCCGACCGTGCTTCTTACTCCGTTTGAGACAGTAGCATACCGATTTAGTAAACTATTTGGCCGGGCGGCCGCCGCCCCTTTCCGTGTTCAAGAACGAACCAGATAGTACAGGATCGTACCTGAGCGGACACCGCGGTCGACAGGGAAACAAAAAAATCCCCGGAGCGTCTTGCGCTCCGGGGATCCGGATCGTGATGCCAGGGGGATTTTTATTCGACGCCGCCATTCCAGCGGCAGGAAGACGGCTCCACCGGCGACGGCCGTTGCGGCCTATTCTCCGTTCTCCGCCTGATGGTCGAACTCGCCGCAGAGGCCGGACAGGGCCGACTCTTTAGTGCCGGAGACGGCCGTCACCGCGTAATAGTAGTTCCTCCCGACATCGCCGGTCACGCCAGTGTCGTCCATGTAGAAGAGGGCCACGGTCGAATCGAAGGGCTGCGAGCCGGGCTCGAAAGAGGCCACGGTGTCGCGGTAAACATAATATTGATCCACCGTGATGGGATTACCGTAGCCGTCCACGGTCACCGGCGACCAGTGCAGATACAGATCGTCAGCGGACAATTCGACAGACAGCTCGGCCACCGGCATGGGGGCCGTCGAGCCCACCCGGAAGGAGTACAGATGCGACGGGGCATGCCAGGGCGAGGTCCGCCGGACGCCGTCGGCGTTGAGGCACTGCAGGTAATACTCCACCGTGTCGCCGGCCGACTGGGCCGGGATGAAGCCCTCGTACACCCCGGGTGTGTCGATGACGGCCGACAGGGGCGTGGCCGAGAAGGCCGGCCCGCCGGAGGTCCGGTAGCGAACCGCGGTCGAGTCGGCCACGAAGCCGCCGGAGGTCAGAATCCGGGCCCGGACGCGGTAGGGATCGACCAGCTCCTCGGTGTCCCCCAGGGCGGCGTGCTTGATGTGGACGAACTCGGCCGCCGGGGCCTGCATGGTGATGCAGTGAATGGCCCCCCCGGAGCTGGCCATGGAGGAACAGTTGATGCCGACGATCTCGTGTCCCGGCATGGCGTTCTGATAGATGATCAGGGCGGTGTCGTCCTCGGCCTCGTTCCACAGGGGGACCAGCACCTTGCCGTTGACGATCAGGGAGTTGAGGTAGGACGGCGGGGCATCCTCATCAGAATCGGGCATGGGCATGCGCACCACCCGGTACTGTCGCCCCTCCCTGTTGGTCAGGCTCTTGAAATATTCAGCGTGCTGGTTGAGCAGGGCATAGTTGGGATGGCCGGAGGCGTATTCGCCGACCATGATCAGGGTGTCGTTAAGGCACTTGGTCCACAGGTCGATGTGCCCGGTGTACTCGATGTTGATCTTCTGGACCACGAGGAACTGGTCCAGGCCGCTGTAAGCTAACATCATCGAATCGATCTCGGCGGCTGAGTAGCCGGGATTCTCATCGTAGATCAGATCGCTGGCGAAGCCGGTGCCCAAGCCGTCGGTCATGAAGTTACCCCCGGGGTGCTCCAGGGGCGAGCCGTATACCGGCAGGCCCCAGTCATCACCAATTTGTACCGAAATGGTGTCATCCTGCGGCCGCGGCCGGTTATAGATGAAGTCCACGATCCCCTCGCTGTCGCCCTCCTGACGCATGAACCATGGGCCGTAGTCGCGGACCCAGATGGAATTTCGCGGATAGTAATAGAAGTACACGCTGTCCTGAGGGATACTGTTCGTGTTGAGGTAATTTCTCACCGCGGTCTCTCCGCTGGAATTGGCGACGATGATATACACTTTCGCCACCTCGCCGGACTCCCGGACGATCTCGCCGAAGACCTGATTATAGGAAGGGGTGATCCAGGTGACCCACACCCCGCGCAGTTCCTCGAATTCCCCGGGGGTCTCCACCCAGCCGTCCGGCGGCGGAGTGGCCTTGTGGAACTTACCGATCTCGTCCACCCGCAGGCTCTCGGCCGGAGTCATATATTTCGGCAGAAACTCCTCCGGCTGCGGCTCTCCCCGAGCCTCCACGGTCAACAGGAACAGCCCCAGGCTGAGGGTCAGCAGGGTGAAAAACAGGGTCACCGCGATCTTGGTCCGCGCGCTCATGTAGACTCCTCCATCTATGTTCAAGACGATCGCCAATCGATAGGGGATTTAAAAAAGAAAGGCTCAAGCAACTTTTGGGCCTTTCTTTCATCTTACCAGAAATGTGAGAATTTGTCAAGGGGAGAATTTAGACAGGCATTAATAATAAAGCTTGCTGATCAGGCATGTATTCATCCTTGCAAAAAGCAACTTGCAAACATCAAATTGACCCGTTCCCTGCCGCTCCTGGTGAGCCTCCGCGGTGCTTACTCCGTTTTCCTCTGTCTGCCGACTGCTCACTGCCGATTTCCCGCCCTTATCTCAACAACACCATCTTCCGGGTCACGGCCGCATCCCCGGCCGTCAGGCGGCAAAAATAGATCCCCGAGGCTGCCAGGCCTCCGGCGTCATTTCGGCCATTCCAACCGATAGCGCGGCGTCCCCGCTCCAGGCGCCCATCGAGCAGGGTGCGCACCCGCTGGCCCAGCAGGTTATAGATCTCCACCCGGACCCATCTGCCGTAGGGCAGGCCGACCTCGATGGTCGTCATATCGTTGAAGGGATTGGGATAGTTCTGCAAAAGCTCGAAATGCAGCGGAATCTGCCCGGTCTCCGGGCCGTCGAAATATTCCACCGGTCCGACCGCCACCTGCCCCGGCGCCGGCACGACGACCCGGCGGTAGGCGTTGAGCCGCTGAATGCCGTTGGTCAGCACGAAGACGGTTCCGTCACCCTCCTCCCAGGCGCCCCCGTCCTCATTCCAGATACCGTCGTTGAAGAACGGCACGCCCAGGTCGTGGTGCCCCGACAGGACCACATCCAGGCCGTGATCTCGGCAGGCTCCGATGAATTCATCCCGGAAGTGCATGAAGGAGCCGTCCACCCAGAAGTTCCAGGAGCCGCCGATGAAGTCGGCCTCGGGATTGACCCAGGGATGATGGACCATGACGATGGTGCAGAGGCTGTCGCTCACCGCAGCGGCATCCGCCACAAAGACGGCCACATCCTCCTCGTACAGTCCGTCCCCCTCGGGCAGCAGCCAGTCGGCGTCGTTGAACTCGTCCTTACCGCTGTTCAGCGAGAAGACGACGTAATCGTCGCCGGCCACGGTGTAGTAGCTCTCCTGCTTGATCAGGCGGTAATAGTTGTCGAAAGTGTCGTTGAGCATCTGGGCGTTCTTGGCATCATGGTTCCCCGGACAGAAGTAGATCGGGATGGTCCGGGCCTCATCGACATAGTACTCCTGGGCTTCCTGGTCGCCCCACAGGGTGGCCAGCAGGGCCTCGAAGTTGGCCACCCCGGCTTCCCCGGCGCTGACGTTGACCAGGTCGCCGGTGCACAGCACGAACCGGGGCGGGGGCTCCAAGGCCTCGATCTGCCCTAAGATCGACAGCCAGTTGCGCAGGGCGGGACTCTCCATCGGCCGGTCCTCCAGGCCCTTCTGAATGTACAGGTGCGAGTCGGTGATGTGCAGGAAGCGCCAGGGGTATTCGGCCGGGTGGCCGGGCAGGGTCGTACCCAGAACGAGCCCGAGGGCCAGGAGGGCGATAGTTACGATGTATGAGCGGTGGTTCATATCTTCATTGTGGGGTCGATGGAATTCAAAGTCAAGCGTTTTTTTGAAGACGGGATTTGGCTCTCGGATCTCGGGTCCCGGTTTTTCCCTGATCCCGCTTTTTCCCTGATCCCGCTTTTCCACGAACACGTCCAACGAACACGTTTAACGAATGAGACCCTCGATTTTCCCTTGACTTTCCGCCCATTTGATGGTATTTATTTTCCAGAGTCTGCCGAGGAGATCGATTGAGAAAAACTCGTTTCCAAATAGAATCTTACGCCGCTGCGGCCATCCTTCTGACGGGCCTGATGTTGTCGGCCGCCTGCAGCAACATCTTCGCCCCGGAGCAGCGCGAGCCGGAGAACACGGCCCTGACCCCGACCAAACCCCAGACCCATCCGGACAGCGTCCTGTTCAACCTGGAGTCGGCCCTCAACCACAAGGACCTGGAGGTCTACCGGCGCTGCCTGTCCCGCGACTTCCAGTTCATCGATCCCAACCTGCCGGCCACCGACATCAACTCCCTTTACGGCTATGACGACGAGCTGGCCATCATCGGCAATATGTTCGGGCAGCAGGAGGTCGAGATCCAGTGGAAGTTCGGCACCCTGCGCTATACCGGCTACGACGAGGACGGGCCCGAGGGCAAAGGGGTGCAGAGCGTGGAGGCCTACTTTCACGTGACCGTGTTCGACGGCGCCGGGGCCCAGACGGCCAGCGGTTCGCAGCAGTACAAGTTCATCGAGGAAAGCCCGGACTACTGGGTCATCATCGAGAATAAGGACGAGTCAATGCCCCCGGAAGGGCCTTGATCATAAACCGTTATCAGAAACCCGGGCGGAGATAGCAGGTGCTCTGCATCTCCTTTTTTATGCCCGTTTTTTCCCGGCCGGTCCGGCCGGCAAGGAACTCCATGGCCACGGACACATCCGGTTCCTCCAGATTCCGCCGCCCCCGGAGCATGCGTCGCAGGACGTCCTGGCTCCGGCGCCTGTTTCAGAGACGCCCGGCGGTAAAGCCCGCCTCGCTGAGCCACCGTTCAAAAAGAATCCGCTCGAAAAGAATCCGGCCGGCAGAAGCTCGACCGCGGGGAGAACGCCTCAAAAGAGGCCTGCCGCCGGGATTCTGGCGAAAATTTCTCCGCTGGGCGCTCATTGCTATCGTCGTCCTGGCGGTCGCCGTCAGCCTCCATCAGGTCTGGCAGCGCGGTGTTCTGACCGGCCTGTTCCAGCGGGCCCAGCCGGTCGAGGACCTGACCGGGCGCTGCGACCGGTTGGACGAGGCCATTCGGCTGGCCCTGGACGACCTTGGCGCCTCGCCGATCTTCATCCTCCAGGCCGAAGAGGACCACGAAGATGAGAACCGGCGGTGGCGGTTTCGCCGCCTGACCGTCCGGGTGACCGACCAGATCTCGCTGCTGCACGGAAATCTGGCCATCACCCGGGCCGTGCAGTCCGCCGGCGGCCAGGTGCTTTCCGGCGAACAGTCCCCCGGGGGCGGCCGCCTGACCCTGGAGATCGGTCTGGATGATGTCATCACCCACCGGCTGGAGCTGCTCTCCGACCGCACCATCGCGCCCACCCGGGGCCGCCTGGCCCTGATCATCGACGATTTCGGGGCCATCGACAACCAGGCAGCCGAGGACATCCTGGAGCTGCCCATCACCCTGACGGCAGCCGTCATTCCGGGACACCCGTCGTCCGGCCGCATGGCCCAAAAGGCCCGGGGGGCCGGACACGAGGTCTTCGTCCACCTGCCGATGCAGCCCAGGGACGGTCAGACCGGCGAGGAGAACACCATCCTGGTGGACCTGGACGGAGATGAGATCCGCCGCCGGGTTCGCTGGGCCCTGAACGAGATCCCCGAGGCTGTCGGGGTCAACAACCACATGGGCTCGCTGGCCACGGAGGATAAAAAGGTGATGCGGGCCGTCCTGGAGGAGATCAAGTCGGCCGGCTTGTTCTTCGTGGACAGCCGGACCAGCTCCGCCTCGGTGGTCTGCGAGGTGGCCGAGGAGATCGGCGTCACCTGTATCAAATCCGAGAGCTTTCTGGACTATCAGGACGAGGGCGCCGAGATCAAGGTGCAGCTGCAGAAACTGGCCGATCAAGCTCTCCAGGAAGGCACGGCCGTCGGCATCGGCCATGTCAAGGCCAACACCCTGGGGGTGCTCAAGGAGATGATCCCCCGGCTGGAAAAGGATGGTATACGATTTTGCCGCGTCTCGCGGATTCTGGCCCTGCGCCGGGAACAGGAGTGAAAGAGGGGGTGCAAAGATGGTCAAGTTGGGCCTCAACGTGGATCACGTGGCCACCGTCAGGGAGGCCAGAAAGACGAACGAGCCGGACCCGGTGGCCGCGTCCCTGGCGGCCGAGCTGGCCGGCGCCGACGGCATCGTCTGCCACCTGCGGGAGGACCGCCGGCATATCCAGGATCGCGACCTGAAATTGCTGCGCCAGGTGGTTCGCACCCACCTGAACCTGGAGATGGCGGCCAGCGACGAGATGGTCGCCATCGCCCTGAAGACCGGCCCGGACATGGTCACTCTGGTGCCGGAGAAACGGGAAGAAGTGACCACCGAGGGCGGCCTGGACGCCCAGGGGAACTTCGACCGCTTCTCGGAGGTGATCCCGGCACTGCGCAACGGCGGCATCCTGGTGAGCCTGTTCATCGACCCCGACGTAGAGCAGATCAAGGCCGCCGCCCGGCTGGGGGCCGATTACGTGGAAATTCACACCGGGCTGTACGCCGAGGCTAAGGATGCACAGGGGGAGTCGGATGAGCTGGAGAAGATCCGCCACGCCTGCGGCATCGCCGCCCGGCTGGGCTTCGGGGTAGCCGCCGGACACGGCCTGACCTATCAGAACGTCCGCCCCATCGCCGAAATTCCCCAGATCGAGGAGCTCAATATCGGGCACACCATCGTCGCCCGGGCCGTCATGACCGGCATGGAGCGGGCCGTCCGGGAGATGCTCGAGATCATCCGCGGCGGCTGAGAACCAGAATTATATTGACTTGCCAGAAAGGCCTGATTATATTGAGCATTCGTGCCATGAGGCCAGGATCATCGTTGGCTCCCGGAAAGCCCTGTCCGCGAGACATTCAAGCCCCGGGGGCTGTTGGATTGAAGAGGCTAAACGAGGTCTGCTTATGAGAAAAATCTTTCGCTGGAGAATGGTCATCGTGTTGCTCTCCCTGCTGCTGGCGGCCTGGTATCTCTATCCCACCATCCGGCTCAGCCTGCTGTCCGCCGAGGCCCGTCAGCAGATGGATCCCGATACCCTCTACGGCCTGGAGAAGAAGGCCATCAAGCTGGGACTGGACCTCAAGGGCGGCATGCACGTGGTCATGGAGGTGGACCGGGAGAACCTGACCCCCTCCGAGGCCGAGGACGCCCTGGACCGGGCCCTGGAGATCCTGCGCAACCGGGTGGACGAGTTCGGCGTGGCCGAGCCGGTCATTCAGAAGCAGGGCAGCGATCGCATCATCGTCGAGCTGCCCGGCATCCAGGACGAAGCCCGGGCCAAGAAGCTCATCGGCCGCACGGCATTGCTGGAATTCAAGATCGTCCAGGACGCGGACATATTCCATTCCCTGTTGCAGAAGATCGACCAGGCCCTGGTGGCGGCGGACATGACGGCCGAGGGCGCGGATGTCTCCGCGGAGCCGTCCGATGAGCCGACGCCGTCGGAGGAGCCGGCAGAAACGGCCCCGGACCTGTTCGAGGATGATCTGACGCCTGAGGCGGAAACCCCTCAGGAGGACATTTTAGCCGAAAAGCCCTTCTCCGGCTTTCTCCTGGGAATGGGCCAGCAGAATCAGCCGCCCAGCGACTACTTCGTCCGGCCCGAAGATTACCTCAAGGTCAACGCCCTGATGAATAAGGACATCGTCCAGGCCCAGATCCCCGGCGGCTCCCAGCTGGCCTGGGCCAGCGATGAGGAAGAGATTCAGAACAACACCTTCCGCCGCCTGTACCTGCTCAAAGAGAAGGCCGAATTCACCGGAAAAACGCTCAAGAACGCCAGCGTGGAGATCGGGCGCGGTATGGATCTGAAGACGGCCAATAAACCGTATGTCACTCTGGAGCTGAACAAAGAGGGCGCCAGAGCCATGGCCCGGACGAGCGCCGCCAACATCGGCAAGCGCTTAGCCATCGTGCTGGACCATAACGTCTTCAGCGCACCCGTCATCGAGGAGAAGATCCCCACCGGCCAGGCCCGCATCACCGGCGGCTTCGACATGAACGAGGCCCGCGACCTGGCCATCGTGCTGCGGGCCGGCGCGCTGCCGGCTCCGGTGGAGATCATCGAGGAGCGCACCGTGGGACCTTCCCTGGGCGCCGACTCCATCAACACCGGTATCCGGGCCGCCCTGATCGGCCTGGCCATCGTGGTTCTGTTCATGATGGTGTACTATAAATTCGCCGGCTTCATCGCCGATCTGGCCCTGGTGCTGAACATCTTCTTCGTCATGGCCGTACTGGCCGGGCTGGGGGCCACCCTGACCCTGCCGGGCATCGCCGGCATCATCCTGACTATCGGCATGTCGGTGGACGCCAATGTGCTCATCTTCGAGCGCATCCGCGAGGAGCTTCGGGCCGGAAAGACGGTCCTGGCCTCCATCGACAGCGGCTACTCGAGGGCCTTCCGGACTATTCTGGACGCCAACGTAACCACCCTGATCACGGCCATTGTGCTCTACCAGTTCGGCACCGGACCGATCAAGGGCTTCGCCGTGACGCTGTCGATCGGCATCGTGGCCAGCATGTTCACGGCCATCGTGATCACGCGGATGATCTTTCATTTCCTGTACGAGCCGCGTCCGCAGGCGAAGATCAGCATTTGACATTCGAGAGCATCATTTCGTGACGTCATCGAAGCAATTCGCATCTCAAATTCTTCCAACAGGTGAGAGATCGTGCAAATCCTGACCAACACACAGATCGATTTCGTGGCCAAACGCAAGTTTGCCTTCATCATCTCAGCCTGCCTGATCGGCATCGGACTGATCTCCCTGATCGCCCACGGGGGTCCCTCGCTGAGCATCGACTTCGCCGGCGGCACGCTCCTGCAGATCCAGTTCGAACAGGACCTTTCCGTCCAGCAGATTCGCGAGTCCCTGGACAAGATCGGCTGGGGAGACGCCGAGATCCAGAAGTTCGCCCAGGGCCGGGAATTCCTCATTCGGGTGAAGAGACAGGAGATGGGCACCACGGTCGGCGATCAGATCAAGGAGGCCTTTGCCAGAGATTTTCCCGACAACGCCTTCGAGGTCCGCCGCGAGGAAAAGGTGGGTCCCAAGATCGGCCAGGAGCTTCGCGGCAAGGCGGTCTGGGCCATTCTCTATGCCATGCTGGGGATCCTCATCTACATCTCCTGGCGGTTCGAGTTCAAGTTCGCCGTTGGCGCCATCGCAGCCCTGTTTCACGATGTGCTCATCACCCTGGGCATCTTCTCCATAATGAACAAGGAGATCTCCCTGGTCATCGTGGCCGCGCTGCTGACCATCGTGGGCTATTCGCTGAACGACACCATCGTGGTCTTCGACCGCATCCGGGAGGATCTGGCCAGCATGAGGGGGAAGAACTACGGCGACATCATCAACGCCAGCATCAATCAGACCCTTAGCCGGACGATCATCACCTCCCTGACCACCCTGGTGGTGGTCATCTGCCTGTTCGCCCTGGGCGGCGAGGTCATCAGGGACTTCGCCTTCGCCCTGATGGTCGGCGTCATCGTAGGTACCTATTCCTCCATCTTCGTGGCCAGCCCGATTCTTTTGGAATGGCACAGCCGGCTGCTGGCCAGGAAAAAATAAGCTTTTGACATGTTCGAGGGTCTTCTACAGGTCACCGGACTGATCATCTTCCTGCTTGTCCTCGTCCTCGGGATCGCGGCCATTCCCTTTGGCTTCCCGGGGACGTTTGTCATCTTCGGCGATGTTCTGGTCTACGGCCTGGCCACCGGATTTCGGGGCTCCATCACCTGGCCGGTTCTGCTGATCCTGCTGGGCCTGACCGTGCTCTCCGAGCTGTTCGAGTTTCTTCTGGGGACCTTCACCACGCTCAAATTCGGCGCCTCCCGGTGGGGCGTCCTGGGCACCCTGATCGGCGGCATCCTGGGCGCCGCCTGGGGATCGGCCCTGTTCCCGGTGGTGGGTACCGTCCTGGGAGCGCTGGCCGGAGCTTTCCTGGGCGCTTTCACCCTGGAGATGATCCATCGTGACGATCAGGCCCGGGCCGCCAGGGCCGGCTACGGCGCCTTCGTGGGACGCCTCCTGGGCATGACCGTCAACCTCTCCTGCGCCATCGCCATGGTGGTCATCATCCTGGTCCGCCTGTTCTGAAACCTCCCCTAAAAATCTCTTGACAATCGGCCACTCTGATCGTATATTTCTGGGGTATTGTGAAACTGTTCACAAGCCCGTAATGTGTTGCTAATTATGGAGATGAAGATTAAAAAAGCTTCCGACGCCACCGTGGCCCGGCTGTCCCGGTACTACCGCTCGCTGGTTCATCTGGAGACACAGGGACTCAAGATGGTCTCCTCCAAAGAGCTGGCCCGCCGAGACGGCATCACCCCGGCGCAGGTGAGAAAGGACCTGTCCTGTTTCGGACAGTTCGGCACCCGCGGGCAGGGATACTCCGTTAGCGAGCTCAAGGGGGTTATTTCCCGCATCCTGGGGCTCTATCGAACCTGGAACGTGGCGTTGGTAGGGGCCGGTTATCTGGGAGTATCTCTGATCACTTACCGGGAGTTCAAAACGCAGGGCTTCCACATCGTGGCCGCGTTCGACAACGATGCCAATAAGATAGGCAAAAAGAGGAAGGATGTGACCATCCAGGATATCCGGGCCTTGCCCCGGGTGGTCCGGGAGCTGCACATCGATATGGCCATGGTGGCCGTTCCCAAAGACGCCGCCCAGACGGTCGTCGACCTGCTGGTCCGTTCCGGCCTGAAAATGATCCTCAACTTCGCCCCGGTGAGCCTGAAGGCGCCCCCCGGAGTTGTCATCCGGAACGTCAACATCGCCATCGAGCTGGAGGCCCTCAGCTACCGTTTGGCCTCCGGC